>JAOPUT010000266.1 GCA_025963385.1 Mycobacterium sp.
CCGCGACATCAAGGTGCAGTTCCAGAGCGGCGGACCCAACTCGCCCGCGGTCTACCTCCTCGACGGCCTCCGCGCGCAGGACGACTTCAACGGCTGGGACATCAACACCCCGGCGTTCGAGTGGTACGACGGATCGGGCCTGTCGATCGTGATGCCCGTCGGCGGCCAATCCAGCTTCTACAGCGACTGGTACTCACCGGCCTGCGGCAAGGCGGGCTGCCAGACCTACAAGTGGGAGACGTTCCTGACCCAGGAACTCCCCGCGTACCTGGCCTCCGAGCGTCAGGTGAAGTCCACCGGAAGCGCCGCGGTCGGTCTCTCGATGGCCGGCTCGGCGTCGATGACGCTGGCGATCTACCACCCCGAGCAGTTCATCTACGCGGCGTCGCTGTCGGGCTTCCTCAACCCCTCCGAGGGGTCGTGGCCGTTCCTCATCAACGTCTCGATGGGTGACGCGGGTGGCTACAAGGCCAACGACATGTGGGGCCCGACGGAGGACCCCAACAGCGCCTGGAAGCGCAACGACCCGATGGTCAACATCCAGCAGCTGGTGAACAACAACACCCGCATCTGGGTCTATTGCGGCAACGGCACACCGAGCGATCTGGGTGGCAACAACGTGCCCGCCAAGTTCCTCGAGGGCCTGACCATCCGCACCAACCGGACCTTCCAGGACAACTACATCGCCGCGGGTGGCAAGAACGGTGTCTTCAACTTCCCGGACACCGGCACGCACGACTGGCCGTACTGGGGAGCGCAGCTCCAGCAGATGAAGCCCGACCTGATCAGCCACCTGCTCTGATCGCAGGGTCGCTCACCATCTGATCCCGACGACGATCGCGGCGAGTACGCCGACCAGCGGGGGCACCCGCACCAGCAGCATCAGGGTGCCCACGGCGAGGACCGTGACGGCAAGCGGTCCGGTGGCGGCGTGCTTGACCAGCGACCAGTCGGTGACGACCAGCAGCGCGACGACCGCAAGGGCCAGGGACCTGAGCATGGCGCGGAACCGGGCCAGGTGGATCAGTCGCTGCTTGGCCCGCGCGACGGCGAGGACCAGGAACGGCGGAATGACGACGGCGACGCAAGCTATCAGGCTTCCCTTGACGCCACCGATGAAATAGCTGGCGGCGATCAGGTACAGCCCGTTGGGTCCGGGACTGATGTTGCCCACCGCCAACGACGGCAACACGACGAGGTCGGGGGAGACGCCGTTCGCGGACAGCTGGCTCTGCAGCACGGGGAGTGAGCCAAGGCCGCCGAAGCTGAACAGGCTGGCGACCATGATCACGACGAACAGGTGACTAAGCGGCATCGGCGTCCTCGGAGCCTTCGTCCTTCGGCACGAACAGGCGGGGGAACAGCAGGCCGGCGACCACTGCCGCCACCAGCATCAGAACGGGATTGGGCACCGCGGCGCCCAGCGCGACGTAGGCGAGGAAGCCGACGGGGCCGCGCCAGTGACGGTCGACGACCAAGGTGTCCTTGAGCAGCAGCAGGGCGAGTGCCACCGCGAAGCCCGCTGCCACGGCAGCCACCATCTCCAGTGGACCCGCCGACCAGGACTTGTCCTTCACCAGCACGTACAGCCGCGCCAAGAGAATGGTGATGGTGATGGACGGCGTCAACATGCCGATGAGGCCCGCGAGGATGCCCCGCAGCCCGTCGACCTTCTTTCCGATCAGGATGACCTGCGCCAGGATCGTGATTCCCGGGGTGACCCTGCTGAGCACGACGGTTTCGAGGAACTCCTCTTCGGTCAGCCATCCCTTGCGCAGTGCGAGCTGGCGCATCGCAACGATGGTGGCGCTCCCGCCGCCGAACGCCGTCGCGCCGATGCGGAGCATGCCGAGGAATACCTGAAGCCAGTCGTGGCCGGAGCGATCCGCTGATTCGGCATTCGCTCCGGCCACCGGTGTGAGCTCGTTTCTGTTGTCTAGTACTTCCAGCTGCGGTCGGGGGTGGCGACGTCGATCTCGACACCGTCGAGATCCTTGAACTTGAAGAACCGCGGCGGCCACTGTTCCTTGTCTTCGCCGTAGATCTCGATGCCGTAGCCCTTGAGTGCCTCAGCGACTCCGGCGGTGTCCTCGATCGCGACACCAATGTGGTTGGGGCCCAACGTTCCCTGGGTCCACTTCGAGGTCTCGACCCGCTCGTCGGGGCACAGCAGCGAGTAGTTCACCTCGCCGTCGGACAGGTCGATGGCCTTCCCCGGATAGTGGCCGGGGGTCCTGATCGGACCGAGGCGCTTGAAGCCGAACACCTTCTCGTAGAACTCGGCCGACCGTTCCAGATCTTCTGTCACGATCCCCAGATGGCGGATCCGCATGCTTCCTCCAAGGCTTCTGCTAGTCAGACGTTCTGTCTGCAATACAGAAGCTAGATGGGCTCGAGCGGCGAAGTCAATACCCATTCGGCAGTTTCACTGGACAAATTTCCACTCTGCCGACAACATGTCTGTTATGCAGACATATCCGGTATCGGAGGACGGCGCTCCACCGGCCTATCCGATCACCTCCGTGGACAACGCCTTGCGCCTGATCCGGCTGTTCAACGACCGGGACACCCTGCGGCTGACCGATGCCTGCAGCTATCTGGGTGTGGCTCACTCCACGGCGCACCGGCTGCTCGCCATGCTCATCCATCACGGCTTCGTGCAGCAGGACCCGCAGTCTCGGACCTACCGACCGGGCCCGACACTCTTGGAGATCGGCCTCTCGGTCGTCGAGAAGAGCGACTTCCGCACCAAGGCTCGGCCACTCCTCGTCGACCTCGTCGACCAGTTCAACGAGACGGTCCATCTCATGACGCTCGAGGGCACGAAGGTCCGCTACGTCGATGCGGTCGAGAGCACCAGGGCGCTGCGCGTCGCTCCGCGCACCGGAAGCCTGCTGCCCGCGCACTGCACGTCGGGCGGAAAGGCGCTGCTGGCCGAGCTGCCCGACGAGCGCATCCGGGCGCTGTACGCCGACCCGGCGACCATCACCCCGCAGACCGACCGTTCGGTGTCCTCGCTGCCATCGCTGATGGCGGCACTCGAAGAGGTGCGGGCCAATCACTTCGCGACGAACTACGAGGAGAGCGAGGAGGGCGTGGGGTCGGTCGCGATCGCGCTGCACGACGCCGGCGGAACCGCGCTCGCCGCCGTCGCAGTCGCCGTTCCGACGACGCGGCTCTCGCAGGACAAGCGCCGTGAGATCGCCACCGTTCTGATCGAACGCGCTCGGGATCTGCGGCTGTAGAACACCGCCTGCGTGTCTGCTGTCAAGAAAAGATCTGCAGGCTATTGACGCTCAGGCCGTGGTGAGAGTTACATACGTCACACAGCTTCTGTATTGCAGACAGAATGTCTGACTGAAAGAAACTTGAGCCAACGGATGGTGGTGGCCCGCAGATGCGCCGCTTGGACTTCTACACCGGCCTGGTGACCGCGGCCGTCGGCGCGGCGGCCACCTGGGATGCCAGGGACCTGTCGATGTTCGGCGACCACAACGTTCCCGGTCCCGGCTTCTTCCCCAAGATTCTCGCAGGGCTGCTCATCGTGTTGGGTCTCCTGCTGGCGGGGATCGCGGTCCGGGAGAAGCCGGAGGAGCCCGAACTCGACGGCGTGGAGGCCGACGGCGGCCAGCCCGGCGCAACTCGTCGAGCGATGCTGCGCCCGATCGCCGTGCTGGTCGTCTTCGGCGTGATCGCGCCACTGGTCGCCATCATCGGCTACATCCCGGCGATGGTCCTGCTGGTGGTGGTGGTCCTCTACGGCATCGAGCGACGCCGTGACCTCCGCAGCCTGCTGGCCGTCGTGCTGATCCCCGTGGCGACCTACGTGCTCTTCGCTCATCTCTTCGCCATCCCGCTGCCCTCAGGGCCGCTACTTCCCGCCTGATCGCCTCAACCCCGAAAAGGACATCACGTTGAACGCACTGGAAAGCCTGGTCGACGGGCTCGGCGCGGCCCTGACACCGATGAACCTCATGTGGGTCCTGATCGGTGTCACCCTCGGCACGATCGTCGGAATCCTTCCCGGCCTTGGCAATCCGGCCGCGGTGCTGGCGGTGTTGCTGCCCCTGACCCTGAAACTGCCCCCCACCACTGGGCTCATCATGATGGCGGGGCTCTACCACGGCGCCAAGTTCGCCGGCTCGACGACCGCCATCCTGCTGAACATTCCGACGGAGACATCGTCGGTGGTGCTCTGCTACGACGGGCATCAACTCGCACGCAAGGGCCGCGCCGGACCAGCGATGGGCATGTCGGCCATCTCCGGGTTCGTCGCGAGCACCGTCGGCGTCATCGCGCTGACCTTCCTGGCGCCGATCATCGCGAAGTTCGCGGTGGCGTTCGGACCGCCAGAGTTCGCCTGCCTCATGGTGTTCGGTCTGCTGCTCGTCATCACGGTGACCGGGAAGTCGCCGATCAAGGGTTTCATCTCGATGGCGCTGGGCCTGCTGATCTCCACCGTCGGCGTCGACCTGTTCAGCGGCACCGAACGTTTCACCTTCGGCAACATCAACCTCTTCGACGGTGTCGAGTTCCTGGTGCTGACACTCGGCATGTTCGCCGTCGCCGAAGTACTGATGAACGTGGAGGAGCAACGCGGCAAGTCGCTGCTCGAGATCCCGAAGGGGTTGCGGAATCTGTTGCCCACCAAGCAGGACCTGAAGGACTGCCGCGGTGCCATCGCCCAGGGTTCGGTGACCGGCTTCCTGGTCGGGGCAGTACCCGGCGGCGGCTCCACCATCGCGTCCTTCGTCTCCTACACGCTGCAGAAGAACATCTCCAAACACCCCGAGAAGTTCGGCAAGGGAACGATGGAGGGTGTCGCCGCGCCTGAAGCGGCCAACAACTCCGAAGTCGGCGGAGCAATGGTTCCGCTTCTCTCGCTTGGCCTTCCGGGCAGCGCCAGCACATCGGTGATGCTCGCCGCGCTGCTGCTCTTCGGAATCCAGCCGGGCCCAAGGCTCTTCGAGACCAACCCCGAGATCGTCTGGCCCGTGATCGCCAGCCTCTACCTGGGCAACGTCGCCCTGCTGGTGCTGAACCTGCCGATGATCCCACTGTGGGTGCGCCTGCTGAAGATTCCGTACTGGGTTCTCTACCCGGCGATCCTGGTGCTCGCCGTCGTCGGCGCGTACAGCGTGCGCGGATCGATGTTCGACATCTACATGCTGATCTTCTTCAGCGCGCTCGGCTACGCATTCCGCAAGCTGGCGATCCCGCCCACCCCGCTGCTGATGGCCTTCGTCCTCGGACCGCAGGCGGAGAACGCGATACGGCAGTCGTTGATCCTGTCCGACAACAGCCTGCTGATCTTCGTGGAGCGGCCGATCTCGGCGATCGTGCTCGGCCTTGCCGTGATCGTCGTCGTCCTCGCCGTCCTCAGCAGACGTCGCGGTAATCGCCTGCCCACCAAGGACAGTGTGCCGATCGAAGTTCCGCTGGACCCGCTAGTGGAAGACGTCGAGCCCGAGTCCATCACCCCCAAGACCGTCGAACCCCGAGAGGTAAACCAATGAACCAGACCCTGAGGCGCCTTGGTGTCATCGCAGCGGCCCTGACCCTCACAGCCGGCACCCCCGCCTGCGGGACGTCGGCCACCACCGCGGCCGGCGGGACGCCGAGCAACGTCCAGTTCATCGTGGACACGGGGCCCGGCGGTGGTAGCGACCTGTTCGCACGCCAGCTCATCAAGATCGCCAGGGACAACAAGATCCTGACGGACAACTGGCCGGTCATCGCCAAGCCCGAAGGCGGCGGCCTCGGCGCGATGGCGTTCCTCAAGGGCAAGCCGGGAGACTCCAACTTCATCTCGGCCTTCACCTCGAAGTGGATCATCGGCGGACTGGCCGCGGCGACCGCCCCGGCGACCCTGACCGACCTGACGCCGATCGTCATGCTGGCGGACGAGATTCAGGTCGTCGCGGCGCCCGTCGATGCGCCCTTCAACACGATGGCGGAGTTCATCGCTGCGGCCAAGTCCAACCCCGGTGAGATGGTGCAGACGGGCGGGTCGCCGAACTCGGTGGACAATCTCGTCGCCCTGGAGATCGAGAAGAACACCGGCACGAAGTGGAAGTACCTGTCCTTCGACGATGGCGCGCCACGAATCACCGCGATGCTGCGCGGTGACGCACAGATCGACATCGGCGCCATCCCGGACTTCGCCGACCAGATCGACGCGGGCAAGCTGAAGCTGATCGGCGTCTTCTCCGACAAGCGGGTGCCGGACTTCCCGAACGTTCCCACGATCGCCGAGCAGAAGATCGACCTCGGCGAGTTCCCGGACCACCTGCAGTTCCGTGGCATCGCGGGTCCGCCCAAGATGTCGGACGAGGCCGTGAAGTTCTACCAGGACTTCTTCCAGAAGGTCTCGGCGACCGATGCGTGGAAGGAGTACCTGCGCAGCGAAGGGCTCAACCCCGAGTTCGTGATCGGTGACGAATTGACCACGCAGATCAAGGATTTCACCGACGCGGCCAAGCCACTCGTCGCAGGCATGGTCAACAACGGATGACCGATCTGCAGGAGGAGCCGACCAAGACCCGCTCACTGGCCGACTTCGCATCCGCGGTGACCCTCCAGGGCCTGCCGCCCGACGTGGTGCACGGCGCCAAGCGCGCGTTGGTCGACTGGCTGGCTGCCGTCCTCGCGGGATCGGTGGAACCCGCGTCGGCGAAGTTGCGTGACGTGATCGCCGCGGTCGCGTCGGAACCGGTGGCGACCATCATCGGTTCCGGCCAGTGCACCAGCGCCCCGTTCGCCGCTCTCGCGAACGGATACTCCTCGCACGCACTGGATTTCGATGACGTGTTCAATCCGCCGGAAACCACCATCCACCTCGGCTCCTGCGTGTGGCCGACGGTGATGGCCATCGCGGAGATGCGGATGCTGACCGGTGCCCAGGCGTTGGCGAGCTACGTCGCCGGGTTCGAGGTCGGATCTCGGGTCGCCAGGGCCGCCGGGATCACGCACTTCGAAAGCGGTTGGCAGGTGACGGGTACGGCGGGCCACCTCGCGTCGGCGGCAGCCGGTGCGCGGGCGCTCGGTCTCGGTGGCGCCGCAACGGCCAACGCGCTCGGCATGGCCGCCGCGCAGGCCTCCGGCATCAGGGAGGTCTACGGCAGCGACGCAAAGGCACTGCAGCCGGGGCGGGCCGCGATGGACGGCGTGCTCACCGCCTTGATGGCCGAACGCGGCATGACCGCGCGGGACACCGCCATCGAGGGGGAGCGGGGCCTGCTCTCCGTCATCTCCCGCGCCCCGGACGCCGCCATCCTGGTGGAATCCCTCGGTGAGGTGTGGTCGGTGTTGTCCAACGGGCACAAGCTGTATCCGAATGCCTCCCTGCTGCATCCGGCGATCGACGCCGCGTTGGAGCTGACCAAGGACCCGCGGTTCGTGCTCGCCGACATCGAGGCCATCGAGGTCCGGATGCTGCCGTTCGCCGCATCGGTCACGGGGCGGACCCATCCCGGCCCGGGTTCCGAAGCACGGTTCAGCGCCGCGCACTGCGTCGCGTTCTCGTTGCACGCCGGTTACCTGGGGCTGGACAGCTTCTCCTCGGTCGCCGTCAACGACCAGGAGGTCAGGCGACTGCGGGGGATGGTGACGGTCGTCCCGGACGATTCGGTCGGCAAACGCGGTGCGCGCCTACGGATCACGCTGCGCGACGGGAGCACTCTCGAGCACCGCGTCCAAGCCAACCGCGGCACGCCGGAGAACCCGCTCTCGGACGCCGATCTGGACGCGAAGCTGCGGTCGATCGCGGTCCCGCGACTCGGCGTGCAGGCTGCCAACGAGTTGCTCGCCGAATGCTGGGACTGCGATCTCTCGACGCGCGCCAGCGACGTGTTACGGCCGTTCCGCCATCCGGACTAGAAGCCGCTCAGGGGCTGGTCGGGCCCTGGGGTGGCAGCTTCTCCGGGCAGTAGGCCAGCACTGCCGTCGCGACGATGTCTGCTGCCTGGATGTCGGTGTAGCCAATCGCTTCCAGGCTTTGTGCCTGGTCGGCGACTTCTGGGGTGCCGTAACCGTCGCAGGCAGTGTGACCGTATGCGATGAGTTGTTCCGGCGTGCCGCCGATGTTGCGTGACGTGAGGGCAGCGAGGTACTGATCATCCTGCGAGGTCGCGTGGGCGGTCGGAGCCAAGGCCACCGACACGACTGCAGCGATGATGAGGGCGCGCATGCCGCTCAGGATATGACGCGCGTCCGGGGCAGTTCCGGACTTTCGGCAACGCCCGGCTAGAACCCGCCCGCCACCTTGACGACGGCGCGACCGGAGAACTCTCCGGCGCGCACCTTGTCGATCACCTCGACGACGTCCTTCACGTCGACGTCGTGGGTGATCTGCGAAAGTCGTTGCGGCTTCAGTGATCCGCCCAGCAGCGCCCACAGCTCGCGGCGCGGACCGATGGGCATCATCACCGAGTCCATGCCCAACAGGGCGACACCGCGCAGGATGAACGGCATCACCGTCGTGTTGAGCGCGGTGCCGCCGGTCAGTCCGCTGGCAGCCACCGCGCCGCCGTAGGAGATGGTGCTGAGCACGTCGGCGAGGGTGGCGCCGCCGACGCAGTCGACCGCACCTGCCCACCGGGTCTTGCCGAGTGGCCTCGGCTTCGCATCGGGATCGGCGGGCAGCCGGGGGATGACATCCGCGGCACCCAGGGACTTCAATTTGTCGGCCGCGTGCTGCTTACCGGTGGAGGCGACCGCTTCGTAGCCTGCCGCGGACAGCAAGTCGATGCTCACCGAGCCGACGCCGCCCGTCGCGCCCGTCACGACGATCGGGCCGTCCTCGGGGTTGATGCCGCGCTCGATGAGCGCCTGCACGCTCATCGCGGCGGTGAACCCGGCGGTGCCGATGGCGGCGCCCTCGTACGGGCTCAGTGTGCCTAGGGCGACGACCTGGTCGGCGGGCACCCTGGCGTACTCCGCGTAGCCGCCGTGGCGACCGGTGCCGATCTCGTATCCGTGTGCGAGTACGGCGTCGCCGACCTTGAACTCGTCGGACGACGATTCGACCACTTCACCGGTGAGATCGATGCCGGGCACGATCGGGTAGTCCCGCACCACGCCGCCCTTCGGCGTCAGGGCCAGCGCGTCCTTGAAGTTGACGCTGGAGTACGCGACGCGGATCGTCACCTCACCAGGGGGTAGATCCGACTCGGTGAGTGTCTCGACCGCCGCGGTGATCCCGTCGTCACCCTGCCGGGCGATCAGTGCCTGAAAGTCATCCATGGCACCGACGCTATCGTGTCGTCTCCGGCGCCGAGCAGCCTAGTTCGATCCGGGAGATCTCCTACTACTTCAGCTCAGCCGAGGACAATCCGAGCAGTCGACGTGCGACGACGAGCTGCTGAATCTGCTGGGTGCCTTCGAAGATGTCGAGGATCTTGCTGTCCCTCGCCCACTTCTCCAGCAGCGTCTCCTCGGAGTATCCGGTGGTACCGGCCAACTCGACGGCCTTGAGGGTGATGTCGCTGGCGACCCTGGCTGCCTTCGCCTTGCCCATCGAGGCTTCCTTGGAGTTCGGGATCTTGTTGTCGGCCTGCCACGCCGACCGCAGGGTCAGCAGGTAACCGGACTCCCACTCGGCCTCCATGCGCAGGAACTCGGCGGCAGCCGCGCTCTGGGCGTGGGCGGGCTTGTCGTAGGAGATCTCCACGCCTGCCTCGGTGAGGATGGCCCGGAGTTCCTCCAGCGACGCGCGGGCGACGCCGACGGCCATTGCGGCCACGATGGGACGGGTGTTGTCGAACGTCTCCATGACGCCGGCAAAACCCTTGTCCACCTGGATCTCCGGGCTACCGAGCAGGAAGTCCTTCGGGATCCTGACGTTGTCGAAGCGGATGACCGCGGTGTCGGACGCCTTGATGCCGAGCTTGTGCTCGAGACGCTCGACGGTCACGCCGGGGTGCTCGCGCGGCACGATGAACGACTTGATCGCTGCACGGCCGAGGCTCTTGTCGAGCGTCGCCCACACCACGATGTGGGTGGCCCGCGAGCCTGCGGTCACGAAGATCTTCTCGCCATTGATGACGTACTCGTCACCGTCGAGCTTGGCGGTCGTCGACACGGCCGCGGAGTCCGAGCCGAAGCTGGGCTCGGTGATGGCCATCGCCGCCCACACCTTGCCGAGACGCTCGAGTTGCTCGTCGGTGGCCACGCCCGAGATCGCGGCGTTGCCGAGGCCCTGGAAGGGTACCGACAGCAACAGGGCGACGTCACCCCAGCTGATCTCCAGCGCGTTGACGAGGGCAGACATGTTGGCGCCGTTGATGTTTCCCTTGGGGCCGTCCGCGTCGCGGAAGGCCTCGGCACCGGCGAACGAGATGGTCGCGGCTCCCTGCAGGCCCTCGAAGAGATCCGCGAGGGTGTCCAGCTCCACCGGATAGGCGTGCTCGGCGAGGTCGTACTTGCGCGAGATGGGGCGCAGCATCTCGGCGGCACCGTCGTGCGCCATGTCGATGACGGCCTGCAGCTTCTTCGGCATTTCCAGATTGATTGCCATGACTGGGTTTTCCGTTCCTGGTCTCTGATTTGGCCGTTAGAGGACGACGACACCCTCGGCGACGCCGAGAGCTCGCAGGTCGCGGTACCAGCGTTCGACGGGGTGTTCCTTGGTGAAGCCGTGACCGCCGAGCAACTGCACGCCGTCGAGGCCGATCTGCATGCCCTTGTCGGTGGCGATGCGCTTGGCGAGTGCGGCCTCGCGGGCGAACGGTAGACCCTGCTCGGCGCGTGACGCACCGCGCCAGGTGATCAGCCGCAGCCCGTCGAGTTCGATGGCGATGTTGGCGCACATGAAGGCGACCGACTGCCTGCGGGCGACGGGCTCGCCGAACGCCTCGCGCTCCTTCACGTAGGGAATGACGTAGTCGAGCACGGCATGTGACGTGCCGACTGCCAGTGCGGCCCAACCTAATCGGGCCAGCGCGATGGCTTCCGAATAATCACCATCGGTGGCTTCGTCCTCGCCGAGCCGGTTGTGCAGCGGCACCACGACGTTGTCCAGTTCGACACGTCCGAGCGCCGCGGCGCGGATGCCCATGCTCGGGTCGGCCTTCACGGTGAGCCCCTTGGACCCCGACTCGACGATGAACAGCGTCGGCTTGCCGCTCAGCTGTGCGCCGATCACGAACAGTTCGGCGTTGGCGGCGGCAGGCACCAGGGACTTGACGCCGGTGAGCCGGTAGCCGCTCGGCGTGCGCACGGCAACGGTCTTCAGCGCCGTCGGGTCGAACAGGGCGTGTGGCTCGGCGATCGCGACGCACGCCTGAGGGACGTTCTCGCCCGCGAACTCGGCCAGGTAGGTGGCCTGCTGATCGGCGCTCCCCCAGTGGGTCAGCGCCGACGCGACGCCGCCGGGCGCGAGGATCGGCAGCGCCAGTCCCATGTCGCCGTACGCAAGCGCCTCGGCCACGAGTGCGTTGGTGACCGTGCTGCGGTGTGCCGCGATGCCCTCGAAGTCCTCGGGGATGTTGATCGCCGTGACGCCGATCTCGGTGGCCTTGCCGACCAGTTCGACCGGATAGGTCGCCGCAGCGTCGGCATCGTAGGCCGCGGGGCGAAGCAGCTCTTCGGCGAACTCCGCGACGGTCTCGGCGATCATCTTCTGCTCGTCGTCCGGCGTGAGGTCGAAGTAGTCCGCACCGCTCGGCTTGAGCCGGGTGGGCGGCTTGCCGACGCCCCGCACGCGTTTGAACTGACGGGTGGACGCGCCGAGCGCCGTGAACGCGGTCTTGACGCCGAACCGCAGGCCGCGGTTGAGGGGATCGCGCAGACCGTACTTGTCCAGGAACTCCTGTCCCAGCAGTGGGGTGAGCAGCGCCAATCCCATGGAAGTAGGGCTGCGCTTGTGCTTCTGCAGGCCCACGGCGCTCTCCGATCCGGAGCGGCTGGGGCGCTGCTTGGAGCCGTTCGTCGACGGCAGGGTGTTGGTCATGTCGGCAGCCTCGCATCGTTGGGGCAGTGCTTGATGACCGTATCTTACTCCTGAGTAAGATAAGGGGAAGCTGTTACCAACGTCACGCTGCGCGCGGCAAACCTATCCGTCGTCGCCGCTCGGCGGGTCGAGGTGGACGGACACGGGCACGAACGGCACGCTGATCCGCGGGTCGGCCACCGCCGCGGGGGCGACGAGGGCGGCGCCGAACCCGGTCAGGGCGGCGGCGGTGAGGATCGTGGACTTCTTCATGCCGATGACGCTAGGTAAATCGGCGGAGAGAGGAATCAGGGATTTCCCTATGCTTTTGGGCCCGTCGATTACGGGAGTGCGAGCCTGCCGAGCACTTCGTCGTGCAGAAGCCCATTGGTGGCAACCGCGCTCCCGCCGTGCGGACCCGGTTCGCCGTCGATGTTGGTGAACGTGCCGCCTGCCTCGCGGATCACGATGTCGAGCGGCGCGAGATCCCAGAGCTTGACCTCGGGTTCGGCGACGATGTCGACGGCACCTTCGGCAAGGAGACAGTAGGACCAGAAGTCGCCGTAACCGCGCACCCGCCACACGGCATCGGTGAGCTCGACGAAAGGCGCGCGGCGCTGCTCCCAACCAGTGGTGAAGTCGGAGAACGACAGACTGGCCGAATCGATGTCGGCGACCCCCGACACCGATATGCGTCTGCTGTCGCCGTTGAACGACGTGAACGCCCCCTGGCCCGCGCCGGCCCACCACCGTCGCGCCAGGGCAGGCGCGCTGACCACGCCGACCGTCGGGACGCCGTCCTCCAGCAACGCGATGAGCGTCGACCAGACGGGTACGCCACGGACGAAGTTCTTGGTGCCGTCGATGGGGTCGAGCACCCACTGCCGTCCTGCGAAAACCGCAGTGCCGCCGAACTCTTCGCCGAGTACCGCGTCGTCGGGCCGATTGGCGGCCAGCAGGCCGCGAAGCAGTTCCTCCGCGGATTCGTCGGCGTCGGTCACCGGCGTGAGGTCGGGTTTCGTCTCGATGCGAAGGTCGAGCGCGCCGAACCGGGCCAGCGTCAGCTCGTCGGCCTCGTCGGCCATCCGGAGCGCGAGGCTGATGTCATCGGAGACGGTGCTCATGGAGCAGTCCTACCATGGTCGCTGTGTGGGAATTCGCTGTGCTCTTGCTGTTGGTCGGCGGCATCGTGCTGTTGGTGGGGCCGAGAATCATGCGGCGCCGCGGTCCCGGTGGGCCTGGCGGCTTCGGCCGCCCCGGCGCCGACCTCGCGCAGGGCACCCTGTTGATCACCGGAGCGAGCTCGGGGGCCGAGTCGGACGGCTCGCAGTTCGTGACCATCACCGGCGTCATCAACGGCCCGACCGTCCGCGAACACGAGGTCTACACGCGCCTGGTGATGAACGTCGGGACGGCGCCCAACGTCGGCCAGCTGATGCCCATCGTGTATTCGCCCAAGAACCCCGACAAGTGGGGCTTCGCGCCCACCCAGGCGCCTGATGCGCCGGGATCGCCGACCGAACTCGGTTAAGCGGCGTTGCGCCACGCATTTGTTGGGCGAACGCGATTTCGATCACCCTGCAATGAAAGGACGCTAGTGCCCCAGCCACTTCCCGAAGGTCTCCTCGACCTGCTGCGCCGCCCCAGCCCGTGCTTCATCGCCACCCTCATGCCCGACGGATCACCACAGCTGACCGAAACCTGGGTCACCACCGACGGCGAGAACGTCGTCATCAACATCGTCGACGGCATGCAGAAGGCCAGGAACATCGCTCGCGACCCCCGCGTCGCCGTCAACGTCGTCGATCCCGACGACGTCCGGCGGTTCTATGCGGTCCGCGGCCGCGTGGTCAAGACGACCACCGAAGGCGGACGCGAAAGCATCGACGAGATCTCACACAAGTACCTGGGCATCCCGTATCCGAACTTCAGCGGCAACCCGAACGAGGCCAGGCTGCTGGTCACCATCGAGGCCGACAGGGTCACCGCACCGCCGGGCGAATGATCGTCAGCCGTGCTTGATGGTCAGCCGTGCTTGATGGGCTGACTCCTCAGGGGCTCGTGCCTCGCGGCATCGTCGTCAGCCGTGCCCAATCCTCAGCAGGTCCGCCACACTCGTCAGCTTGACCCGCGGCCTGCCGTGCGGCTCGCCCGCACCGCGCTCGTGGTCGTCGATCAGCTTCCAGTGGTCGTCGGTGACGAGCTTCGGCTGCCGCGACAACAACCACTCGACCGCGTCTTCGGCGCGTGCCTCAGCCAGATCGGACACCAGCGTGTCGACCGTCGCGGCCGAGTCCTTCTTGTTGCTGCCGATGACGCCCGACGGGCCGCGCTTGATCCACCCGACGACGTACTCGTTGCGACTGCCCTCGATACGGCCGTCGGTGTGCGGGATGGTCCCAGAACGCTCGTCGAACGGCAGCCCCGGCGTCGGCACGCCGCGGTAGCCGACCGCGCGGACCACGAGCTGCGCGGGTAGCTCCTCGCGGGCGCCGGTGTCCTTGGCCACCAAGCGGTCGCCGTCGCTCACCAACTCGTTCTGGCCGAGAACGATCGACGAGACCCGGTCGTCTCCCTTGATCTCGATGGGTGAGGTCCGGAAGCGAAACACGATGCGGCGCTTGGCGCCTCGCGGTTTCTGCTCGGCGTAGCCCCGCATCACCTTGACGTTCTGCTTGACCGTCTTGCTCGCCGACTCGAGGTCTTCCTCGGAGATGTCGGCGAAGTCCGCGGGGTCGACGATCACGTCCACGTCGGCCATCGCCTCGAGGTCGCCGAGCTCACGCAATTCCAGCGTGGTGAACGTGGCCTGCAGCGGGCCGCGGCGGCCGAGCACCACCACTTCTTCCACTCCGCGCGAGTGCAGTGACTCCAGGGCGTGATCGGCGATGTCGCTCTTGGCCAGGACGTCGGGATCGCTGACGAGGATGCGCGCGACGTCGAGTGCGACGTTGCCATTGCCGACCACGACTGCCCGCCCGGTCGACAAATCGGGAGTCATCTCCTCGAAGTGCGGGTGGGCGTTGTACCAGCCGACGAAGTCGACCGCGGCGACGCTGCCGGACAGTTCCTCACCTGGGATGCCCAGCGGGCGGTCGGCCTGCGCGCCGACGGCGTAGATCACCGCGTCGTACCGTTCGGCCAGCTCGGCCGCCTGCACGTGCTCGCCCACCCGGATGTTGCCAAAGAACCGGAAGCGCGGGTCGTTCGCGGTCTTCTCGAACTGGGCGCTGATGGTCTTGATCTTCGGATGGTCCGGTGCGACACCGGAACGCACCAGGCCCCACGGGGTCGGCAACATCTCCAGCATGTCGACGTGCACGTCCTTGGGGGAGTCGGTGTCGGCATTCGAGTCCGCGAACTTCAGAAGCGAAGCGGCGGCAAAGTAGCCAGATGGACCGGAACCGACGATCGCGACGCGGTATGGGCGCAATGCAATGAGCCTTCCGACAGGAAGCTGTTCGTGCCGCAGATGCGCAAGGGGCTGTCGCGACATCACCGGCCTGGTTACCAAGCCGATGCTAGACCCGCACAACGGTCGGTACCCTGATCTCCCGTGGATCCCGACCGGCAAGACGACATCACTGCACTCGACACCACTCTGACGACTGTGGAGCGGGTGCTCGATGTCGACGGCCTTCGTGACCGCATCAAGACACTGGAGGACGCCGCGTCCGATCCCAAGTTGTGGGACGACCAGACGCGCGCCCAGAAGGTCACCAGCGAGTTGTCACATGCCCAGAGTGAACTGCGCCGGGTCGAGGAACTCCGGCAGCGGCTGGACGACCTGCCCGTGATGTACGAACTCGCCGAAGAAGAGGCGGCGGGCGCCGGCCGAGACGAGGCAGGGGCCGACGCCGACGCCGAGCTGGCGAAGTTGCGCGAGGACATCGCGGCGATGGAGGTCCGCACCCTGCTGTCCGGCGAGTACGACGAGCGCGAAGCCGTCGTGACCATCCGCTCGGGTGCGGGTGGCGTCGACGCCGCCGACTGGGCGGAGATGCTGATGCGGATGTACATCCGCTGGGCGGAGAAGCACGACTACGGCGTCGAGGTGTTCGACACGTCGTACGCCGAAGAGGCCGGCATCAAGAGTGCGACCTTCGCGGTGCATGCCCCGTACGCATACGGCACGCTGTCCGTCGAGCAGGGCACCCATCGCCTGGTGCGCATCAGTCCCTTCGACAACCAGAGCAGGCGCCAGACGTCCTTCGCCGACGTCGAGGTGCTGCCCGTGGTGGACACCGCCGACCACATCGACATCCCGGACGGTGACGTGCGCGTCGACGTCTACCGGTCGAGCGGTCCCGGCGGTCAGTCGGTCAACACCACGGACTCGGCGGTTCGGCTCACGCACATCCCGACCGGTATCGTCGTGACCTGTCAGAACGAGAAGTCCCAGCTGCAGAACAAGGTCTCGGCGATGCGTGTGCTCCAGGCAAAGCTGTTGGAACGCAAGCGTTTGGAAGAGCGAGCCGAGATGGACGCCCTCAAGGGCGACGGCGGCAGTTCGTGGGGCAATCAGATGCGCTCCTACGTACTGCATCCGTACCAGATGGTGAAGGACTTGCGTAACGACTACGAAGTCGGAAATCCCGCAGCTGTACTCGACGGCGACATCGACGGATTCCTGGAAGCGGGAATCCGTTGGCGCAATAGGAAAGATGACGACTAACACATATCTCGCGATCGGATGGTCGCAGAGTTGGCACGGCTTCTGGCAGGGCGGCATCGGGCAGTGGATCCTCACGAGGGGTTTGAAGATCGCCCTGCTGATCATCTTCGCGGTGCTGGCCGCGCGGTTCATCAGTTGGACCGCGCAGAAGATCACCCGCCGCATCGACGCGGATTTCCAGCAGACCGATCAGCTGGTGCGCACGGAAACCGCCAAGCACCGGCAGGCCGTGGCGTCGGTCATTTCCTGGGTGTCGATCGCGGTGCTATTCGTGGTCGTCGCGGTGGACATCACCGACGTGCTGGCCATCCCGGTCGGATCTCTGGTGGCGCCCGCCGCCGTACTCGGCGCGGCGCTGGGCTTCGGCGCGCAGCGCATCGTTCAGGACCTGCTCGCCGGATTCTTCGTCATCACCGAGAAGCAGTACGGCTTCGGAGACCTCGTCGCGTTGACCGTCGCAGGCATCGCTGCCCCCGCTGAGGGCACCGTGGAGGACGTCACACTGCGGGTCACCAGGCTGAGGTCCACCGAGGGCGAGGTCTTCACCATCCCCAACGGCCAGATCGTCAAGACGATGAACCTGTCCAAGGACTGGGCTCGGGCGGTGATCGACATCCCGGTGCCGACCACCGCGGACCTCACCAAGGTCGACGACCTGCTGCACGACGTCAGTGACAAGGCGATGAAGGACCCAAGCCTGCGGAGGCTCCTGTTGGATGCTCCGCAGGTGATGGGCGTGGAGAGCATCGAGGTCGACACCGTCAATCTTCGAATGGTCGCGCGAACGCTGCCCGGCAAGCAGTTCGAGGTTGGTCGCCGTCTGCGTGTCCTGGTGGTCGAGGGGCTGATCCGGGCTGGCATCGTCACCTCTGCCGAGGCTTCTGCCGCGGGCTCACCAGTGGTGAACACGATTCCCAGTCCCGCCGCGGTGAAGCCGCCCACGGACCAGCAGAACCCGGAGGACCTTCCGTGAGCTTCTGGAACTGGGTCACCCGCAGGCGCACCGACCGCGGATGGCCGGGGTACATCATCAACGGTCGGATCCGCACGTCCACGGCTGCGCTGGTCCTGGCCTTCTTCGCGATCGCCTGGGTGCACAACACCTACCAACCGGCCCCGTCGACGCCCACCGCACCCGAGAGCGCCCAGGTGGTGCCGCCCGGGTACATGCCCGACCCGGCGTACACCTGGGTGCCGCGCACGCAGGTCCAGACCGAACCCAGAACGACGTATCGGACGACCCCGACGACGACCACCACCGAGACCACCGAGACCGAGACGACGGAGACGAGCCCCACCGAGACCACCGGTCCGACGACGACCGGACCGTCGACGGCGACGACGGTGGTCGACCCGGACGGACCCGGCCCGCTTCCGCCGACGACCGTGACGCAGACTCCGGTGACGTCGCCTGGGGTGCCCGTACCGAACCGCTCGGGCACCACGACGACCACCACGACGACGGTCATTCCGGGTGTGGGGCCGGTGTTGCCGATACCCCTGCCACCCGGGTAGTCCGGGCGGCGTAGTTCGTCCCGCTACACTGGCGTGCCGTGATGATCACCCTCGACCACGTGAGCAAGCAGTACAAATCCTCGGCACGGCCGGCTCTGGACAATGTCTCACTCAAGATCGAAAAGGGTGAGTTCGTCTTCCTCATCGGACCGTCCGGTTCCGGCAAATCGACGTTCATGCGACTGCTGCTCGCGGAGGACACCCCGACGCACGGCGACATCCAGGTGTCGAAGTTCCACGTGAACAAGCTGCCGAGTCGGCACATCCCCGGACTCCGACAGGTTCTCGGGTGCGTGTTCCAGGACTTCCGCCTGCTGCAGCAGAAGACGGTCTTCGAGAACGTCGCGTTCGCCCTCGAGGTGATCGGCAAGCGTTCCGACGTGATCAACCGCGTGGTGCCCGACGTCCTGGAGATGGTCGGCCTATCCGGTAAGGCCAACCGGCTTCCCAACGAACTGTCCGGCGGCGAGCAGCAGCGTGTCGCCATCGCGCGCGCCTTCGTGAACCGGCCGCTGGTGCTGCTGGCCGACGAGCCGACAGGCAACCTCGATCCGGAGACGAGCAAGGACATCATGGATCTGCTCGAGCGGATCAACCGCACCGGGACGACGGTGTTGATGGCGACCCACGACCATCACATCGTCGACTCGATGCGCCAGCGAGTCATCGAACTCGAGCTGGGACGACTGATCCGCGACGAACAGCGCGGTGTCTATGGAATGGATCGCTAAGTGCGCTTCGGCTTTCTCGTCAACGAGGTCCTGACCGGACTTCGTCGCAACGTCACGATGACGGTCGCCATGATCTTGACGACCGCCATCTCGATCGGCCTGTTCGGCGGCGGCCTGCTCGTCGTCCGGCTCGCCGACAGTTCCCGCAACATCTATCTGGACCGCGTCGAGAGTCAGGTCTTCCTCACCAACGACGTGTCGGCCAACGACACGACGTGTGACGCGGACCCGTGCAAGGCGCTGCGCAAGCAGATCGAGGACCGCAATGACGTGCGGTCGGTTCGGTTCCTCAACCAGCAGGACGCCTACGACGATGCGGTCAAGAAGTTTCCCCAGTACAAGGACGTCGCCGGGAAGGACGCGTTTCCCGCATCATTCGTGGTGAAGCTCGACAACCCCGAGCAGCACAAGGCGTTCGACGACGCACTCAAGAGCCAGCCCGGTGTGCTCAACGTGCTGAACCAGAAGGACCTCATCGATAGGCTCTTCGCGGTGCTCGACGGGTTGAGTGCCGCGGCATTCGCGGTGGCGCTGGTACAGGCGGTCGGCGCAATCCTGTTGATAGCCAACATGGTCCAAGTCGCGGCCTATACGCGAAGAACGGAGGTGGGCATCATGCGACTGGTCGGCGCGAGCCGCTGGTACACGCAGCTGCCCTTCCTCGTCGAGGCCATGCTTGCCGCGTTCATCGGTGTGGTGATCTCGATCGTCGGCCTGATACTGGTGCGGGCTCTGTTCCTCGAGAAGGCGCTCAACCAGTTCTATCAAGCGAATCTGATCGCCAGGATCGACTACGCCGACATCCTCTACATCGCACCGGTCCTGCTATTCGTCGGCGTCGCGATGGCAGGCCTCACGGGCTACGTGACGCTACGACTGTACGTACGGCGCTAGCAATGGCGAAGAAATCGGCGGCGGAGGTCAAGAAGAACCGCAACAATCAGGTCGTGGCCACCAATCGGAAGGCGCGGCACAACTATTCGATCCTCGACACGTTCGAGGCCGGTGTGGCGTTGATGGGCACCGAGGTGAAGGCGTTGCGGGACGGGCAGGCCTCGCTGGCCGATGCGTTCGCGACCGTGGACGACGGTGAGATCTGGCTTCGCAACGTCCACATTCCCGAGTATCACCACGGGTCGTGGACCAACCATGCGCCGCGACGCAACCGGAAGCTTCTGCTGCATCGCAGCCAGATCGACACGTTGATCGGCAAGATCCGCGACGGCAACCTGTCGCTGGTGCCGCTCTCGCTATACTTCCTCGACGGCAAGGTCAAGGTGGAACTCGCACTGGCCCGTGGCAAGCAGGCGCACGACAAGCGCCAGGATCTGGCCAAGCGTGACGCCGACCGCGAGGTGATCCGTGAACTGGGCAGGCGTTCCAAAGGCATGACCTGATCGGGGTCGCCTTGGCCCTGGTGTCCGGAATCGGGTACGGGGTGAGCGACTTCGTCGGTGGCCTGGCGTCGCGGCGGGTGGCCGCGCTGCGGGTGGTGCTGGTGTCGTACCCGGTCGCCCTGGTGCTGCTGACGATCGCGGCAGTGGTGGTCGGCGGCCACGTGACGACGCCCGCGGTCGTGTGGGGCGTCCTGTGCGGATTCAGCCAGGCGTTCGGGATCTGGTGGTTCTACGCCGCGTTGGCGGCAGGTCCGATGTCCCTGGTGTCGCCGCTGACGGCAATCCTGGTCGCGGGTGTCCCCGTCATCGCGGGTGTGACGCTGGGGGAGCGGCCAAGCCTGCTCGCCTACGCGGGCATCGTGCTGGCGTTGGTGGCGGTGGTCCTGGTGAGTCGCGACGTGCGCGACGGGGATTCGACGGCCCATCGCTTCACCACCAGGGTGGCGTGGCTGACCCTTGGATCGGGCCTCGCCTTCGGGTTGAACTTCGTGCTCATCGATCAGGCTCCGCTCGACGCGCGGCTGTGGCCGCTGGTGTTCGCCCGGCTGTCCGCAAGCCTCGTGGTGGTGACCATCGCGGTGCTGTCGCGCAGTCTCGCGGCGCCGTCTGGTGTGCCGTTGAGACTGGCGTTGGCGGCCGGGGTCCTGGACACGATCTCGAACGTGGCGATGCTGCTGGCGTTGCACGCGTCGATGCTGTCGCTGACGAGCGTGTTGATCTCGCTGTATCCGGCAGGCACCGTTGGGCTCGCGCTGGTGGTGCTCAAGGAGAAGGTGACGCGCTGGCAGACGGCCGGGATGGTGTTGGCCCTGGTGTCGGTGGGCCTGATCGCCGCGGGCTGACGCGCACGGAACAATTAATCGCTGGCCGTTGTCGTATACATGGGTAGAATCAACCTTCCTGCCGAAGTTCGGCAGGGGTGCGAGGGGCTGAACGGTTTCGACTTCGCGCATCGAATCAAGGGAAGCGTGCCGGTGCAGGCAAATGACCACCGTAAGCGTCGTTGCAACCAATTAAGCGCCGATTCCAATCAG
>JAOPUT010000273.1 GCA_025963385.1 Mycobacterium sp.
GCCGATCGATCCACGACGATCGGGGTCTTGTCGAAGTGACCGACGGGACCAATCTCGTGAATTTTCCCGTGCACGTCGTCGTCGACGACGATGACATCGCCGTTGTGCACGATCTGCGGGTGGGCGACTCCCTCCTCGCTGGTGCCGGCCACCTCGAACGCGACATCCGGACTCGCTTCGAGGAGGGGCAGCCAGTGACTCAGATCCTCGGCCCGGAATGCCTCCTGCAGCATGTCCTCCCACTCCTGGGCGTCCTCTGCAGTGGGGAACGTCGGCAGACCGCTGAAGCGCGGATCGGTTTCCAGTACGTGGCCGATACCAGCGACATCACACAGGGCCTTGCCCTGATGGGGCAGCATCGTCGAGGTTTGGATGAACCGTCCGTCCCGGGTCGCCAGGAGGACTCCGAAGCGACTTGCGGTGGTCGCAGACCGTGAATCGGCACTTGGCGCCTCGCCCTTCTTTGCCATTAGCTGCACGATCGTCGACACGAAGTAATCGATCGGATCGAGGCCGGCCACCAGGGTCGCGTCGAGAGCCTGACCGCGACCGGTCCTCTCTCTCACGAGCAACGCGCCGAGGATGCCCGCGACCGACTGCATGGCCGCGCCGAAGCTGGCCCAGGGCACCGGGTACATCATCGGACCGTCGCGGTGCCCCCAACTGCCGCGCGCCCACAAACCAGCCTTGGCCGCCACCAGCGAGTCATAGCCCTTGATGCGCGAGTAGGCACCCGACTTGCCGAATCCGGTGATCGACGCGTGTATTAATGCGGGATTGATCGCTCGCAGTGCATCCGGTCCAACGTCCCACTCGTCGGTGGCGCCTGGGGCGAAGCCCTCGATCACGACGTCGGCGGCGCGGGCCAATTCCCGCAGCCTGTCCTGCCCGTCACCGGTATGCAGATCGGCCACGAGGCTCTCCTTGCCTCGGTTCCAGACGAGGAAGCCACTGGGATTCTCGGTGCGCAACCGGTCACCATCCGGGGGCTCGATCTTGATGACCCGCGCTCCGGCGTCGGCGAGTACGACGCCGGCGATCGACGCGGCCACACTGCCGCAGCCGAGCTCGAGCACGTTCAAGCCTTCGCAGATGCGATCCATCTCCATGCCTCCCTATCGATCGTGATGCGGCCTTGACCCGAGCTCAGGCGGACTCGCCGATCGTGGGCTCGAACGCGATCGGTAAATAGGTGACGTTGCGGACCGAGATGTTGTCGTAGACAAGCTCCTCCCCCGGCGCGACTGTGTACTCGGGAATCCGCGCCAGCAGTTCCTCCACTGCCAAGCGCATTTCGAGTCTGGCGAGATGCGATCCCAGGCAACGGTGCAAGCCACTGGCGAACACGATGTGGTTCGGACGTCGGCCGAAGTCCACCGTCAACGGATCGTCGAAGGCGTTGGGATCCACGTTGGCGGCCGCCCAAATCGGGTGCAGCGCCTCCCCCTTGTAAATGACGAGGCCGTCTCCGAGGTCGATGTCCTCCTGGTCGGCATACCTCATGCCGGAGGGTACGGGTGATTCGAAGCGCATGATTTCTTCCACTGCCGCCGGGATCAGCGACGTGTCCTCGACGAGGCGTCGACGTTCGTCGGGGTGTTGGGCCAGCCATGCGAACGTGCACGACATCGACGAGGTGACGGTGTCGAGGCCAGCAAACATGAACAAGAACAGGATGTTCAACAGTTCGAGGTCGGTCAACGGTTCGCCCTCAACCTCGGAGCGCAGCAGCGTCGCGATGATGTCATCGGCCGGTTCGGTCTCCGCCCGGCGTGTGGCGAGGAACGCCGAAAAGTACTCCAAGAGCTTGCCGCCCGCGATCGCCATGTTGGCGTTGACCTCTTCCAAAGTGTCGCCCTGGGGATGGATTACACCGTCCTTGAACTCGAGGAAGAAGTCGAGATCCTCGACCGGCGCGCCAAGGAGGCGCAGGAACGTCAGGCAGGGCAACGGAACGCTGAACTCCGCGGCCAGGTCGGCATGGCCCTTGGTCGCGAACTTCTCGATCAGCTCGGCCGCCAGCTCACGAATGGAATCCTCTAGCCGTGCAACCTGTTTCGGCGCGAACATGGGATCGAGCAGACGCCGCCACTTCTTGTGCTCCTCGCCGTCGATTTCCAGGGGAATCAACGCGGCGTCGTTGCCGAAGCTACCGCCGCGTCCACCCGTCCCGGTGACGGCGGGGTGCCGGTTGATCGCGACGATGTCCGCCATCCGGTACAGGTGGACGACGCCCTCGATCCGTTCGGCGCGCACGTTCTTGGCTTTGTCGTAGTACACGGTTTGCGGTGATGCCATGTCCTTCGTCGACTGCGCGAACGGCGCAATTCGAGGGTCGAAGCGGGTGGCCTGATCCATGTGAGGTGCTCCTGAGGGCTGTGACGACCGACACTGTACGTGTATAGCTGAAAGTATCACACCGCGCTGCCGGCCATTCCGAGTCGGCGACCGGCGCGAACGGTCAGGTGGCGGTGACGACCGCGTAGAGGATTACTCCTCGGCCGTCGTGCCCGTGGCGTCCTGCTCGGCCAGCCACCGTTCATAGCGCTCGAAGTGCGAAGGATCGCGGGCGATCCAGATTCCCGTGGCCGTCGCCAACACGCTGCGACTGGGTAGCAACAGCAGTTCGCCGGAGATGAACCACTTGGAACCCTCGACCTCGTCGATCCACGCGCGCGCAGCAAGTGGGCGTTCGACGGGCACCGGTTTCTTGAAGTTGACCGTCAGCGTCGCGGTCACCGACATCTGTTCGTGCAGCAGTGGCACGTGGCCGAGCATCTCGTCCATTGCCGCGGCCGTCCATCCACCGTGGGCGACATTGGGGCCGCCCTCTTGGTCACGCGGACACGCGACCTCGAAGTGGGCCGTCTCCCCGTCGAGCCATTCGCGTTGCACGCCGAGTCGGCATCGTCGGGTCGCACGGCACGCACCACACAGCGTGACACCCTCGTCGGTCATCGGCCGACCCACGGAGTCCGACCCGATCCAGTCGAACATGCCGGCGGACTCGTCACCCTTATTCATGAACCAGCCCTACTCATCAGCTTTGCCATCTCGATGGACGACCCTTCCGTGCGACTCTCCGGACCCCTCGACTTCCGGAGAGGGTAGCCGTTCAGAGTCCGCCCAACCCGGCGAGCGTGCTGACGTAGTCGACGGCGCGCGTCGGGCTGAACGAGCGGGCGATCTGAAGTTTCTCGGCTTCGAGCGAGCCCTCGGCATGAGTGGCCAGCACCATCTGGTATCCGCCGTAATCACGGGCCGTGAGGTCGGCGATGAAGTTCAGGATGCGCAGCCGTCGCTCGGCGGGAACTGCTGCGGCGTAGTACTTCTCCAACACCGCCCGGATCTCGGGATTGAGCCAATCCTCATGGCCCGGCCCTGTGATCAGGATGCCGCCGGACAGGTCGATCAGCGTGGCGACCGCACCCGTATACCCGTGGGCGAAGTGGTACTTGGCCATGTTGACCGCCAGGGGATCGGGTTGCTGAACACCCTGATCCGCGGGCCTGGAGCGGAAGGCGGCGAGTTCGGCGAGCCCGCGCACGGTCTCGGCATAGGTGATCAGCTCGGTGATCTTCGCCTTGACGTGCGCAGCCTTGGAGATCCCGTTGGCTTCTGCCACCAGGATCGCCGAGCCGACCAGGATGTCGAGAAGCGGAAGCTTGTAGTTGATCGCGGTGAACCGGTGATAGTCGACGAACGCCAACGCCACGGGTCCGGCCAGTTCGGGCTGCCGGTTGAGGAAGACGCGATCCTTGGGCACTCGGACGTCGTCGAACACGGTCAGCGATTCCAGCAACTTGTGCCGCGAAGAGAGGGGAAATTCGAACTCGTTGCGCTCACCGGCCGAGTACGGAGAGACGTAGAGTTTCAACCCCGACGTATCGATCGGGATCGCGAAGGACACCGCGTAGTCGGCGTCGCCTGGACCCATCGCGCGGGTCGGCAGCACGATCAGCTCGTCGGCATTGGCCGAGAACGACGTGTGGCACTTCGCGCCGCGCACCGTGATGGAGTCGGCATCCTCGCTGACGACGTGCAGATAGAGATCGGGGTCCGCCTGCTCGGTCGGCGGGAGGGCACGGTTGCCCTTGACGTCGGTCTGGGCGACGGCCAAGGCGAGGTCGTCACGGCAGACTCGCTCGTAGAAGGCGCGGGCGTTGTCCAGCCCCGCCCCGGTGGTCGCTCGGAGCAGCGCGAACATCGCATCGCTGCCAACTTCCTTCAGCACGATCGTGCCGCCGCCTTGGCGCGACACCTCCTCGATGAGCGCGCCGCGGCGGATCAGGTCGTCGCGCGACCGAGGCAGTGTGTAGAAGGCGCTGATCTGCTCGCCGTCCCCGTCGGCTACCGCCAGATCGGGACGTGTCTGCGCGATCGAGAAACAGAGTGCTGAATGGTCCACCGCGAGGGACAATTCGGGGTCGGCGACGACGTCCTTGACCTGCTGGCCTCGGTAGAACACCGAACGGCCGTCGGCCAGCCCGGCACGAAATTCGTCGGCAGTGCGCAGTCCCATGGGTTCTTGCCCTTCTCCCGGCGCTGTCGACGATGGCGCACCGGCGCCCTTCAATTCGATGTAGTTTACATGTATAGTTGCGTGTGACGTGGCGCATGTCGACGTATGAATGTGATGAGCCGCACGTCAGGCCCGCCAACTCAAGAAGTCGCCGTGCGTCCGGATGCCTTCTGTCCCACCAGTGAGGTTGACGCGTGAAACCGTCGGAAGTCGAGCCGCCGCAGACGGCGAAATGGGATCCCCACTTCGTCAAGCGCGCGATGGAGTTGCTTCGACCCATCGTCAAGGGCTATCACCGATCGGTGGTGCGGGGCTTGGACTCCTTCCCGAGTGGCGGGGCGCTGGTGGTGTCCAATCACTCGGGTGGCCTCATCGCCATCGACGTGCCCGTCTTCGCCCATGGCTTCTACGAGCACTTTGGGTACGACCGACCCATTTACACCCTCACGCATGACCTCATGTTCAAGGGGCCGGCCGGAGATGCTCTCCTGCGGGCCGGATTCATTCCCGCCAGCCACGAGAACGCTGCGGCAGCGCTGCGATCGGGCGGCGTGCTCATCGTCTTCCCTGGAGGCGATTTCGACGTCTACCGATCGACCGCCGACCGAAACACCATCGACTTCAACGGCCGCACCGGATACGTGCGGGCCGCCATCGACGCCGGTGTACCCATCGTTCCGACGGTGTCGATCGGCGGACAGGAGAACCAGATCTACCTGTCCCGCGGAACCGGTCTCGCACGCGCCTTGAAGCTCGACAAGCTGGCCCGGGTCAAGATCCTCCCCGTCTCGTTCGGCTTTCCCTTCGGACTGTCCGTGCTGCTTCCGCTCAATCTGCCATTGCCCACCAAGATCGTCACCCAGGTGCTGGACCCGATCGACATCGTCGCGGAGTTCGGCGAAGATCCCGACGTCAGCGAAGTCGACGCACACGTCCGCGAGGTCATGCAGCAAGCGCTCGACGAGCTGGCCAGAACCCGCCGCTTCCCGGTCATCGGCTGATGACGACTGTGACACTGCCGCAACGCCTTCGCGCCATTCGGGGCTTGGTGCAAACGCTGACCAAGGCCCGTCTACTGGCGCCGATGTCGCCAGCCACCTATTTCCGGATGGCAGCGGCTGTCCGGCAAGAGGGCATGTCGACGACGACGGGGTTCGCGATCGCGGCGGCCCGTTGTCCCAACCGGCCCGGGCTCATCGACGACACCGGCACTCTCACTTGGAAGCAACTCGACGATCAGTGCAACGCTTTCGCGGCCGCATTGCAATCACTTCCGGGCGGAACGCCCTCGACCGTCGGCATCATGTGCCGTAACCACCGGGGTTTCGTGGTCGCGCTCGCCGCCGCCAACAAGATCGGTGCGGACGTGCTCCTGCTCAATACGTCCTTCGCCGGACCCGCCTTGGCCGAAGTCGTCGACCGCGAAGGCGTGGACATCGTCGTCTACGACGAGGAGTTCACCGCGTCGGTCGATCGAGCGCTCGCCGAGAAACCCGCCTGCGTACGGATCCTCGGCTGGGCCGAACACGGGAGTGCCCATGACCGCACCGTCGCCGATTTGATCAGCGCTCGCCTCGGCGAACGACCGGCGGCGTCGGGCCGAGTCGGCAAGTTGATCCTCCTGACATCGGGGACCACCGGAACACCCAAGGGGGCGAAGCATTCCGGCGGTGGGATCCACGAGGTCAAGGCCATTCTGGATCGCGTTCCGTGGCGTGCCGAAGAGACGACGGTCGTCGTGGCGCCGATGTTTCATGCCTGGGGTTTCGGCCAACTGGTGCTATCGGCCATGCTGGCCTGCACCATCGTCACCCGCCGGAAGTTCGATCCCGAGGCCACGCTGGCACTGGTCGATGAGCACCAGGCCACCGGCCTCAGCGTGGTTCCGGTGATGTTCGATCGGATCATGGAGTTGCCCGACGAGGTCCGCAATCGCTACCGCTGCACGTCATTGCGGTTCGCGAATGCGTCGGGATCTCGCATGCGGCCCGACGTCGTCACGGCGTTCATGGATCAATTCGGGGACGTCGTCTACAACAACTACAACGCGACCGAAGCTGGCATGATCGCCACCGCCACGCCCGCGGACTTGCGCGCCGCACCCGACACCGCAGGCACCCCGGCCGAGGGCACGGAGATCCGCATCCTCGACGATCACTTCCGCGATCTGCCCATCGGCGAGACCGGTCAGATCTACGTCAAGAACTCCACTCAGTTCGATGGGTACACCTCCGGAAACACCAAGTCATTTCACGACGGCTTCATGGCCTCGGGCGACGTCGGATACTGCGACGCGGCAGGGCGACTCTTCGTCGTCGGCCGCGACGACGAGATGATCGTCTCCGGCGGAGAGAACGTCTATCCGATCGAGGTGGAGAAGACGCTCGCGGCCCACCCCGCAGTGGACGAGGCCGCGGTACTCGGCGTCGACGACGCGCAGTACGGTCAACGACTGGCCGCATTCGTGGTGCTGCGCAAGGGATCCGCCGCCGATGCAGACACCCTCAAGCAACACGTCCGAGAGAACCTCGCGAATTACAAGGTGCCGCGCGACATCGCCTTCCTCGACGAGCTCCCCCGGAGCAGCACGGGCAAGGTGGTCCGCAAGGACCTTCGGGCGCGACTCGACGCGGGTCGCGGCGCGGACGCGTAAGTCGGTCGAAACGTCGTACTGCTCTTCGGCGTCCCGGTTCTTCCACCGCGCGAGCGGGTAGTCTCGGCGAATGGCCCTGCAGCGTCTTGTCGCACAATCGGTCTCGGGCCTGTCCGCACGGGCGCGTCGGCTCCGTCGCGCCCGCCCGATGGATTACGTCGTCGCGGTGGGCGACGCCTACGCCTCGATTCCCATCGTTGGGCGACATCTGGAGCCCTTCGGCGCCCTCGCCGCGGTCGGCGCTCTCGGATATCGCCACGCACCGGACATGGTGTCGACGGCGTGGCGCAAACGCCTCGCGAGGGAGACACTCGAGCTGCGACGACTGCAGCGCCGGCGGACTCACGCCCTCGCCGAGGAAGCCTTGCGCGGCATCGTTCGGGCGGAGGACCTCGACGTCAATTGGCCGCGGGCGGAACGGACTCCGCCGATGTGGAAGGCGGCCGAGCACCGCCGCAACTTCCTCCACGAGAGCGCCGTGCGATATGGGGACGCGCCAAGTCAGGTACTGGACGTATGGCGGCGCAAGGACCTCGGGCCCGGACCGGCGCCGGTGCTGGTGTTCGTGCCAGGCGGAGCGTGGATCCACGGCAGTCGAATGTTGCAGGGTTACGCAACGATGTCGCACATGGCGGAACAGGGCTGGATCTGCCTGTCCGTCCAGTACCGGGTGGCGCCACATCATCCGTGGCCGCGGCACATTCAAGACGTGAAGGCCGCGGTGGCGTGGGCGCGCGCCAACGCCGAGAGCTTCGGCGGCGACCCCAACTTCGTCGCCATCGCGGGTACCTCGGCGGGCGGGCACCTCGCCGCACTCGCTGGGCTCACCCCGGGAGACTCGACGTTCGAGTCGGAACTGGCCGCCGATGCGGACACGTCGGTCGACGCGGTCGTCGGCGTCTACGGCCGCTACGACTGGGAAGACCAGTCGACGCCAGACCGTATGCGCTTCATCGAGTTCCTGGAGAGCGTGGTGGTGAAGCGGCGGATCGGGCGCCACCCCGAGGTCTACCGCTCGGCCTCACCGATCGCCCGCGTGCACGATGACGCGCCGCCGTTCCTCGTCGTGCATGGCACCGCCGATGGACTGATTCCCGTCGTCCAGGCCCAGGCCTTCGTCGAGAGGATGCGGGCGGTGTCGAAACAACCCGTTGCCTACCTCGAACTGCCGGGCGCGCACCATGGCTTCGACATGACCGATGGCGCCAGGACCGCCTCCGCCGTCACCGCGATCGGACTGTTCCTCAACGAGATTCACCGCGCCCGGATCGCCGATGGCTTGCCGGGGTGCGTGGCTCAAGGCGCGCCCACCTAGGTACGGGACGTCCCGGGCGTGCACTACCGAAGATGCGGGACGGGGCTGAGGCTGCCTGAGCACGTGGCTGACCGATCCGAGCTCACACCGGATAGGTCACGTTCGTCAACTCTTCGGATATCGCCCAGAGTCGGCGCTGGACCGCTTCATCGCGAGAGCGGGCACCGCAACGAGCGAGTTCGGGCTCGCCTCGTGTCTCGAAGAACTTTCTGGGACCGTAATATTGGCCACCGACCACGCTCGGGTCGGTAGCCGCCCGCAGCACGGGCAGGGCACCGACCGCCGCGCTTTGGTTGAAGACGGGCCGAATGATCTTGAGGACTTGGCGGACGCCCCGCGGTGCGTTCTTGATCAGATCGCTGCTCGACATTCCGGGATGGGCGGCGACGGCGACGGTCGTCGCCCGTGCCGCCGCGAGCCGCCGTTGCAGCTCGTGGGAGAACATCAAGTTCGCGAGCTTGGCGTCACGGTATGCGCCGCTTCGGCTGTAGTGCCGCTCCCCATGGAGATTGTCGAAGTCGATCTTGCCGAAGAGGTGATCCAGGCTGCTCATCGTCACGACCCGAGAGTTCGGAACCGCCAAGAGCCGATCCAGCAGTTGACCCGTCAACGCGAAGTGGCCGAGATGATTTGTGCCGAACTGCAATTCGAAGCCGTCGGCCGTGGTGGACTTTGGAGTCCACAGCACGGCCGCATTGTTGATGAGCAGATCGATGCTCGAATACGCCGACTTCAGCTGATCGGCGGCCGACCTGATCGAGTCGAGAGAGGCGAGGTCGAGCTGCTGCACCGCCAGATCGGCCTTGGGATTCCTGGCGACGATCTGAGCGCATGCGGCCCTGCCCTTGTCCACGCTCCGCACGGCGAGGACGACACGAGCCCCGCGCTGCGCCAGGGCATTCGCCGCTTCGAAGCCAAGACCGGTGTTGGAACCCGTGATCACCACCGTGCGACCGGTCTGATCAGGGATGTCGCTGGCGGTCCATCCACTCATGTTCGACCTCCGTGTTCGAGTTGGGATGCAGTGTCTCGTGGGCGGATGGCGCTTGACGAAGGGGTCTGCGGCAGCTAACCTCGCGCACTCGCCGGTGCCATCGCCGTGTTCACTTCGGTCAAAGGACCGGAGATTCCTGCCGCAGTGCGAATCCGAGTGAAATCCTCGACCATGGCGTCGGTGACCTCGTGCGGATCACCGACGGTCAGATCGTCGCAGATCACCGAGAGGTTCAGCTGATCGACGTAACTCCACACCGTGATGTTCATGCCGCATCCGGCCATCACGGGGCCGACCGAATACAGCTCGCTGATGGGGGCGCCGGCGATGCGACCACGCTCTCGCGGACCCGGCACGTTGGAGACGGGGACGTTGTACAACGCATTCGGGGCATCCCTGCGGGCGATCCGGCGAAATGTCCACGGCGCGAACATCGGTGGCAGGTAGGCGACCCACCGGCCGGGCAAGGCGGGGCCCAGCAAGGTGTAGTTCTCCTTCGCCACTTCCGTCGACAGATGGGTCAGACGAACCCGTTCCAGCGGGTCGTCGACGTGGACCGGCATGGACATGAACAACCCGTTGAGTTCGTTGCCCGTGATCCGATCGGGCGATGCGTCGGTGCTCACCGCGACCGTGGCCAGAATCGGGTCGTCGGAGTGCCCGTCGTAGCGCAGCCGCAGTTCGCGGAGAGCGCCCGCCGCGATGGCCATGACCATGTCGTTGATAGTCACGTCGAGCAGACCCTTCACCTCCTTGACGTCCGCCAGGGCCAGCGTCGCCGTGGCGAAGGTCCGTGTCGGGGAGACCGCGTGGTTGATGAACGTCTTCGGCGGGTGGAAGTTGCGGGCCATCGCAGGGTGCCTGACGCGCTGGCGGGCTCGTCGTCGAACCTGGCGAATCCCATCGACGGTGTGTGTGACCAGTTCCGGTATCTTGCCGATCTGCTCCATGTGGTCGCGCGCCGCCGCCCGCAGCAGCGCGCTCATCGACGGCGGCGAATCGGTTGCGTACGAGTCGTCGTCGGGGGCCCGGACGGGATCCATGGCGCGGGACAATAGGTTCGCCGAGGCCATGCCGTCGGCCAGGGTGTGATGAACCTTGCAGACGACGGCGAAGCGGTCGTTGGCCATGCCCTCGACGAAGTGGAACTCCCAGAGCGGGCGAGTGCGGTCCAACGGCGTGCTGGCGATCTGTCCGATGAGCACGTCGAGTTCACGACGTCCACCGGGAGCCGCCACCCGTGCCCGGCGCAGGTGGTAGTCCAAGTCGACGTCGACGTTCTCCAACCACATCGGATGGTGCAGCTTGAACGGGACGTCGACCAATTGGTAGCGCAGCGGATCGAGTGTGTGCATGCGTCGGCGGACGGTGCGGCAGAACCGGTCGAAGTCGTACTGACCCCGCAGATGCGCTGCGTCCACCACGGCCACCTTCATGGTGTGCATGTGCACGTTGGGCGTCTCGCTGTACAGCAGCATCGCATCCCAGCCACCAAGCCGCTTCAAGGCCCACCTCCGTTGCGCTCGGCTCGCACTCCCTTCATTCAATCAAGTTCGCGCTGTGTCGCAGGGCGTTTCGGCAGAACCGGTCGATAACCCATGGGAGGAATTGGCGCTAGGTCACCGTCTCGGCGAGGGCGGAATTGTCTCGGCCGAGTTCGGCGCGGGCGATCGCCCGCATGTGGACCTCGTCGGGACCGTCGAAGATTCGCATCGCGCGATGCCAGCCGTACAGCTTCGCCAGCGTCAGATCGTCGGTGACCCCTGTGCCACTGCGGATCTGGATCGCTCGATCGATCACGTCGCAGGCCACCTGAGGCGCCACCGCAGTACGTGGTAGTCACGAGCCTTGGCCGACATCGCAAAGTCCACGGCGTTCCCTTCGTCAGTGGTCGAGCCGCAACCCACTTCGTTCGCCGTTATGGAAAGCTGCCAACAGCAACGTCTTTCGCTCAGATCTGCGGGCCGGACGGGATTTCGCCCGTGCGCAAGAGCTCGCTGCCGACGGTGAGCATGGCCTGCTGCCACCCGCCGTAGAGCGCATCCAGGACGGCCGACCTCTTCACGTAGCAACCGAGCGTGTGCTCCGAGGTCAGACCCATGGCGCCGCAGACCTGTAGGCAAGCGCGGCTGGTGGTGTGCGCCGCGTATCCGGCATAGGCCTTCGCGACGGTGGCGTCCCACGGAGTGCCGCTGCTCCATGCGGCGTGGACCAATTCGCTCGCACCACCGAGCAATGCGTAACACTCGGCGAGCCGGTGCCGCGGCGTCTGATTCGCACCGATCGGCCGGCCGAATTGGATGCGCTGGGTGACGTGGTCGACGGCGAGGTCGAGCATCGCCTGCGCGTTTCCGACCAACTCACTCGACAGCGCCCGCTTCGCGGCTGCCGTGGCACGCGGCCAGTCAGTCTTCAACTCGCCGAGGTCATCTCGATCGACGGTGAGCTGAACGCGGTGCAAGTCGGACGCCGGGTCGAATCCTGCCAAGGCGGTCGCCGAGTCGACCAGGTGCGCTGCGGTCAGAACGAAGGCATACGAACCGTGACCATCAGCGCCGACGACCGCGGTGTCCGACGACGCGGGCGTCCGCAAGGCGACGCCGTCGATGTCGATTCGTTGACCGTTGGCGGTCGATCGGGCTCGGCCCAGCGGGTGGATCACCAGCCCGGGGCCACCTTCGGCCAGGGGTGTCCAATCACCCCCGCCCGCCTGCCGCATCACGGTGTCCAACGCTGCCGAGGCGATCGCCGCCCGCCCCTGTTCGGCGAACAGCAGACTGATCGCCGACGCCTCGTCGTCGGTCACCACGTCGTCCCAGCCGAGCTCGTCCAGACCGGCCACCAGGTCATCCGGCTGGGTCGACAACAGCGAGCGAATCGATCCTTGCAGAAGCTCGCGGGTATCAGCGTCCACTGGGGGTGGTCTCCTTCGGCAGGCCGAGGATTCGGTCGGCGATGATGCTGTGCTGGATCTCGCGCGCGCCACCGTAGATTGTGGCCGCGCGGGAGTACCACCAGTCGTCGCGATGCCGCGAGTCCTCGGGTTCGTCACCCAGCAGCAGCTCGGTGTTCAGCAGCGTCAGCGCCGAATCCGTCACGTCCTGCTCCGCCGCGGACAAGAGCAATTTGTCCACACTGGTCTGAGCGCCGACGACTTCGTTGGCCGACAACCGCTTCAGCGTGGACGCGGTCCTGGCGCGCAATGCGGCGAGACTGAGGTATGCCCGCCCGACCGCCTGTGCGGCAATCGGGTCATCGGCGCCGCCGTCGTCGGCGGCACTCCCCTTTGCCGCATCGAGTATCTGCTGCAGATGACTCGTGGCGGTCGCCATCCGCATCCACGCATAGGCGCCGCGTTCGTACTGCAGCAGATCCATGGCGACACCCCAGCCGCCGTCGAGTGCCCCGATCAACCGGTCGCGGTCGACGGCGACGTCGGTGAAGAAGACCTCGGCCACTTCCTCGCGTCCGCTGGCCAGCGCGATGGGGCGGCGGTCGACCCCTGGGTGGTCCATGTCGATCAACATCATCGACAGACCGCGGTGTCGGCTGTCGGCTGGGCCGGTCCGCACCAAGGCCACCATCCGGTCCGCGCGTGCGCCGTACGACGTCCAGATCTTCTGCCCCGAGACGACGAAGTTGCCGTCGTCGGCGACGGTGGCCCGGGTGCGCAGGGCGGCGAGATCGCTGCCGGCCTCCGGCTCCGAGAAGCCCTGGCACCACAGTTCGTCGCCGCGCAGCGCGGCGGGCATGAACGTGGCGGCCAGCGCGGGCGCGTGACTGACGACGGCGGGGCCCACGACCTCCAGGGCGAACAGATGCTCCGGTATTGGATATCCGCGCAGCGTCAGTCGTTCCAGTATTTGCAACCGCACGACGGGCGGGCCGCCCAGACCGCCGACGTCCTCGGGCCATCCGTAACGAACCCACCCACCGTCGAAGAGCCAGTTCAGCAGTTGCGCGGAGTGCGTCATCTGCGAGTCGACGTCCTCACCGTGTGCCCGCAGCGGGGCCAGCCGGTCGGCGTCGGCCAGCAGCGCTTCGTCGAAGTCCTGCAGGATCTTTCGCGCGTCGCCGAGCGTGGTCACGATCCAAGGTCCGTGCTGAGGACTGTGCACGCACTGATGCCGGGAGCACCGTAGACGTGCGTGAGGGCATTGCGCGGCGACTCGACCTGACGGTCTGCGGCTTCGCCGCGAAGCTGCAGGCTCGCCTCGAACACCATGCGGAGCCCGGACGCACCGACCGGCTCGCCGTTGGCGAGTAGTCCACCATCGGTGTTCACCGGTTGGCTGCCGGAGATGGCAGTCGCTCCCGCCTCGACGAGTTCCGGCTGGGCGCCGTGTTCACACAGTCCGACTTCAGCCATGTGCATGATCTCGGCGCCGCTCTCGGTGTCCTGCAGTTGCCATACGTCGATGTCCGATGGCGCGAGGCCGGCGGCCCGGTAGGCCTTGGCCGACGCCAACTCCGACGGCGTCGGGGGCAGCTCGGATGGCATCGAGGTCTGGAAGAGCTCGAAGGATCCGTAGCGCCGACTGCTCAATTCGGCCGCGCGGAGGTAGACCGGCTTGTCCGTGTAGCGGTCGGCGACTTCCGGCCGACACACCACCAGCGCGACCGCACCCTCGCTCGGTGAGCAGACCATGAACTGCCGCAACGGATCGTTGATCAGTCGAGACTGGGCGATGTCCTCGCGGGAGAGGGGCTTGCGCCGCCACGCGTTGGGGTTCAATTCGCCGTTGGCGAAAGCCTTTTCGGCAACCGCACTCAGGGTCTCCACGGGGATGCCATGCTCGTGCATGTACCGCTGAAGCTTCATTCCGAAGAACTGCGGGTTGATGAAGAAGCCCGTCTCGCCGTACCAGCGGCCCACACCCCAGGTAGTGACGTCGGGTGCGGTGAACGCCCCTCGTGGATGCTTGTCGAAGCCGACGACGACGCCGAGATCGCCCATGCCCGCGTTGATCATGTTGCGAGCCGTGATCAGGCTCGCCGCCCCGGTGGCGCAGCCGTTGAGCACGTTGATGAACGGGATGCCCGTCGGGCCCAACTCACCGACCATCACGTCGGCCTGGCCGCCGTCGAGGCTACCGCCCGCAGCTACCTCGATGTCGGACCAGCGGACGCCCGCGTCCGCCAACGCCGTCCCGATCGCCGACAGTGCCATCTGTTGCGCGGAGGCGTCGAATCGACCGAAGGGGTGGATGCCGATGCCGACGATGGCAATCGTATCGGATTGCCTCATCAGTTCACTCCTGCGGCATCGACGGGACGAAAGGCGTAGGTGTGAAACAGTTCTCCGTCGGGCTGGACTGGGAACTCGATCGCCACCGACTCGACCTCGGTGCCGATCGGCGCGAGCTCGCCGGCTCGATCGGCGGCGACGTCGATGCGAGTCTCGACGCGGCACGCGCCGGGCAGATCGACGTAGCCGACGACGTAGCCACTGAAGTCGGAGTCGGTCTCGTTGCCGATGTAGGGACTCTTCGGCAGGAACGACTGCGTGGTCCACGTCCATACGGTGCCGCGACGTGGCAGGAGCTCTTCGCGGATCTCGCCGTCATTGCAGCGATTGCACGTGGACCGCTTCGGAAACATCACGGCGTCACAAGCGCTGCAACGTCCTCCGACGAGGCGAACCCCGTCGTCGGCCTCCCGAAAGAGGTTCTCGGCTATGGGTTTCAAGCTCATCGCGACTCCTGGATTGTCGTGCGGATCGATGCGATCACGGGGCGGCACTTCTTGATGTGGAGCCATTGACACGGCGAGTTCGGCTGGGTGTGCGTCAGCCGTTCGTGGCCAGCGGCTCAGCGCGCCTCGTCCTCAGCGGTACGTTCGGGGATGCGGAACAGCTCGGCGAACGTGCCGCGCAGAACGCGATCCTTGATGTCGTCGCTCACCCCGTCGAAGAGGATGCGCAGCGTCTCCTGGGTATGCCCGTAGGTGCCCTCGAGGTGCGGATAGTCGTCACCCCAGCACACGTTGCGGTAGCCCGTGCCCTCGATGATCTGCACGCCGCTGATGTCGTGCTGGAACGACGCGTAGACCTGGTGCCGCACGATCTCGCTCGGGAGCCGGTCCAGCTTGGGACGCACGAACATTCCGTGTTGGCGGTAAGCCTCGTCCATGCGATCGCCGATGGCGGGCACCCACGCCGCGCCACCCTCGGCGATGAGAATCTTGAGGTCCGGACGCGTGTCCAGCGCTCCACTGGCAACCATGTGGGAAACGACCCGCATGCCGGGGTAGGTCGTCTCCATGTAGTTGACGACGGCGCCCCCGCGGCCGCGGTAAACGATGTTCTCGCCGCCGGTGCCGATGTGAAACGACAACACGGTTCCGCTGCGCTCCGCGGCATCCCAGAGCGGGTCCCACTTGTCGAGACCCCATTCATCGTCGGCACGTGTGCCGCAGGGTAGGAAGATGGTCTGAAATCCCATCTCCACGGCGCGTTCGAGTTCGGCGACGGCGCCGTCGACGTCGGCCAGGGGCACGATGGCCGGCGTGAAGATGCGGTCGTTCTTCAGCAGGATCTCTTCCCGCGCCCAGTCGTTCCAGGCGCGCGCGACTTCGCGGGCGAGTTCGGGTTCTTTGATCTCCACCGTCCAGAAGCCCATCGACGGAAACGCCAGTTGCGCCCAGACCCCCTCCTGGTCGAGGTCTTTCAGTCGAATGTCGAGATCGCGTGCGCCCGGTGGACGAATGGCATCCATCAAGTCGTTCAACTGGCGGTTGATCTGCTTGCCGTCGATGTAGAGGATTTCGTACTTGTCCCCACGCTCCGACCGAGGCGCACGTTCGGCGAGCCGCTGCGGTAGGCGTTGCGTCCAAAGATCGTCCGGCTCGAGCACGTGAGAGTCCGCCGAGTTGGCCCAGATCTTCGTCATCGCTCACTCCTGTCCAGGGCGTCACGGGCGCCAGTGCCCGAAGGGGTCAGAACCACCTCGCGGTCTGTCCAACTTGCCCGTCGAGAATTTACTATACATGTATAGTCGGTCGACGGAACACCTGTTCCGGAGCGGAGGAATCCCAGAATGGGCTCGAGATCGACGTCGTCGCGGCCTGTCACCGACGATCCTGAGGGCTTCCAAGCCTCGGCACGGCGGTTTCTGACCGAAAACGCTTCGCTACGCGCCGAAGGCCCGCGCCAATGGGGACACGGCAGCGACCGGGTTCGCTATTTCTTCGACGGGACTCCGGAGGAGGAACGCGAGGCCGTCGATGCGGCGCGCCGGTGGCAGCGGACGCGTTACGAGAACGGGTGGGGATGGATCACCGGCCCGGCTCGTTACGGCGGCCTGGACCTTCCCACGCGTTACCTGCGCCTCTACGCCGAGGTCGAGGCCGAGTACGACGTCCCGGACACCACCCAGTTATCCGTCGTCGGCCTTGGCATGATCGGCCCGACGATCCTGGAGTACGGCCGAGACGAGTTGAACGACGAACTGCTGCCTGCGATGTACCGCGGCGACGTGATCGCCTGTCAGTTGTTCAGCGAGCCCGCCGCCGGATCCGACCTCGCCGGCGTGCAGACCCGTGCGGTGCGTGACGGTGACAACTGGGTGCTCAATGGCCAAAAGGTGTGGACGTCGGCGGCGCAGCACAGCCAGATCGGGCAGATCCTTTGCCGCACCAACGCCGACGTACCCAAGCACCGCGGACTGACCATGTTCGTGATCGACATGTCCGCACCGGGCGTCGACGTACGCCCGCTGCGCCAGATGACGGGCGGATCCGAGTTCAACGAGGTCTTCCTCACCGACGTCGTCATACCCGATGATCACCGACTCGGCGATGTCGACGGCGGGTGGAAGGTCGCGCTCACGACGTTGACCAAGGAGCGCGACGTGGTGGCGGGCTCGGACTCAGCAGAGGTGGTCCGGTCGCTGACTCCGCATTACCTTTCGGCGTTGATGCGGGCCACATGGACGTGGGACGACCGGGCGCTGCGGCGTGACCTGAGCGCCCTCGTCGCCGAAGCGATGGCCGTCGACAGCCTCAACCGTTCAGCCGCCCGCAAGATCGACAGCGGACAGCCTGCTGGGCCAGAACGGTCGGTCGCCAAGCTCGTCCACAGCCGAAACGTCACTCGCAGCGCACATTTCGTGTCCGATGTGCTCGGTCCCCGCATCATCGCAGACAACGGGCAATGGGGCACGTACGCGTGGGCCGATCTGTTGCTGGCTTCACCTGCGACGCGCATCCTCGGCGGAACCGAGGAGATCATGAAGAACATCCTCGCCGAACAGGTATTGGGCCTTCCCAAGGAGCCCCAGCCCGCCAGCGGGAGCGCCTTGTCCTAGCGGGCACGGCCAGACGACGACAGGAGCCCCAGTGGTGGAACACCAGCAGGAATTGGACGAGCTGCGGACGAGCATCCGCAAGTTCCTCAATACGCGCATGCCCGAATCCCGTGTTCGCGAGCTGATCGAGTCCGACGCCCCCTTCGACCCCGAACTGTGGGCCGAAATGGGATCCATGCTGGGGGTTCACGGGCTGGCGATCCCGGAGAAGTTCGGCGGGGACGGATTCGGCCTTCTCGCCGCTGCCGTGGTCTTCGAGGAATTGGGACGCGCACTCACGCCTGTCCCCTATTTCTCGACGTTCGTGGCGGCACAGACGCTGCTGGCGGTCGGCGACGACGACATTTGTGCTCAGTATCTGCCGGGCGTCGCCTCGGGCGCCACGCGGCTGTCCGTAGCTGCCGCGGAGAAGGACGGCTCATGGGACGCCGCAGTCATCAAGACCCGTGCCACCCAAAACCCAGACGGGACTTGGCAACTCGACGGCGCGAAGTACTTCGTTCCCGATGCAGCCACGGCACATCTGTTGATCGTGTTTGCGCGCACCACGGCCGGACCGACCGTCTTCGCAGTCGATCCCGCCGCTCAGGGCGTGCAGATCACCCCGATGCAGGTGCTCGACGCCACCCGGCCCCTGGCGGTGGTCACGCTGACATCCGCTCCCGCCCAACTAATCGGGCGGCAAGGTGGCGGCGGAGCCGTGTTGGCCCGTTCGCTGGACTTCGCCGCCCTCGCGTTGGCGGCAGAAGGCGTCGGAGCTGCGCAGTACGGTCTCGAGATCAGCGTCGAGTACGCCACCATGCGCCAGCAGTTCGGTCGGCCCATTGGATCATTTCAGGCCGTCAAACATCTCTGCGCGGAAATGTTGGCGCAGGTAGAACTCGCCCGCGCCGCTACCGAGGACGCCTTGCTCCTGACCGACGCGGGCTCACCCGATTCGGCGATCGCCACCGCCGCCGCGCACATCACCACGTCGGCCGCGGCGATGTTCGTCGCCAAGGAAACCATCCAAGTACACGGGGGCGTCGGCTTCACGTGGGAACACCCTGCCCACTTTTACTTTCGTCGGGCGAAGGCATCTCAGATGCTGCTCGGCGGTCCGTCGCTGTCTCACGAGCGCCTGCTCGACCGCATGGGGATTTGAGTGATCAAGCCCGCACCGCCATCGCATCGATCCGAGGGAACCACCTGTGAAGCGTGAGATTTTCGAGCCAGAGCACGACGAGTTCCGAGCCACCGCGCGCGCATTCTTCGAAAAGGAGTGCGCCCCACACACCGAGGAATGGGAGCACGCCGGAATCACGGACCGCTCGGTGTGGCTGAAGGCGGGCGAAACCGGCCTGCTCGGCTGGGAAGCACCCGAGGAGTTCGGCGGCCAGGGGCTCACTGACTTCCGGTTCAACGCCATCATGACCGAGGAGTACTACGCCTCCGGGAGCGCAGGTGTCGGTTTTGGCTTGCAGAACGACATCATGGCTTCCTACCTGGTGCATATGACCAACGAGGAGCAGAGGAAGCGCTGGCTGCCCGGCTTCGTCTCCGGGGAGATCATCACCGCGGTCGCGATGTCAGAACCCGGCGCCGGGTCCGATCTGGCGGGGATCAGCACCACCGCAGTCCGTGACGGCGACGATTACGTGATCAACGGCGCCAAGACATTCATCAGCAGTGGGATCCTGGCCGACCTCGTCGTCACCGCCGTAAAGACCGATCCCGCCGCCGGACACAAGGGGGTCAGCCTGATCGCCGTCGAAGCCGACACGCCAGGATTCGCCAAGGGCCGCAAGCTCGACAAGATCGGCCAGAAATCCGCCGACACCGCCGAACTGTCCTACACCGATGTTCGCGTTCCGGCGGCCAACCTGATCGGCGAGGAAAACCGCGGCTTCTACCACCTGATGCGCAAGCTGCCCGCCGAACGTCTTGGCATCGCCATCCACGCGGTCGCGCAGGCACGGCGCGCGGTAGAGCTGACGAAGGCATATGCGTTGAACCGCAAGGCCTTTGGTCAACCAATCGGGACATTCCAGGTCAATCGCCACGCCATCGCCGACATGAGCGTGCTCCTCGACGTCATGCAGGTCTACGTCGATCGTTGCATCACCGCCGTCAACGCCGGCGAGTTGACCGGCGAAGAGGCTGCTGGTGCGAAGGTATGGGCCACCGAGCAGCAGTGGCAGATCATCGACCGGTGTCTGCAGCTGCACGGCGGATACGGCTACATCAACGAATACGAGATCGCCCGGCTTTGGCGCGACGCAAGGATCCAGCGGATCTACGGCGGCACTAGCGAGATCATGCGCGACCTCATCGGACGCAAACTCGGCTTCTAGCCGCCGTTCGTACATCGGCACACGAACCCACGAAGGGAATCGACATGAGGGACGCAGTGATCGTCGCGGCGGTACGGACACCGATCGGAAAGCGCAACGGCGGATTGGCGGGTGTGCATGCCGTCGACCTTTCGGCCAAAGTCCTTCAGGCACTCATCGATCGAGGCGGTATAGATGCCTCACAGGTGGACGACGTCCACTGGGGGAACGTGCTCAGCGTGGGTCAACAATCGGGCAATGTCGGCAGGATGGCGGTGCTCGC
>JAOPUT010000289.1 GCA_025963385.1 Mycobacterium sp.
GAGATCGCACACCATGGGTGACACCTCGGCCAGTCCGTGCCGCCCGGCGCAGCCCAACAGCGTGCCGAGCACGTCGGCGTCCGCAGGCCTGCCGTCGTCGTCGGCGAGCCAGACCCAGTCCGCGCCGAGCGCGAGCGCATGCAGGATTCCGAGTGCGAAGCCGCCCGCGCCGCCGAGGTTGCGTCGGGAACCGAAGTAGGTGCTCGGAACGGGTTGTGCGGCAACGAGTTCCCGCACTCGATCGTCGTCGTCATTGTCGACGACGATCAGATGGTCGGGCGCTCGGGTCTGCCCCGTCACGGCGGCAAGGGACAGACCCAACTCGGCCACGCGCCGGTGGGTGACCACGACGGCGCACACGGATTCACTCATGGCCCGCTGTTTTCGCGCTCATTCTCCTCGAGGACTTCTCGCACGTGGTGCGCGGCGTCGTCGCCCTCGTAGGCTCGCACCACGTCCTCGATGCCGCCGGTCATCTTGATGGTGCCGTGGTCGATCCACATCGCCGTCTTGCACAGCCGCGCGAGGAATTCGTTTGAGTGACTGGCGAATACGAGTATTCCGGACCGTGACACCAGATCCTGCAGCCTGGTGCGCGCCTTCTTGAGGAACTCGGCGTCGACCGCGCCGATGCCCTCGTCGAGCAGCAGGATCTCGGGGTCGATGCTGGTGACGACGCCCATCGCCAGGCGCACCCTCATGCCCGTCGAGTAGGTGCGCAGCGGCATCGACAGGTAGTCGCCGAGTTCGGTGAACTCGGCGATCTCGTCGACCTTGGCCGCCATCTGCTTGCGCGACTGTCCCAGGAACATGCCGCGGATGACGATGTTCTCGAAGCCCGAGATCTCCGGATCCATGCCGACGCCGAGGTCGAAGACCGGAGCCACCCGACCCCGAACCGTGGCCGACCCGCGGGTGGGCTCGTAGATGCCGGACAGCAGGCGCAGAAGCGTCGACTTGCCGGCGCCGTTGTGGCCGACCAGGCCAACGCGGTCGCCCATCTCGAGCGACATGGTGATGTCGCGTAGGGCTTCGATGACGACGACGTTCGACTCGTTGCGGCCGATGGTGCCGCCTGCCTTGCCGAGGAACGCCTTCTTGAGCGACCGCGACTTGGCGTCGAAGATCGGAAACTCCACCCAGGCGTTCTGGGTCGAGATGTGCGGATCGGTCACAGCTAGAGGTACTGCCCTGTCCCGGGGCTCGACGGGCCACGCTGACCCGGCACGCCACCGACGCCCGGCGGCAATTGGCGCATCTGCTCGAGCTGTGCGCGGGCCGCCATCTGCTGGGCGAACAGCGCCGTCTGAATGCCGTGGAACAGCCCTTCGAGCCACCCGACGAGCTGCGCCTGCGCGATCCGCAGCTCGGCGTCCGACGGGAGGGTCTCCTCGCCGAACGGGAGTGCGAGCCGCTCGAGCTCCTCGCGCAGCTCCGGGGCAAGACCCTCTTCGAGCTCACGGACGCTGCGGGCGTGGATCTCGCGGAGCCGCCCGCGGCTGGCGTCGTCGAGCGGTGCCGCGCGAACCTCTTCGAGCAGCTGCTTGATCATGGTGCCGATTCGCATGACCTTGGCCGGCTGCTCGACGAGATCGGACAGCGGCTTGCCGTCGGCGTCCTCCCCGTTCTCGGAGTCCATCGTGTCACCGAGGATCTCGATGTCATCGACCCTGTTGTCGTCGGCGCTACTGGTCATCGTCTGTCCAAACACATCGTCTTGACTACTTTCCCTGCCACTCATAGATCTGGGCTCGCCCGTTGTCGTAGATCTGCTTCCACGACTTGGACTTGTCTAGCGAGACTAGTCCGTCGGGCATGACGAACCCCCGCACCACTGTCTTGCTGGTGATGACGTACCGGATGTTGAGCGCACGGACGGCTTCGGCGACGCGGGGATCGGTGTCGGCGTCGTCGGCGTAGGCCCAGAAGACGAAGCGGTGATAGCCCGGTCCCTGCTGCTGGGGGTAGTCGTAGTGCGTCCACAGCGGATGCAGGCCCGAGACGGCGTACATCCATGCCGTGCCGTCGGTGTTCGCGTTGCCGATCAGGGTGTCGCGGGCATCGGGAAGGGTCGCGAGGTAGTCGAACGCCTCGATGTCCCCGTCGTCGACCATCACCCGGTCGTACTTCTCGCCGATCAGGTGACGGTGTCTGGGGAAGTAGTGCCAGGCCATGCCGATGGAGACCGCGACGAGGACGACGGCCGTGACGGCGTAGACGACGCGAGGGCCGAGTCGGGGGAGCAACCTGCGCAGCCCCGCCAGCGCGGCCGACGTCACCGTGAACAGCGCGATGCCCGCCATGGGCGCCAGCAGCATCGTCACCACCGCGGACAGCCGGCGTGGGTCGCTGTAGAACAGGTCGGTGAACTTGGCGGTGACCGCACCGACCGGGCCGCCGAACGGCGCCGACGAGTGAATGATCGCGTACACCAGGAGCAGCCAGACCGCGGCAGGCCACCAGACCTTCTTGACGAGCAGGATCACGAAGCCGATGCCCGCGAGCAGGATCAGGGCGTTCTGGATCGGATAGTCGTTGAGGTGGCGGGTGTGCTGCACGATGGCGTCGAAGAGGGCCTTCTTCTTGCCCTCGTGCGTGTCGAACTCGTGGCCCGAGATGATCTCGGCCTGCTGCAGGACGCCGATGAACTGGGGCAGCAGGAGCACCACCGTCGGGCCCGCGACCGCCACCAGGCCGAGGAAGTCGGCCAGCCTGCCGCGGACGGGCCGCCACAGTCCCTCGAAGAGCCACCACGCCACGACGAAGAGGGCCGTCACCACACCGCCGGTGATGTGCACCGAGAAGACTCCGAGCAGGGCGAGCACGGCCAGCGGGATCCGGTCGCGGTGCCGCAGCGAGGAGACGATCAGCAGCATCGTCGGCACGGCAAGGCCGTAGGCCGCCAGGTTCGGCATCGACGCCGTGTCGAACTCGACGTAGGGCACCGCGGTGAACGATGCGGACAGCGCGGCCGCCGCGGCTGCGGACCCCGCTGCCCGCCACTGGCCCACCCCGCGGCCGTGGAGCAGGTGCCAGGTGAGCGCCGCCGCGCTGACCGGGAAGAGCCAGACGGAGACGGCGAGTGAGTTCAGCGTGTACGCGGTGGTGGCGCTGGCACCGGTGAGTTGGCACTGGATCGCGGCGAGGGCGTGGAAGGTCGACGGGTAGTAGAGCGCGTCGTGGGTTTCGACGTTGCGAAGCTCGCCCATGTGCGTCGGCGAGGCCTGGCCGGTGTCGAGGATGAACCGGATCGTGTTGGCGTGCCAGACCGAGTCCCAGGTGCTGGGTATGGATTGCCAGTGCGGCATGCCTCGAATTGCTGCAAATGTGATCAACGTCGCACCGAGGAGGACGCCGATCGCGACGACGAACGCCGGCCCGGCGGTCATCGGCTCGCCAGCGGGAGGTCGTTCGCGGCGCCGTTTCAGCAGCGCCTGCAAACCCACGACGACGGCCACCACGATCAGCAGAGCGAGCAGAGCGGTCCACAGGTTCCACGGGATCCCGATTGCGCCAAGAGGCAGAATTGCCAGCGCTACGGTGCCGTAGGTCAGTGCCGGACCCACCGCGACGGCGATCGGCCAGGTTAGCTGTGAAGCCCGCCCGATGATAGCTCCGGGAGTGACCAGCAACAACAGGGCGACTAGTATCCCGGACGCCAAGCTCACTGCACTAGTATGACCACGCAGGTGACTTGGTCCGTCGGGGCGTGCGCGCGGCGGGCCGCACCGACATCGGTACGGTTCGCGGTACTCACTGGGCTCGAAGGTGGCAGGTATGGCATACGACGTCGCCCGGGTGCGTGGTTTGCACCCGTCTCTGGGCGACGGCTGGGTGCACTTCGACGCACAAAACGGCATGTTGCTGCCGGACTCCGTGGCGACGACCGTCTCGACCGCCTTCCGCGGGTCGATGACCACGGGGCAGGGTCCTCATCCGGCCGCCACGCGCAGTGCCGCGGTCCTGCACGCCGCGCGCCAGGCCGTCGCCGACCTCGTCGGAGCAGACCCCCGCGGCGTGGTGCTCGGGGCCGACCGCGCGATCCTTCTCACGTCGCTCGCCGACGCGTCGTCGTCCCGCGTCGGGCTCGGGCACGAACTGGTCGTCACCCGTCTGGACGACGAGGCGAACATCGCGCCATGGCTGCGCGCCGCGAATCGATACGGCGCCAAGGTCAAGTGGGCCGAGGTCGACATCGAGACCGGTGAGCTGCCCGCCTGGCAGTGGGAGTCGCTGATCGACAAGCCCACCAAGCTGGTCGCCATCACGTCGGCGTCGTCGGCCATCGGCGCCGTCACAGATCTCCGCCCGGTGACCAAGCTGCTGCACGAGAACGGCGGCACGGTCGTCGTCGACCATTCGGCCGCGGCCCCGTACCGATTGGTGGACATCCACGAACTCGAGGCGGACGTCCTCGCCGTCAACACGGTGGCATGGGGCGGGCCCCCGATCGGTGCACTCGTGTTCCGCGACCCGTCGACGATCGACACCTTCAGTGTGGTGTCGCTCGACCCGCTGGCCACCGGGGTCGAGCGGCTCGAGATGGGCACACACCAGTTCGGCATGCTCGCGGGCGTCGTGGCCAGCGTCGAGTACCTGGCGAACCTCGACGAGTCGGCTTCCGGCACCCGGCGCGAAAGGCTTTCGGTCTCAATGCAATCGGCGGCCGTCTACATGGACCGGCTGTTCGACTACCTGTTGATGTCGCTGCGGTCGCTGCCGCTGGTGATGGTCATCGGCCAGCCCGAGGAGCGCATCCCGGTGCTGAGCTTCGCCCTGCACGGCGTGCCCGCCGAGCGGGTGGTCCAGCGGCTCGCCGACAACGGCGTGCTGGCCGCACTGAACACCACCTCGAGGGTTCTCGACGTCATCGGCGTCAACGACATCGGCGGTGCCGTCACGGTGGGCCTGGCGCACTACACGACGATGGCCGAAGTGGACCAACTGGTTCGCGCGCTGGCTTCGCTCGGCTGACCCGCCACGCTCAATCCCGTACGCGCAGAAGCACTTTCCCGTAGACTTCGCCGGAAGACAGCAGCTTGTGCGCCTTGGCGGCTTCCTCGATGGGAAGCTCCGCCCCGATGATGGGCCTGACTCGACCGTCGGCGATCATCGGCCAGACGTTGGCCACCACGGACTCGACGATCGCGCTCTTGCCCGACGGGCCGTCCACCGGCCGCGAGCGCAGCGCCGTCGAGATGACGCCTGCGCGCTTGGCCATCAGCTTGCCGAGGTTCAGCTCGGCCGTGAGCCCGCCCTGGAAGCCGATGTTGATGATCCGGCCGTCGGGCGCCAACGCGTCGATGTTGCGGTCGAGGTATGACGCTCCGAGCAGATCGAGGATCACGTCCGCACCGACGCCGTCGGTCTCGGCCTTGATCCGCTCGACGAAGTCCTCGTCGCGGTAGTTGATGGTGATGTCGGCTCCGAGGGTGCGGCACACCTCGAGCTTCTCCGCGGAGCCCGCGGTGATGGCGACCCGGCACCCCAGCGCGTCGGCCACCTGGATGCCGTGCGTCCCGATCCCGCTCGCGCCGCCGTGGAAGAGCACCGTCTGACCCGCGGTCAGGTGAACCGTCATGCCGAGGTTCGACCACACCGTGCAGGCGACCTCCGGGAGCGCCGCCGCCTCGTGCAGACCGACCCCGTCGGGGATGGGCATCACCTGACCGGCGGGGACGGCGACGCGCTCGGCGTATCCGCCGCCTGCGAGCAGGGCACACACGGGCTGGCCGACGGACCACGTCGTGACCCCGGGACCGAGCGCCGACACCCGGCCCGACACCTCGAGGCCGATGATCGTGCTGGCGCCGGGCGGCGGCGGATAGTGGCCGGCGGCCTGCAGCAAATCTGCGCGGTTGACGCCCGCGGCAACGACGTCGATGACGACTTCGCCCTCTGCGGCGGTGACGTCGGGGACTTCTCGCCAGGCCAGGTCAGTGCTGGATTCGGCCACGATCGCGCGCATGTTCATAACGCTACTACCAGGCCGCGACGGTCATACTATGTCGCCATGGAGGGGACCATTGGGGGGCGGACCGCGAGTTCCATGCCAGGACTCGACATCGCCGAAGAACGCGCTTGGCAGCACTTTCTCGATGCGGCGCTGCGGCTTTATGCCACTTTGAACAGGGAGTTGGTGGACGTCCACGGCCTCACGCTCAACGACGTCCGACTGCTCGACGTGCTCGCGAACTCGGCGACCGGCTCGGCTCGAATGGGTGATCTCGCTGAGGAACTGATGTCATTGCCCAGCAGGGTGACTCGGCAGATCCACCGGCTCGAGACGCAGCACCTGGTGCGCCGCTGTTCGACGCCGGAGGACGGCAGAGGCGTGCTCGCCACCATCACCGATGACGGCAGGGAGGTGTTGCGGGTAGCGATGTCCACGTACGGCGATGGCGTGCGCGCGCACTTCCTGAGCCGACTCTCGCGGCCGCAGACTGCGGCGATGGGGGAGAACTGCAGGCGGATCGGAGTCGCGCTCAAGTCCAATGACTCACCGGCGAAGGTGGGCCGCGTCTAGACCGTTAGGCTGGTCCGCGGTGGCGTGGCAGAGCGGCCTAATGCACTCGCCTTGAAAGCGAGAGACGGCTAACACCGTCCGGGGGTTCAAATCCCTCCGCCACCGCCATTCACTCTCCCGTGAACTCCGGTGGCCGCTTCGCGAACATCGCGCTGATGCCTTCGCTGAGGTCCTTCGACGGCAGGAATGCCGTGTTCCAAGCCGCCACGTAGCGCAGGCTCGACGTGACCCTCGCGATGGACTGCTCGTCGAGGACGTCCTTGATGCCCTGCACGACCAGTGGCGGGTTCGCGGCGATCTCCGCGGCGGTGGCCTGCGCCGCTGCGAGAGACGCGTCGGCGTCGGGGTAGACGTCGTTGACGAGCCCGATCTTCTCCGCCCTGGCGGCGTCGATGTCCTTGCCCGTCAAGGCGAGTTCACGCAGATGGCCCTCGGAGAGGATCAAGGGAAGGCGCGCGAGGCTGCCCACGTCGGCGACCATCGCGAGCTTGACCTCGCGGACCGAGAACTTGGCGTCGGCGCTCGCGTAGCGGATGTCGACGGCGGAGATCAGGTCGACGCCCCCGCCGATGCACCAGCCGTGCACCGAGGCGACGACGGGGGTGCGGCAGTCCGCCACCGCGGTGATCGCGCTCTGCATCGCCTTCAGCTTGGTGTGGAACTCGGTGCGGGGCTTGGCCAGTGCGCCCTCGGCGAGCACGGGCGCCAGGGTGCCTCCCATCGCGGCGAGGTCGAGCCCGTAGCTGAAGTTCCTGCCGGACCCGGTGAGCACGATCGCGCGGACGTCGGGATCGGCGTCGAGGGTCGCGAACACCGTGGGGAGCTCGGCCCAGAATGCGGGGCCCATCGCGTTGCCCTTGCCGGGACCTGTCAGCGTGACGAGTGCGACGTGTGCGTCGACCTCGACAGTGAGGGATTCGTATGCATCGCCCATGCCAGGAAGGCTACGGCTGTGCGGGAGAGCGGCCGGCAGGGGCCTAGGGCGGCGTCTCGCCGAGGAGGATCTCGCTGACCGTGCTCTCGGGCAGGAACGTGCACACCGCGTCGGCGAGCGTCTTCGCGATCTCCGCGTCGCCGGGGCTGAGGACCGAGGCCTGGTCCTTGAGGATCTCCTCGATGACGGCGGTCCGGTCCGCGGTGTCGAGGTCGATGTAGTCCGCGCAGGTGACGCTCAGGGCGTCGCCGGGTGGCGGGGCGTTCGACGACGTCCGCGGTGTCGAGGTGTCGGGGGACGAGGTGGTCGGTCGCGACGACGTCGAGATCCTGGTGGACGCACCCGCCTCGGTGGTCATCGCCACGGTGCCAGGGGTGGTCCGGTCGCAGCCGGCGACGGCACCTGCGACGAGGAACGTCGCCGCGGCGACCAGAACGCGGGTCCTCATCGGAGCAACGATAGGGCTTAGATGCGTTCCAGGTAGAAGTACAGGTGTCGCGGCGAACCGGAGCTGTCGTCCACCGCGCCCTTGCCGTTCATGATGCCCATGACGGCGTTGTCGTCGACCCGCTTGAAGTGGTCGTGCACCGGCGCACCGTCGTAGACCATCGACGCCGTCACCTCGCCGCGGAACTCCTCGAGCCAGAGGCTCGCCTCGCCCTTCATCGCCTCGGTGTTGGAGAACTTGTTGCCGTCGGCGTCCAGGCACACCAACGGCTTGGCGTCGGACGCGGAGTG
>JAOPUT010000316.1 GCA_025963385.1 Mycobacterium sp.
GGCGCCGGCCCGGTCGAGTTCTTCGGTGAAGACGGCCTTGAGCTTGGCATCGGCACCGCCGCCGCCGAACTCCGACGGCCAGGACAATCCGGCGAATCCCGCGTCGAACAGCAGACGCTGCCAACGCGACCAGTATTCGTGTTTGTCTTCCAGACGGTGGGGTTCGGCCCCACCGAGGGTGGGAAGGGTCTGCTGCAGCCAGGTCCGTACCCGGTTGCGGAAATCGGCTTCTGCAGCACTGTCTTTGAGGTCCATGGCACCTAACTCTGCGCGCCGACGCCGTCGGCGTCGAGGAAATCGGCCGCCTGCTGGCGCAGCACGTGCTTTTGCACCTTGCCGGTGGCAGTCATCGGGAGGTCATCGATCGCGATGACGGTCTCAGGGGTCTTTTGGATGGCGACGCCGTGATCGACGAGGTAATTGCGGAGCTCCTCCACGGTCGGGTCCGGGACGCCGGGGTTGGTGACCACGAAGCAGCCGACCCTCTCACCAAGTCGCTCGTCGGGGACACCCACGACCGCGGACGCACTCAGGGCGGGGTGTGCGGCGAGGTGATCCTCGATCTCTCGGGCACTGATGTTCATTCCGCCCCGGATGATGATGTCCTTGGTGCGCCCGGTCACCCTGACGTAGCCGTCTTGGTCCATCACGCCGAGATCCCCCGAGCGCGACAGGCCCGCCGGGGTGAACAAAGCCGCGGTTTCCTCGGCGTTGCCCAGATACTCGATCATGTGCGACGGACCGCGGTAGGCGACGTCGCCCTCGGTTCCCGGCGGCAGCTCGTTGCCCTGCTCGTCGACGACGGCAACGGTGTGTCCTGGCATCGCGGCCCCATCGGAGTTGAGCGCGCGATGGGGTTCATCGCTCACCGAACACGTGGTCGTACACAAGTTCTCGCTGCGACCGTAGAGGCTGAGCACCTTCATGTCGGGCAGTGTCGTGGTGGACTTCTCGACCACGGCGGCGGGAATGGGGGAACCGGCGCAGGTCCACACCCGCAGGCTGGAAGCATCGTGGCGGCCGGGGTCATAGGTGCCCAGCAGCATCTGCAGGAACGTCGTGGCGGTGACGGCCTGGCTACACCGGTACTGGGCGATTTCCTGGAGGCCTCGCTGGGGGTCCCACTCGGCCATCAGGTGGGTACTGGCGCCGTTGAGCAGCGGCAAGAGCACGCTGGTGACAAGGCCGGTGGTGTGGGTGATGGGAGAGGGCCCGAACTGAACGTCGTCTTCGGTGTAGCCGAACGCCGTGGTCAAGCTGCGTGCTCCCGAGCAATAGGTGTTGAAGGTGTGAACGCAACCCTTGGGTCGTGAGGTGGTGCCGGAGGTGTACACGATGACGAATGGGTCATCCGGGCCCGGCGCCGCGGGCAGATCGGACTCCGCTGGCACCTCTTCGGAGCGCAACGACTCCAGCGCGACGGCCGAACCCGTATTGGTAGAGGACACTTCGGTGTCGGAGCCGGGACGCACCACGACGATCTGGAGGTCCGGACGGTCTTGGCGCAGGCTTTGATACATCCCGAGGTAGTCGAACTTCTTGAATGCCGCCGGCGTGATGACCGCGCGAGCACCACTATTGTCGAGTACGTACCCGACTTCGTCGCGGCGGTAGATCGGCATCACCGGCACGGTGATGACACCCAACCGGGCCAGGGCAGCGGCGATCTCGATGAACTCCACCCAGTTGGGCAGGTGAACGACGACGGTGTCACCGGCACTCCACCCGCGTGCGTGCGCACCCGCGGCCAGACGTAGCGCGGAATCGTGCAGATCCCGGTAAGTCAGTGATCGGGTGCCATCGGTGGCGAAGGTCTTGTCGGGGTGCCGCAACGCCTGACGGCTCAGCAGGTCGAAGAAGTTGTCATCCGCCCACAGTCCGATGTCGCGGTACCGCTGCGCCTCCTCGGCGGTGTAGCGGTCTGCGAAACTGCCTGGCTTCATCGCGGGCCCTCCCTCATTCTGCTACAAACATTAATATGGTCAGACCAAAGTTGCAATGAAGCGTGGTCACTGGTTCGTCCACACCGGGGCGCGTCGTTCCTTGAACGCGCGGACGCCTTCGACGAGGTCGTCGGTGGTGAAGGCGAGCGCGAGTTGGGCTTGCAGATAGTCCAGCGCGGCGTCGAGTGGTAGATCGCGGGTTGCGGCGAGGGCCTTCTTGCCCAGGCCGAGCAGCAGGGGTGATCTCTCGGCGAGGGTCGCGACGAGATCATCGACGGCGGTGTCGAATTCATCGTCGGCGACCACCCGGTTCACCAGGCCCGCTGCGGCTGCCTCAGTGGCACTCAGCAGGCGACCGGTCATCATCAATTCGTTGGCCACCAGCCGACCCGTGGCGCGGAAGATCAGCGCCGAGATCATGAACGGGAATGCGCCTACGTTGATTTCAGGGCAGCCCAGCCGCGCCGACTCCGTGGCGATCACCAGATCGCAGGCCAAGGCGAGGCCCAGGGCGCCGGCTAGGACGTCACCGTTGGCGGCGCACACCACGGGTTTGTCAATCGACATCAGGGTGCGGTAGATGTCCGGGAAGCGCTTCAACCCAGCGTATTTCGTGATGGTGGGGCGGGTGTCGGCGAATGCGTCAAGGTTGCCGCCGGAGGAGAAGACGCGGTCGTGGGAGGAGGTGAGCACGATGACACGGACCTGCGGGTCGGTCGCGGCGCGGGTGAGCAGATCTTCGAGCTGGTCGAGCAGGGAATCGGACAGGGCGTTGCGCCGGTCGGGATCGTCGAGGACCAGATAGGCGGCCAGAAGGTCCCCGTCGGGTCGCGCCGGACGCAAGTGGTAACGGATCAACGGGCGGGTGGTCATGCAACCTCCAGCACGCACTTGCCGAAAGTGCGCGCGGTCTCTAGGTGATGGTGGGCGTCGGAGGCGCGGTCGAGGGGAAGGCAACGGTCGATGTGTGGCGGGGGGACGTGCGCCTCGGCGATGAGGTCGGTCATGGCGTTGAAGTCCCGAACACTGCCCATTGTCGTTCCGAGCAGGTCGAATTGGCCGAAGTAGAAGTGTCGGACGTCCATCGGCGCGGTCTCGGCGGCGTTGGCGCCGAGCACCACCAAACGCCCGCCCGGGCGCAGCGTGCGCACGGCCTCTGGCCATCGGCCAACGGGATCGAGCACGAGGTCGAAACCCTGCTTCGACGGCGAGAGCGCCCGCGCGTGTGTCGGCCAGTCGGGGTCGGTGTGCAGCACCCCGCCACGGGCCCCCTCGGTGAACGCGCGGTCGACCTTGTCCTGTGCGGAGGAGGTGACGACGACGTCAGCGCCGACGGCCGTCGCGAATTGCACTGCCACCGTTGCTATCCCACCACCTGCACCGAGCACCAACATGGTCTCGCCTGGACGCAGTCGACCCCGGGTGAACAGAGCCCGGTAGGTCGTCAGACCGACTAGGGGCAGGGCCGCGGCCTGGGTCCAGCTGAACCCCTTTGGCTTGGGGGCCAGGCATTCGGCCGGGACGCTGACCAGTTCGGCATAGGTTCCCGGGGTGCGATCCCCGAGAATCTCCCACTCGGGGGCTGGGGCGTCGTCGCGCGGACCCCAATACAGGGATGGCACGATCACCACGGCCTCCCCGGTGTCGCGGCGAACCCCGGCACCGTCGGCGCCGAGGACGTGCGGCAGCGGGGAGCCGTACCGACCCTGTCGGACGAGTGTGTCGTGCCAGTTCAAGGCGGCCGCGCGCAGTTCGACGACGACCCAACCCGCCTGCGGTCTGGGGTCGGGAAAGGTGCCGGACTCCAGTACCTCCGGGCCGCCGAACCGCGACATCACGACCGCGTGCACGAGACCTCTTCTGCATGGGCGCAGGGCATCGGTTAGACCAGTCCAAGCTGGGTGAGCAACGCCCCCACGTTCCAATGGGCGTGCACTGACACTGCTCGGCCCGCGTCGTCGATCTGCCAGACGTCGGTGCCGGCGACGTCGAATACGCGGCCGGTGGCAGGCACGCCGGGGGGAAATCCCTCCCCGGTGTGTGTGCCGACCATCCGCCATTCCTGTGACACGCGCTTGTTGTCGGCGTCGACCAAGGGATCGCCGACCGCGAGGAACGCCAGATCCGGGAACCCCGCCCACGCCGACTCGAAGAATGCTGCAGCTTCCGCGTGATTGGTGATGGGGGCCCGGAGCGAAGGGTCCTGCCAGTCCACGGATTCGGCGATCACGTCGAGGGCGACGTCCAGGTCGCGCTGGCTCCAGGCACCGAAGTATCGAGCTGGGTAGTCAACTAGATCTGTGGCCGCAAGGGTCATCGGCGAATGTCCTTCCTTTCGCCCACCAGAGGGGCTCGCGTCTCACGGTAGGAGCCCGCATGCCCGAATTCATCCCTCGAAGGAGGGTTTTTACGTAAGGTATCGGGGGGCAATCGAGCGACGACCACTCGATGGTGGGGCGTGGCCTCCGACCGCGGAATCCGTGGCCGAGCTAGGCCCGTTGCTTCTCCGGGGTCCAGCTCGCGGGAAGCCTTTTGACGCCGTTCATGAAGTTCGACAGCAACCAATCCGGCTCACCCACTTCGAGGTTCTTCATCCGGTGGTAGATCTCGCGCATCTGCGCCGTGAGCACCTCACGGCCCAGCATGTGCCCGAGGCAGTAGTGGACCGCCCCCACCGAATGACTGGTGCGGGTTGTGCTTGGCATCGCGAGAGATGTCGAACACGTCGGGATTGTCGAAGACGTCTTCGTCCCGATTGCTCGAGGTGTACCACAAGACGACCTCGTCACCTTCCTTGATGGTGACATCGCCAATCGTGTAATCCTCCTTTGCAGTTCGGCGGAAGTGCATGAGGGGCGGTCCGAAGTGCCTCATTGCACGCGGGCTCGACGCGCGCCTCGAAATCCTCCATCAGGTAAGCCAGCTGGTCGGGATGATGTTGGAAGAGGTTCAGCAGTGAGCCATGGAGTGCCGCGTGGTGTCATTGGCTCCTGCAGCCAGCAGCGCGAAGAACACGCCAACCTGTTCCTCGGAGAGCTTGTGACCCTCGTACTGCGCTTCGGCGACCCAGGTCAACAGATCGTCGCCGGGGTTCTTGATCCGCTCCGGTATCAGGGCGAGCGCCAGCGTCGCCAGCTTCCGCGATGCGTCGGCGAACACGACGAGCGGCGAGCCGATGTGGGCGTATTCGGGATCGTTCCAGCACGCGAACTGCTCAGCAGCGTCCATGACTTGCTGGATGTGTTCCTCGTCGGTGATCCCGAGCATGCTGGCGAAAACCCGCCCGGGTACTTCCTTGGTGATTAGTTGGCAGAGGTCCCCTTCGCCGCGTGGGGCGACGTCGTCGATGATTCCCTTGACGATCCCGCCGATCTTGTCTGAACCGCCCCGGTGTGTTCGCCGCCATGGTGGGCGCCATTGATCAGTGGCGATCGAACATCCATTACCGGCACGCGACGGAAGCAGTCAATTGTGTTGATGACGGGCCGGGGTTCTAGTCATCGTCGCTGGCCTACATTCTGGCCGTCGTCAACAACCCGCATGGCTGAAGGCTCGTCCTGCCCTGTGCGGAGCCGCAAACGCGATAGGTCGAGTTCTATCCTCGAAGGGCAGACGCAAACAGCGCTGGAAGTTTGCGCCAACTTGGCGCTGCGGTGAAAAGGGCAAGGAGCCGCCCAGTGGTCGCGGCAGTGCGATTGGTCACAAACCAAGGAGGCTTCGGAGCGATTGACATCTCCCCGTTCATCAGTGAGCGTGGCGATGGCCGAAACGGCCCACGGACGACGGTGCGCTCTGTGTCGCCGATCAACAGTGCGTTGTGTACGACACCGATCCCGCTCTGCACATCCGCGAGTTCATGCCCTGGGAACGCTCCCCAGGTTGCGGTCGCGGTCAAGTAAGCGACGCCGGTCCACGCATTGATCGCGACAGTGCCATAGCGCAGACTCTCGACGAAACGATCGAATGACGCGCCCATCGACTTGATCGTCTCGGGGTGCGCGATGACGTTGACTCCAAGCGTACCGACGAAGTCGTCGTTGACCAGTCGTGCTGCACGGGAGGCAAATTCAGCACCGTCGTGTGGAAGCTCGATCGTACTCAGCACGGGCGCGAAGTATTCGGTTCGCAGCATGGGCTCGTACTGTTCGGGACTCAGATTGGCGATCAGGAGCCGCGCCCCGGCGTTGCCAAGGCGTTCGGCTTGCGGGTACGACGCAGCGGCGTTAGAGATTCGCGCGTCGCTACCGGGGTAGTACGGCTCACGTGCTGGAGCCGAATCCAGTGCCGATCGCAATGCAGCTATGAATTCGTCGCGTTGCGTCCATTTGGACGACAGGACCACTACCTGGGCGGCAACGCAGTTGTAGCCACCGTTGTGAAGACGCTGCGTCGCAATGTGTTCCGCCTGAAACTGGATGTCGGCGGCGGTCCATTCGCCGGGCAGGACGATTGTGGGCGACACACCACCGAGCTCGCTGGTGATCTCCTTGGTGAGGATTAATTCGTTGCTCTTCTTGCGTTGAGCGCCTTCTTCGCCACCGCCGAACACGATGGCGTCGTGGGTTGTAGAACTTCCGGTTATGTGGACGTGATCCACTGAAGTGTGCTGTACCAGATAGGTTCCCACTTCTGCTGCTCCCGTCAAGAGTCGCAGCGCCCCGGAGTCGATCAGCGGGGCCAGGACGGTCGTCATCACGTCGAGCATGGGATCCATGATCGGGTTGAGTTTGAGCGCGACGACGCGGTTGCGCGCGAACAGCTCGTAAAAGGTGTCGAGCGGTGCGATGGAGGTGACATTGCCCGCGCCGAGTACTACCCCGACACCGTGTGTGTGGCGTGGGTCCAGTTGCGCGAGACCGGCAGTGCGCTTTGCGGCCGCTTGGTCGATTCCCGGCTTGAGCCACACCTGTGCGCTGAAACCGTTTAGCAGTAATTTGTCGAAGAAGTTCAGCGGTAACACTTGCACGGTCGTCCGGTTGCCGGGCGCAGTGCCGAAATGGGCGTCGGCAAGGGGACTTTGCCCCATTGCGAGCTTCTCGAGCGTTGCAGACAATGCGGTGCAGGCAGCCACGATTGGATAGGGCCCGGAGGTCCACTCCTCTCCCAAGAGAGGCGATCTGGCATCGAGTCCCTTGATTGCCGCCGCGGTCGCGACCCACTCGTCGGCATGAGTGATCATCAGCGTCGACACCTGCTTCAGCAGCGACGCGCGGCCGGACAGCGTGACGTCGGCCCACCTCGCCTCGCCCTCGATCAGGTCGGCCAATGCCGCATCGATATCGGCTTCTGTTGCGCTCTTACCCGTGCCGAATCGAACAATGTTGCCCGTACTCACTTCGATCATCTCCATTTCGATACAAACGACATGTGCGTGATCCCGGTTGTTTGGATTCTGCGCGTCGGCTCCATGAGCGAGCCCGCTACCGAACCGGTCGGCTACGGGTGACCGCCGGTCCGAGGCGCAGGTCGCGGAGCGGGTCGGGATTCAATCTTCGGACAAGGCCCGTGCGCGCGGTCTCAGCGGGTGACGGACTCGGGCTGTTTGACCGGCGGTA
>JAOPUT010000340.1 GCA_025963385.1 Mycobacterium sp.
GTTCGCCAACCCCGACTATCTGGCGATCATGCGCGACTGCCGCTACTCACTCATGGGGGTGTGGTCCGAGAACTCCTTGGACCGGACCGTCGTCGTGGCGATGTACGGCCAACCCGCCTGACACCGAACGGGTGCGGGCCTACGGTTGACCCATGGCCGACATCGATGGATTCCATCCCGCCTTCGCCGATGCCGGGGTGCAGGAAGCCCGCAATCGCGTGCGCCACGTGAAGGCGTCCGAGCTCGACGCGAACACCGCGCAGTCCGACGGCATGCAGAGGTTCGCCGCGCTCAGCGGTGAGACGGTCGGCACCGAGAAGCTGTGGATGGGCGAGACCGTCGCGGCACCCGGCACCGTCTCGGCGAACCACCATCACGGCGAATCGGAGACGGCGATCTTCATCAGGAGCGGCCACCCCGAGTTCGTGTTCTTCGACGGTGAGACCGAGGTGCGCATCGCCACCGAACCCGGTGACTACGTCTTCGTGCCGCCCCACCTGCCTCATCGCGAGGAGAACCCCGATCCGAGCACGCCCGCGGAGCTGGTGATCGCCAGGAGCACCCAGGAAGCCATCTTCGTCAACATTCCGGCCCTGTACGCGCATTGAAGCGTGTCGCCGTGCTCGCCGTGACCGGGGTTCTGCTCGTCGGGTGTTCGGAGTCGGCACCGCCACCCCAACCGACGGCGGCCGCCACCACGCGTGCACCCATACCCGTCGCGACCATGCTCGACGAGCCGACCGAGCCCGCGGCAGGCGAGCAACCCCAAATGGCAACGGACCCGGCACGATTGGCCGACGATCTGGTCGCCGATGAGCAGGCGCTGCGTGACCCGTCGACGCCGGAGCCGGCGCTTCTCACGGCTGCGCATCGTCAGCAGGCGGCCTACCGCGCCATCGGCCGTCACCCCGAGTGGGACGCGGTGACGGAGCCGCGGATCCCGCCTGCGCTGCAGGATGCCTACCACCGCAACGTCGACGCCCGCCGCCAGCTCGCCGCGATGGCGCACGTCAAGGACACCCTGCCGGCCTGGCGCATCCAGCCGCCTGCGCCGCCGGACGAACTACTGGGCTACTACCGGGAAGCCGAGTCCGCGTCGGGTGTCGGCTGGAACTATCTGGCGGCGATCAACCTGATCGAGACGCGCTTCGGAAGCATCGACGGGGTGAGCACCGCCGGGGCGCAGGGGCCCATGCAGTTCCTGCCCGCGACGTTCGCCGGGTACGGCGACGGAGGCGACATCCACTCACCGCACGACAGCATCATGGCCGCGGGCCGCTATCTCGCCGCCAACGGCTTTGCCACGGACCCTGATCGCGCCATCTACCGGTACAACAACGCCAACCAGTACGTGCGGGCGGTCAATGACTATGCCGCCGTGCTCGCTGCCGACCCGGCGGCGTTCACCGGCTACTACCGGTGGGACGTCTATTACTACACGACCTCGGGGGACGTGCTGCTCCCGATCGGCTACGCCGCGAGCGCTCCGATTCCCGTCGGCGACTACCTCGTGGCCCACCCGCAGTAAAGCGTTCAGTGCTCGCCCTTGCGGCCGAGCGTCTCGACGGGTGTCGCGCCGGGGCGGGACCACTGCGGGGTGGGCCGGCTGGTTCCGCCCCAGGTGGCGTTCCCTTCGGCGTCGGTGCGCCACGACCAGCAGGCGTGCCGACCCTCCGGCCAGCCCTCGGGGTTGGTCTCCCATGTCTCACTCCGGCCGTAGGGCGTCATGTCGAGCAGGCCGAGGGATGCGTTGACCCGCTCGTTGCCACGTCCCGTCGTGGCGTAGGTGAGAAACGTCCTGTCGCCGTCGCGGAGGTAGCTGGTGAGGGACCCCATGTTGCGGCCGATCGGCGCGGCCAGACCGCGCACCGAGTACCACGGCTGGGGGTAGCCCATGAAGTCGACGAAAGGCGCCACCTCGTCCCACGACCCCGTGGTCGTGATGGCGAACGAGACGCCACGCGCATTGACGTAGTCGGCCTCCTTGAGGTGCCACGCCGTAGTGGTGCAGCCCTCGCACTGGCCCTGGTGCGGCGCGCCGTCGTGCCACATGTGCTTGTAGACGACGAGTTCCTCGCGCCCGTCGAACAGGTCCAGGAAGGGGACGGGGCCGTGCGCGCCGATGACCTCGACCGTGCCGTCGAACTCGACCATCGGGAGCCTGCGGCGCGCGGCGGCGATGGCGTCGCCCTCGCGGGTGTGCGCCTTCTCACGGACCAGGAGCTCGTCGCGGGCGGCCTGCCAGGTGGCCGCGCCGACGATGGGTGGGCGGCCCGGCAGTGCGGCGGCCGGGGTGTTCGGCATCGTGGTCATCGTGGTGTCCTCCTCGTGGCGTCGTCAGTACAGACGATCACCGCGTTCGGAACTCATCGCGGGTGCAGTGACGATTAGACTGGCCCGATGGCAGGCTCACGGTTCTTTCTCGAGTGGCCGGTGATCCGGCAGTTCCGGTCGGGCGACGTGCTCGGCCGCGGTCCTGCGGTGACGTCGTCGCGAACCCGCGCGGTGACCGCACGGACCACCACCGCCGATCGGGTCGTGCAGAGCGTCTGCCCGTACTGTGCGGTGGGATGCGGTCAGCGGGTGTACGTCAAGGACGAACGCGTCGTGCAGATCGAGGGCGACCCCGACTCCCCCATCTCGCGGGGCCGACTGTGCCCCAAGGGTTCTGCGAGCGAGCAACTGGTCAACTCCCCTGGCCGTCAGATCGAGATGCTGTACCGGGCGCCCGGCGCCAGCGAGTGGCAACGCCTCGACGTCGACGAGGCCATCGACATGGTCGCCGACCGTTTCGTGGAGTCCCGCCGCAACTCGTGGCAGGACATCGACAAGAAGGGCCGGCTGCTGCGCCGCACCATGGGAATCGCGGCCCTCGGCGGTGCGACGCTGGACAACGAAGAGAACTACGTCATCAAGAAGCTCTTCACGGCGGCAGGCGCGGTACAGATCGAGAACCAAGCGCGTATTTGACACTCCTCCACGGTTCCCGGTCTGGGAACCTCCTTCGGGCGCGGCGGCGCGACCCAGTCACTACAGGACATGGCCAACGCGGACTGCATCGTCATCCAGGGATCCAACATGGCCGAGTGCCACCCGGTGGGCTTCCAATGGGTGGAGGAGGCACGGGCACGCGGTGCCCGCGTGATCCACGTCGACCCGCGGTTCACCCGCACCTCGGCGGTGGCTGACAAGCACATCCCGATCCGCGCGGGCTCCGACGTCGTTCTGCTCGGTGCGCTGATCAATCACGTACTCACCCATGACCTTTGGTTCAAGGAGTACGTCGTGCCGTACACCAACGCGGCCAACCTCATCAATCCGGACTTCAAGGACACCGAGGACCTCGCCGGCCTGTTCTCCGGCTTCGACCCGGAGACCGGGCAGTACGACACCTCGTCCTGGGCCTACGCCGCGGCCGGCGGCGGTGAGATCGACGACCCGGGCGGTGGCCACGAGCACGGATCGAGCGCCTCCGATCGCGCCGCCGGAGACACCCACGGTGCCGCCGGGCCGTCGCTCGAGCATGCCGAGGTGCTGCGGGACGAGACGCTGCAACACCCGCAGACGGTGTTCCAGATCCTGAAGCGGCACTACGCCCGCTACACCCCGGAGATGGTGCGCGACGTGTGCGGCATCAAGATCGCGGACTTCACCTACCTGGCGCAGTCGATCGTCGAGAACTCAGGTCGCGAGCGCACCACCTGCTTCGCCTACGCCGTGGGCTGGACCCAGCACACGCTCGGTGCCCAATTCATCCGCACCGCAACCATCTTGCAACTCCTGATGGGCAACGTGGGGCGACCGGGCAGCGGCATCATGGCGCTGCGGGGGCATGCCAGCATTCAGGGCTCGACGGACATCCCAACGCTGTTCAATTTGCTGCCCGGATACCTGCCGATGCCCACGGCGGGCACCCATGACACGTTCGCGGAGTACGTCGAGACCGTCGGCTCGAAGAAGCAGAAGGGCTCCTGGGCCAACGCGGACGCCTTCACCGTGAGCCTGCTCAAGGCGTGGTGGGGAGACGCTGCGCGTGAGGACAACGACTGGGCCTACGACTACCTGCCGCGGCTGAACGGTCCGCACGGCACCTACCAGACCGTGATGGCCATGCTCGACGGCGAGGTCGAGGGCTACTTCCTGCTCGGCCAGAACCCGGCCGTCGGGTCAGCGCACGGCCGCCTGCAGCGGCTCGGCATGTCACATCTCAAGTGGCTGGTGGTGCGCGACCTCAACATGATCGAGTCGGCCACCTGGTGGAAGGACGGACCGGAGATCGCCTCCGGCGAGCTGAAGACCGAGGACATCCAGACCGAGGTGTTCTTCTTCCCAGCCGCCTCGCACGTCGAGAAGGCGGGCACCTTCACCCAGACCCAGCGCATGCTGCAGTGGCGCCACCAAGCGGTGCAGCCGCCGGGCGACTGCCAGAGCGAACTGCAGTTCTTCGTCGAGCTCGGCAAGCGAATCCGGGCGCGGCTGGCGGACTCCACCGACGAACGGGACCGCCCGCTGCTCGACCTGACGTGGGACTACCCGGTCGACGAGCGGGGCGATCCCGATTCGGCCGCGGTGCTGGCCGAGATCAACGGCTGCCAGGTCGACACAGGCTCACCGGTGTCGGGGTATGACGAACTGCGGGCCGACGGCTCAACCGCGGCGGGCTGCTGGATCTACTCCGGCGTCTTCGCCGGCGGCGTCAACAAGTCGGCACGCCGCACACCCGGTGGCGGTCCCTCGCCAAGCCAATCCGAGTGGGGCTGGGTGTGGCCCGCCGACCGGCGGATCCTCTACAACCGCGCCTCGGCCGATCCGGACGGCAAGCCGTGGAGCGAGCGCAAGCGCTACGTCTGGTGGGACGAGCAGCAAGGCATGTGGGTGGGTGACGACGTGCCCGACTTCCCCGTCGACCGCCCGCCGAACGCACGCCCCGACCCGAGCCTCGGCGGACCGGCCGCCATCGCCGGTGACGACGCGTTCATCATGCAGGCCGACGGCAAGGGATGGCTGTTCGCCCCCAAGGGCATGGTCGACGGGCCGTTGCCGACGCACTACGAGCCGCAGGAGTCGCCCGTGGCCAACGCGCTGTACCCGCAGCAGCAAAGCCCAACGCGAGTGATGTTCCCGCGCAAGGAGAATTTGAGCGCACCGAGTGCGGGAGAGCCCGGCGCCGACGTCTATCCGTACGTGTTCACCACCTACCGGCTGACGGAGCATCACACCGCGGGCGGCATGAGCCGGTGGCTTCCCTACCTGTCGGAGCTGCAACCGGAGATGTTCTGCGAGGTGTCGCCGGAGTTGGCCGCCGAACGCGGGCTCGAGCCCTACGGGTGGGCCACCCTCGTCTCCCCGCGGGCGGCGATCGAGGCCAGGGTGCTCGTCACGCACCGGATGACGCCGCTGGTGGTCGGTGGGCACACCGTGCACCAGATCGGCCTGCCGTATCACTGGGGCGTCGGCGGCGACGCGGTGGTCAGCGGTGACGCGGCGAACGACCTCCTCGGCGTGGCGCTGGATCCCAACGTGCAGATTCAGGAGTCGAAGGCAGGGTCCTGCGACATCCGGCCAGGGCGCAGGCCGCAGGGTGAGGCACTTCTGCGTCTGATCGAGGAGTATCAGTCCAGGGCCGGTGTGACCACCCAGACCGGCAACATTCGCCTCACCGATCCACCGAGGGAGGGCTGATGGGCCAGCTGTCCGGACCGACCGACCCCACCGACGACGCCCGGTGGCCGGATCCCCCACCCCGCAAGGGGTTCTTCACCGACACCTCGATCTGCATCGGCTGCAAGGCGTGCGAGGTGGCCTGCAAGGAGTGGAATCGCAATCCGCGCGACGGGGATCTCGAACTGCTGGGCTCGTCCTACGACAACACCGGTCAGCTGGGTGCCAGCACCTGGCGTCACGTCGCGTTCATCGAACAGAACCGCGACCGTATCGA
>JAOPUT010000368.1 GCA_025963385.1 Mycobacterium sp.
CAGATCAGCGCCATGGTCCGCAGCGTCTCGGCGTGGATGTCGCGGACCGACCTGAACTCACTCGGCGACCGGGCGCTGAAGTTCGTCAACGACACCGTCGACAAGATTCCGTTCCTCACCAACGTCAACGTGACACCGGAACTGTTGCAGGAGCGGATGAGTACCGTCGCGCAACACGCGGGCGAGTACGCGCTGGGGTTCCTGCAGAACGCGGCGGGCGGACTGGCAGGCGGGCTGACGGCGGCCGTCCTGTTCATCTACGTGTTCATCTCGCTGCTTTCCAATCGGGAGGGCCTGCAGACGGTCATCCGCAAGCTCAACCCGCTTGGCGAGGACGTCACCGACCTCTATCTGGAGAAGATGGGCGCGATGGTGCGCGGCGCGGTGTTCGGCCAGTTCGTCATCGCCCTCGCCCAGGGCCTGGCCGGCGCGGTGTCGATCTACATCGCGGGCTTTCACGAAGGTTTCTTCATCTTCGCGATCCTGCTGACCGCGCTGTCGGTGATCCCGCTCGGCGGCGGCATCGTGACCATTCCGTTCGGCATCGGAATGATGCTGTTCGGCAACGTCTTCGGCGGCCTCTTCGTGATCGGCTGGCACCTTCTCGTCGTCACCAACATCGACAACGTGCTGCGTCCGATCCTGATCCCCCGCGCGGCCCGGCTGGACTCCGCACTGATGCTGCTGGCGGTCTTTGCGGGCATCACCATGTTCGGATTCCTGGGAATCATCATCGGGCCGGTCCTGATGGTCGTCATCGTCACCACGATCAGCGTCTACCTCGCGGTGTTCAAGGGCGTGCCGATCGACGAGGGCGGGAACGAGGACGAGCCGAAGGCACCAGGGCCCATCGCCAGGCTCATCACCAAGGCGCGCGAACGGATCTGGGCGCGACGGGACGAGCAACGCCGCAAGGCGCAGAAGGCGACGGCTACGCCGCGAACAGCCGTTGAGTGAGGAACTCCACGACCCGCTTGCGCGCCTCGTAGGACGGGTTGCCGTCGACCTCACGCACCTGATCGGTGAGCACCGAATGCGCCATGCGGCCGATGCCGTCGGGATTGCCCTTGGACGAGTCGATCTCGATGACCTCGAAGGCATCCCCGAGCCGCGCCTTGAGCGTCTTGAACCGGTCACCGGGTGACATGGCGTCCTCGCTGAACCGCAGTCCCATGGCGCAGAGACCCTCTTCGGCCGCCCGTCGCTCGATCACCTTGAGCTCACCCTCCGAAAGCCCGGGATCGCGCCGATGTTTCGGCGTCAGGGGCAGGGGCAACGACGGTTGGCTCAGCACCGGCGCCAGCACGCTGTCGTCGACCGCCGCCGCGAGCGCGAACCCGCCGGTGAAGCACTGGCCGATCACACCCACACCCTTGCCGGGCGTTCTCGAGTTGAGGTCGCGGGCCAACGCACGCAGGTAGCGCGCGATCGGACGTTCGGCATTGGTCGCCAGCGCCGCGAATTCCTTGGCCACGCAACCCTTCACCAGCACGGGCATGGCGCCGGGCCGCAGGGCGGGCGCCATCGGGGTGCCGAACAGCGACGGCGCCGCCACCGTGAACCCGTTGTCCACCAGGTGGTTGCCGAGCGCGAGCACGCCGGGATGCAGGCCGGGCATCTCCGGGATCAGCACCACGCCGGGGCCCTCGCCCTTGCGGTAGACGTCGTAGGTGAAGCCCTCGGCGGTGAACGGCGCTGCCGTCCATCCGGTGAGATCGGCTTCCGGAGCCGATCCTGCGGCGACATCGGGCGTGCGATCCGGCGTCATGGGCGCTCCTAGCGGACGGGCAGAGGCGGCTGCGACTGGGTGGCCGCTGCCAGCGTACGGTACTCGTCGGTACCCGCGGGCCCGGTCAACGCGATTTGCGCAGGTCCCGTCGGCCCGTTCAACCGGGTCGTCCACACCGGCCGCGAGTCCTCACCGCCCTCGTAGACGATCCACTGCACGCCGTTGACGTCCTGCGTGCCGGTCGGCGTCATGTTGGTGTCGATCGACCTCACCAGGCTCGGCTCATCGGCGTCGCTCTGCTGGAGGCTGATGAACATGCCCGTCGGCGCCAGGAAGCCCGTGCGGGAAATCACGGCCCGCGCCGGCTTGCCCGACGCATCGGTCCTGCCCCCGTCGATGCTGCCGCGCGAACCCGAGTTGGCATGCCACCCGTCGGGCAGCCGGGGCATCCGGATCGGGATCTTCAGCGCCTCGGCGTCGGCCTTCATCGCCGCGGCCGTGTCGTACGGCAGCACTGGCCCCTGACCTGGCCCGTTCGGCGCAAACGAGCACATTCCGAGCACCCCGGCCAGCACGATGCAGACCAGGACCAGCGGCGCCATCGACCAGAACATGTCGCGGCCGTCCTGCAGAAGCCGCGACTTGGCCGGCCTCGGTTCCGGAGCCGCCTGGGGTGTGGTCACTCCGCCAGTATCCCAGCTCCCAAACTCGGAACCGCTAATGGGAGAATCTGCTGTCATGACGCCGCGACGCGAAGCCCCGGACCGCAACCTCGCCCTCGAGTTGGTGCGGGTGACCGAAGCAGGCGCGATGGCCGCAGGCCGATGGGTGGGCCGCGGCGACAAGGAGGGCGGTGACGGAGCCGCCGTCGACGCCATGCGCGAGCTGGTGAACTCCGTGTCGATGCGCGGCGTGGTGGTCATCGGCGAGGGCGAGAAGGACAACGCGCCGATGCTCTACAACGGCGAGGAGGTCGGCAACGGCGACGGCCCCGACTGCGACTTCGCCGTCGACCCGATCGACGGCACGACCCTGATGAGCAAGGGCATGCCGAACGCCATCTCGGTGCTGGCAGTCGCCGATCGGGGCGCGATGTTCGACCCGTCGGCGGTGTTCTACATGGACAAGGTTGCCGTGGGCCCTGATGCCGCGGACGTGCTGGACATCACCGCGCCCATCGCCGAC
>JAOPUT010000391.1 GCA_025963385.1 Mycobacterium sp.
TGGTCTTGTCGATCGCGGCGAGAAAGTCCTCGGCCGAGCCAATGTCGTTGATGGCTACTTGCGGCGAGGTGATGGACGGACTTGGCATGTGGTGGGTGGCTCCGGACAGGTTTTATCGTAGGGACAGGTGTTATTGGTGTGTACTGGTGTTACGCGCCATCGAGCGCGCACACGGGTACCCGAAGAGCCTACTCGACTGGGTACACGCTGGACAAACCTGGGTCGCCAGCCAAGCCGTGCCCAAACGCTACGCTGCGTTCGTGTCGAACCCCCCGCCGCCTGCGGTCGGCCCCTCACTGCCTCGGAAGGTCCGCAAGGTCGGCGCCCCGCTCGGCGCCATCATCGCGATGGGCATCGCGGCGGGACTGTCCGTCATCCTGCTGACCGCCGTGAATCCCGTCGGCACCGCCATCGGATTCGTCCTCGCCACCGTGGCGGTGGTCGTCGTGTTGCTGGCCTACCTGTGGCTGGACCGCTGGGAGCCGGAGCCGCCGCGGCTGCTGGTCCTCGCCTTCGCCTGGGGCGCGTCGGTCGCCGTCGTGGTCTCGGTGATCCTGGAGACCGTCTTCGGGTCGTTGCTCACCACGGGTGAGGCGACGACGGACGAATTCGTCACCCTGGCGATCGCGGCGCCCATCATCGAGGAGGCCGCCAAGGGGGCATTCCTGCTGCTCATGATGACGGGTCGCCGCCGCAACGAGCTCAACTCCCTGACGGACTGCCTCGTCTACGCCGGTATCACCGCGGCGGGCTTCGCGTGGCTGGAGAACATCGGATACATCGGCGGCGGGGAATCCCTCGGCGGATCGCTGGTCACCGCAGGACTTCGACTGGTCATGGGCCCGTTCGCCCATCCCTTGTTCACGACGATGACGGCGATCGGCGTGTACTTCGCGTTGCAGCAGCGCGGCCTGTTCGCCAAGGCGGCCTGCATCCTGCTTGGTTACGTCGCCGCCGTCGTCATGCACGCGTCGTGGAACGGCTCCTCGTTCTTCGGCATCGAGACGTATTTCCTCGTCTACTTCGTCTGGATGGTGCCGGTATTCGGGCTGGCGATCACCCTCGCCGTCGGCAGCCGCCGCAGGGAACAACGCATCGTGGCCGCCAAGTTGCCCGGCATGGTGGCCGCCGGCGTGGTGTCGGCCAACGAGGCGACCTGGCTGAGCTCGATTCGGACCCGAAAGGCGGCGATCGGCGAAGCGACCCGGGTCGCGGGCAAGCCGGCAGGCAAGAGCGTCAAGAACTTCGCGGCCCAGGTGATCGAACTGGCCTTCGTCCGGGACCGCATCGACCGGGGCTTCGGCGATCAGCGGGTGACCGCACTGCTGAACGAGGAGGCGTACGGCGTGTACGCGAGCCGCGCGGCCGCGCCGGTGCTGCAGACGATCGCCGCGTACCGCGCCCCGGGGAGTTAGTCGCTCCCGTCAGTGTGCGGCGGCATCCCAGCTGCGGCCGTATCCGACCGACACCTCGAGCGGCACGTCGAGCTGATACGCGCTGCCCATCTTGTCGCGCACCAACGCGTCGAGCGTCTCACGCTCGCCGTCGGCCACTTCGAACAGCAATTCGTCGTGGACCTGCAGCAGCATCCGGGACTTCAGGCCGGCCTCGCGGATCGCGGTGTCGGTGTTGATCATCGCCACCTTGATGATGTCGGCGGCACGGCCCTGGATGGGGGCGTTCAGCGCGGCCCGCTCGGCGGCCTCCCTGACGTTGCGGTTGCTGCTGTCCAGCTCCGGCAGGTAGCGGCGACGTCCGAAGACCGTCGACGTGTAGCCGTCCTTGCGCGCCTGATCGACGACGTCGCGCAGGTAGTCGCGGATGCCGCCGAACCGGTTGAAGTACTGCTCCATCTGGATCTTGGCTTCCTCGGTGGAGATCTTCAGCTGCGCAGAGAGGCCGTAGGCGCTCAGTCCGTAGGCCAGCCCATAGGACATGGCCTTCACGCGACGGCGCAATTCGGGCGTCACCTCGTCGATCGGTACGTCGAACGCACGGGAGGCGACGAACGAGTGCAGGTCCTCACCGGTATTGAACGCCTCGATGAGTCCCTCGTCCCGCGAGAGGTGCGCCATGATCCGCATCTCGATCTGGCTGTAGTCCGCCGTCATCAGCTCGGCGTAGCCGTCGCCGACGACGAAGCCGTCGCGTATCTGCCGCCCGGCCTCGGTGCGGATCGGGATGTTCTGGAGGTTGGGCTCGGTGGACGACAGGCGTCCGGTCGCCGCGATGGTCTGGTTGAACGTGGTGTGGATCCGGCCGTCGGAGCCGACCGCGTTCAGCAGGCCGTCGACGGTGACCTTCAGCCTGGTGGCGTCACGATGCGCGAGTAGATGTTGCAGGAACGGGTGCCCGGTCTTGTCGAACAGTCCTTGAAGCGCGTCGGCGTCGGTCGTGTAGCCCGTCTTGGTGCGCTTGGTCTTCGGCATCTCCAGTTCGTCGAACAACACCACCTGAAGCTGTTTCGGCGAGCCGAGGTTGATCTGCTTGCCGATCACCTCGTACGCCGACTCGGCGGCGTCGCGGATGAGGTTCGCGAACTGACTCTGGAGCTGACCGAGCAGGTCGAGGTCGACGGCGATGCCCGTCGTCTCCAGCTTGGCGAGCACCCGCTGCACCGGGAGTTCCATCTGCCCCAGCAGAGCCGAGGAGTCGATCCTCGCCAGTTCCTCATCGAGCGCGTCGGCCAGATCGGCCACCGCCGACGCCCGCAGCAGCAGCGTCTGGACCGCTTGATCGTCGACGCCGTCCTCGTCGTCGAGAAGCGAAAGTTGTTGCTGCTCAGGGTTTTCCGCGCGCAGCTCGCGCTTGAGATAACGCACGGCGAGATCGTCGAGCGCGAAGCTGCGCTGACCGGGCCTGACCAGGTAGGCGGCCAGTGCAGTGTCGGAGGTGACGCCGGTCAGATCCCAGCCGCGGCCTTCGAGATCGTGCATGGCGAGCTTGGCCTCGTGCAGGGCCTTCGGCGATTCGGGATCGGCGAGCCAGGCGGCGAGCGCCTTCTCGTCCTCGGGGTCGAGGGTCGTGGTGTCGAAGTAGCAGCCCTCGCCGTCGGCGGAGACGATCGCCATCGCGGTGGCGTCGGAGTCGAAGGCCAGGTGGGTGCCGACCACGGCCAGGCCGAACCGCCGTCCTGGCTGGCCGTGCTCGGCAAGCCAGGTCGCCAGTTGACCGCGTTCGAGCACCCCGCCCCGGACGTCGAAGCCCTGCTCGACCTCCGGGTCGGCGGACGCCAGCGTCTCGAACAGTCGGTCGCGGAGGACGCGGAACTCGAGGTCGTCGAACAGTCGGTGGATCTGGTCGCGGTCCCACGGCATCATCCGCAGGGTGTCTGGCGTCTGGGCCAGCGGGACGTCCTTGACCAACTCCGTAAGGTCGCGATTGAGGATGACGTGGGAGAGGTTGGCGCGCAGCGACTCCCCCACCTTGCCCTTGACGGTGTCGACCTGGTTGACGAGGGCCTGCAGCGAGCCGTACTCGACGATCCACTTGGACGCGGTCTTCTCCCCGACGCCGGGGATGCCGGGCAGGTTGTCGCTAGGGTCGCCCCGCAGCGCCGCGAAGTCCGGGTACTGGGCCGGCGTGAGCCCGTACTTCTCCTCGACGGCTTCCGGGGTGAAGCGCGTCAGCTCGGACACGCCCTTGCGCGGGTAGAGCACCGTCACGTCGGGACTGACCAGCTGCAGTGCGTCGCGGTCGCCCGTGACGACCAGCACCCGGTAGCCCTCGTTCTCCGCCTGAGTGGCCAGGGTGGCGATGATGTCGTCCGCCTCGAAGCCCGGCTCGGCGAGGGCGGTGATCCCCAGTGCGACAAGCACTTCCTTCGTGATGTCGATCTGACCGCGGAACTCGTCGGGTGTCGCGGACCGGCCCGCCTTGTACTCCGGGTACTTCTCGGACCGGAACGTCTGACGGGATACGTCGAAGGCGGCCGCGATGTGGGTGGGCTGCTCGTCGCGGAGCAGGTTGATCAGCATGGCCGTGAAGCCGTACACCGCGTTGGTGGTCAGGCCGCCCTGGGTCTTGAAGTTCTCCGCAGGCAGCGCGTAGAAGGCGCGGAACGCCAGCGAGTTGCCGTCCAAAAGCATCAGTGTGGGCTTGGTGTCGGTCTTGGCTGGGCTCACGCCCTCACTCTATTCACCCCCGCTGACACGCAGGAGACGCCGTGCCATCTGCACCAGCACCGAGGTGGCCGGGTTCATCGGCCCGGTCGACCTCCAGGCGAGCACCAGTCGCCCTCGCATCTCGGGCGTGATCCTCAATGCGTGCAGTCCCGGCCTGGTCCGCGATACCGAACTCGGCAGGATCGCGACACCGAGTCCCCGCTCGGCCAGTTCGGCAAGCGCGATCGGCGTCGACGCCTCGAAGGCGATGCGCGCCGACACCCCCGCCTCGGCGCAGGCCTCGTCGAGTCGGGCCCGTACCCCCGTGCCGACGGGTAATGCGATCAGGGCGCGGTCGGTCAGCGCGGCGAGCCGGATCGTCGTCTGCCCCGCCAGCTCGTCGTCGGGAGACACCGCTGCATCGATGGGCTCCTCGGTGACGACCTCGACGTCGAGACCGGCGGGCAACTCATCCGAGCCGATGGACACGATCCCGACGTCGAGCACACCGGTGCGCAACTGCTCGATGAGGACGTCCGAATTGTCGGTGCTCAGTGTGATCTCGACACCGGGGTGGGCGGCGTGGAAGTCGGCGAGCAGCTCCGGGATGTCGACGTCGTGGGCGGTCACGGTACCGATGGCGACGGTTCCGCTGACGAGCTCGGTCAGCTCGTCGACCGACCTACCGACATCGACGACGGCGGCCAGCGCAGCCTTCGCGTACGGCAACACGGCCCGCCCCGCGGCGGTCAGCCGCACGGTGCGCTTGGAGCGGTCCAGCAGCGACTGGCCGAGTTCGCGTTCGAGCTTCTGAATCTGCGCGCTGACCGCAGGCTGTGCGACGTGGAGGCGTTCCGCGGCCCTGGTGAAGTTCTCTTGTTCGGCGACGGCGACCAGATATTCGAGTTGCCGCAGTTCCATAAGCGATCACAATACTTTCTCTATCAACCATGTATTGGACTTATGGTTCGACGGAGCCGACCGTGGAAGGCATGACAACGACCCAGATCCTCATTGCGGGGGCGGGCATCGGCGGCTTGACGGCAGCGCTCGCCCTGCACCAACACGGCATCGAGGCGACCGTCGTCGATAGGGTGGCCGAACTCAGACCACTCGGCGTCGGCATCAACCTGCTGCCCCGCGCGGTGGCCGAGCTCGAACGCCTCGGGCTGGCCGACGTGGTCGCCCACCACGCGGTGGCGCCCAGGGCCATCGAATTTCACGACACCGTAGGTCATCTGCTGTTTCGGGAGCCGCGCGGTGTGGATGGCGGATATCGATGGCCTCAGCTGTCGGTGCACCGTGGCCGATTGCAGGCCCTGCTGCTCGACACCGTTCGGGACCGGATCGGACCGCACGCAGTGCGCGTCGACCACCGGGTGACCGGATTCGAAGAGTCGGCCGACGGCGTGCTCGTCCACACCGACGCCGGATCCATCGCGGCCGAGATGTTGATCGGCGCCGACGGCATCCACTCCGCCGTCCGCGCCCAGCTACACCCGGTCGGCGATCCGCTGCTGTGGTCCGGCATGCGAATGTTCCGCGGCGCCACCAGGACTGCGCCGTTCCTCGACGGCGAGACGATGGCCATCATCAAGGGCGAGGGGGTCGACGTCATCACGTACCCGATCGGCGACGGACTCGTCAACTGGGTGGTCCAAGTCGACGAAACCGCACCCGGCGCGTTGCCGGGTGACGTGAACTGGAACGCACCGGCCGACGCGGAGGTCGTCGTCGGACACCTCGTCGACGTCCGCGTGGACTGGCTCCACCTCGCCGATCTGGTGCGTAACGCCGAGGCCGTGCTGGAGTACCCGATGGTCGACCGCAACCCGTTGCCCTGGTGGTCTGACCCCGAGGGCCACTGCCGGGTCACGCTCCTCGGCGACGCCGCTCACCCGATGTATCCGGTCGGAGCGAACGGCGGGTCGCAATCGATCATCGACGCCCTCGCCGTGGGTGACGCGCTGAACCGCGACATGCGAAACGGTCTGCGCGACTACGAGACTCGCCGTCGGGCCGAGACCGCTGACGTCGTCGCCGCCAACCGGGAGATGCTCAGAGGCGGCGCCCGTCCCGACGAACTCGCCGACATCACCTCCAGGTACCGCCACGTCACCCGCGCAGACAGGAGCTGACCATGACCACCTACGTTCTCGTCCCCGGCGCGTGCCACGGCGCCTGGTGCTTCGACGACCTCGCCGCCGCGCTGCGCTCGCACGGTCACCGGGTGCTCGCCTACACGCTGACCGGCGTCGCCGAACGGGCCCACCTGGCGAACGCCGGCGTGAACCTCGAGACTCACGTCACCGACGTGCTGTCCGCCCTCGCCGTGGAACCCGAGGCATCCGACTTGGTGCTCGTCGGACACAGCTACGGCGGCATGGTGATCACCGCGGTCGCGGACCGTACACCGGCACAGGTGGATTCGTTGGTCTACCTGGACGCGTTCGTCCCGGAGGACGGCGACTCGTGCTGGACGCTGAACACCACCGAACAGCGGGGCTGGTACACCGACGTAGATGACACCGGCTACGGGGTTCCACCCCTGCCGTTCTTCGACGACCGCGCGACCGCCCACCCCTTGGCATCGCTCATGCAGCGGATCCGACTGACCACCGACCTGAGTCGCCTCCGCCGCCGGGTGTTCGTCTACGCGCAGAGGTGGCCGGGCGAATCACCGTTCGCCGCAACGTATGCCAAGGTGCAGGCCGATCCGACGTGGACGACGCACTCGCTGGACGGCGCCCATAACCTGATGCGGGACAACCCCGAGGAGCTGGTGCGAATCCTGCTCGACGCCGGGCGGTAGCCGAGGCACGCACGGACGCGGATCGCCGCCGGTCCCGAATGGGGTGTTGAACCAAAACTGCAACACGTTTCAGTTCTATGGTCGACATCGATTACGCTGGCCCTGTGCCAGGATCTACGGAAGCCCAAGCGCAACTACCGGCCATCGACGGGTGGTTCGCCACCGACGCCGCCGGGGTTGCCCATCTGATCGCGGGCAAGTGCACGCAGTGCGCCACCTACGTGTTCCCGCCCCGGGAGAACAACTGCCCCAACCCGGCGTGTGACGGCGACACGTTGGAGCAGGTGCCGATGTCGCGCCGCGGGAGGCTGTGGAGCTACACCGAGAACCAGTACGCCCCGCCGCCGCCGTACCCGTCGCCCGACCCCTTCGAACCGTTCGCCGTCGCCGCGGTGGAACTGGCCGACGAGGGAATCATCGTGCTCGGCAAGGTCGTGGAGGGCACCCTCGCCGCCGACCTCCGGGTCGGCATGCAGATGGAGCTGGCCACCATGCCGCTCTACACCGACGAGGACGGCTTCGTCCGGACCGTCTACGCCTGGAGGATCGCCTCGTGACCACCCCCGACACATCCCCCGAGTCGCTACGCTCCAGCCCACCGGAACCGCTGTACATCCTCGGCGCAGGCATGCACCCCTGGGGCAAGTGGGGGCGCGACTTCACCGAGTACGGCGTCGTCGCCGCCCGCGCGGCACTTGCCGAGGCCGGTCTGGACTGGCGCCAGATCCAGCTCGTCGCCGGTGCCGACACGATCCGCAACGGCTACCCCGGGTTCGTCGCCGGTGGCACGTTCGCCCAGAAGCTCGGATGGAACGGCGTCCCCGTCAGCTCGAGCTACGCGGCGTGCGCGTCGGGCTCCCAGGCCCTGCAGTCGGCACGCGCCCAGATCCTCGCCGGATTCTGCGACGTCGCTCTCGTCATCGGCGCCGACACCACCCCGAAGGGCTTCTTCGCTCCCGTCGGCGGCGAGCGGAAGAACGACCCCGACTGGCAGCGCTTCCATCTGATCGGCGCCACCAACCCGGTGTACTTCGCGCTGCTCGCGCGGCGACGGATGGATCTCTACGGTGCGACGCTGGAGGACTTCGCCCAGGTCAAGGTGAAGAACGCCCGACACGGCCTACAGAATCCGAACGCCCGTTTCCGCAAGGACGTCACGGCCGACGACGTGCTGGCCTCCCCCGTCGTGTCCGACCCGCTGCGCCTGCTCGACATCTGCGCCACCTCCGACGGTGCCGCCGCGCTGATCGTCGCGTCGAAGTCGTTCGCCGAGAAGCACCTCGGTTCCCTCGAGGGCGTGCCATCGGTGCGCGCAGTGTCCACCGTGACGCCGCGCTACCCGCAGCACCTACCCGAATTGCCCGACATCGCCACCGATTCCACGGCCGTGGTACCCGCGCCGGATCGGGTGTTCAAGGACCAGATCCTGGACGCCGCCTACGCCGAGGCAGGTATCGGACCCGAGGACCTCAGCCTGGCCGAGGTCTACGACCTGTCCACCGCACTCGAGCTGGACTGGTACGAGCACCTGGGGCTGTGCGCCAAGGGTGAGGCCGAAGATCTGCTGCGCAGCGGCGCCACGACCATCGGCGGCCGTATCCCGGTCAATCCGTCCGGGGGGCTGGCGTGTTTTGGCGAGGCCATCCCCGCCCAGGCGATCGCCCAGGTCTGCGAGCTGACCTGGCAGCTGAAGGGCCAAGCCACCGGCCGCCAGGTCGAGGGCGCCACCGTCGGCATCACCGCCAACCAGGGCCTCTTCGGCCACGGCTCGTCGGTCGTCGTCGCGCGCTAGGCCACGCCGAGGTAGGCCGCGCGAATGCTGTCGTCTGCCAACAGCTCTCGCGCATCACCCGACCGGGTGACCGAACCGGTCTCCAGGATGTAGGCCTGATCGGAACGGCTCAGCGCCTGCTGCGCGTTCTGCTCGACGAGGAGCACCGTGGTGCCCGTCTTGTTGATCTCGGAGATGATCTTGAAGATTTGCGAGATCACCATGGGCGCCAGGCCCATCGACGGTTCGTCGAGCAGGAGCACCTTCGGTCGAGCCATCAGCGCACGGCCGATGGCAAGCATCTGCTGCTCCCCACCCGACAGCGTGCCGCCGACCTGAGTCCGACGCTCGGCGAGCCGCGGAAACGTCTCGAGTATCCAGTCGAACCGTTCGCGATGCTCGGCCTTGCTCGCGAACTTGCGCCCATAGCAACCCATTTCGAGGTTCTCGGCGACGGTCATGCCCGGGAATACCCCACGTCCCTCCGGCGCCTGGATCAGCCCGTCGCTGACGCGCTTGTGCGCCTTCACCCGCGAGATGTCCACGCCGTCGAACCAGACCGAACCCGATGTCAGCGGCCGCAGTCCGGAGATGGCCCGCATCATCGTGGTCTTGCCCGCGCCGTTGGAGCCCAGCAGGGTGACGAGTTCACCCTCGTGCACCTTCAGCGAAACCCCGTGCAGGGCTTGAATTCTGCCGTAGTGCACGACGACGTCGCGGACCTCGAGCAGCACCGGCCGCGGATCGGTGTCGGCGGTCTCGGTCGGCTCATTCGAGTTCGTCATCGGGTACCCCCAGGTAGGCGGCGATGACCTTCGGGTCATCGCGGATCTCGGCGGGGAGACCATCGGCGATCTTGCGCCCGAACTCGAGCACGACGATCCGGTCGGTGACTCCCATGACCAGTCGCATGTCGTGCTCGATGAGGAGCACCGTGTAACCGTCGTCCCGGATCGCCTGGATCAACTCGATCAGTGCCGACTTCTCGCTCGGGTTGAATCCCGCGGCAGGTTCGTCGAGGCACAGGAGCTTGGGTTCGGTTGCCAGGGCGCGGGCGATCTCGAGTCGACGCTGATCTCCGTACGGCAGGTTCTTGGCCTTCTCGTCGGCGCGTTGGGAGATGCCGACGAACTGCAACAGTGCGGCGGCCTTCTCGATCGCCGACTTCTCCTCGCGGCGGTGCCGCGGCGTCCTGACGAGCGCGCCGGGTACCGACGTCTTGTGTCGCGCGTCCGTCCCCACGACGACGTTCTCCAACGCCGTCATCTCACCCCAGAGCCTGATGTTCTGGAACGTCCTGGCGATCCCACGCCGAGTGATCTGATGTCGCTTGATCTTTCCCAGCGGAGCACCGTCGAAGATCACCGAACCGGACGTCGGCCGATAGACACCGGTGATGGCGTTGAAGCAGGTGGTCTTGCCCGCCCCGTTGGGTCCGATCAGGCCGAGAATCTCGCCCCGCTTGATGTCGAACGTCACCGAGTCGAGCGCGGTCAACCCTCCGAACTTGACGGTCAGGTCCGTGGTCTGCAGCAGCGTCTCGCCCTCGGCGGCCTTCACCTCGCGGTGCAGTGCCGCCATCTCCTCGTCGATCACTGGCTGGTCAGTCATGCCGCCGCCTTCGAATCATCGGCCTTGCTCAACAGCTTTCGTGCGGACGTGGCGTACGCCAAGAGCTGCTGTCGCACCGGGAACAATCCCTGGGGCCGGAAGATCATCAGCACCACCAGCGCCAGCCCGAAGAAGAGGTACTTCAGATCACCGAGGTTCACCCCCATCAGTTCCACGCCGAGCAACCTGTTGGGCAGGTACACGATGATGAACGCGCCGAAGATGACGCCCAACTTGTTGCCCTGCCCGCCGAGCACGACGGCGACCAGGAATAGCATCGAGTTGATGATGTTGAAGTTGGTCGGAGCGACGTACTGGACTTGACCGGCGTACAGCGCCCCGGAGAGACCGCCGATGGCTGCCCCGATCACGAACGCCCACAACTTGAATCGGAAGGTGTCGACGCCCATGACCTCAGCGGCGTCCTCGTCCTCCCGGATGGCCACCCAGGCGCGTCCGACCCGGCTGCGCTCCAGATTGCCGACAAGCAGCAGGATGCCGATCATCAAGAGCAGACCGAGCCAGAACCACCAGGTGCCGTAGTTGGCGTGCCCTGCCGAGTTGCCGCTCGAGAAGACGCCGTTCGGCAGGCGCTCGCTCTCCCCCACCCGCGGGTAGGCGATCTGGTTCAGACCGCGCGACCCGTTGGTGATGTCGGAGAGGTTGTCCGCAAGCAGACGGATGATCTCGCCGAAGCCGAGTGTCACGATGGCGAGGTAGTCACCGCGCAGGCGCAAGGTCGGCGTACCGAGAATCAATCCCGCCAGTGCCGTGACCGCCATGGCGATCGGGACGCACGACAACCAGGCCCAGTCCTTGCTGAAGAACCCGGTGGCTCCGAGCTTGTTCCAGGGGCTGTCGGGGCTGGTGAGGAGTGCGACCGTGTAGGCGCCGACGGCGTAGAAGCCGACGTAGCCGAGGTCGAGCAGACCGGCCTGCCCCACCACGACGTTGAGGCCGATGGCGATGATCGCGACCATCACGAAGGCCGCCATCGTGCCGCCGAAGCTGATTCCAGGCGTGTCGATGAATCCCGGTGTGTAGAGCGGCAACAGCGCCAGCAGGCCGAAGCCGATCACGCCGAAGATCCACTTCTGGGGCCGGCTGAGTCTCTCCCACCACTCCCTCAGACCGTCGCCGGGAGCCAGCAGACGCTGGGCCGGCGTCCGCCCCTTCGCGGTGTCTGGTGCCACCTGGTGACTCATGCGCGTGCCTTCCCGAGGCTCTCACCGAGTATGCCGGTCGGACGGATCAACAGCACGAGGACCAGCAGCACGAAGGCCACCACGTCACGCCACTGGGTGCCGAAGACCGCCTGACCGTAGTTCTCCATCACGCCCAGGATCAGGCCGCCGAGGAGCGCACCTCGGAGGTTGCCGATGCCGCCGAGCACGGCGGCCGAGAACGCCTTGATGCCGAGCAGGAATCCGCCGGAGTAGATGATGCCCTGGGGCACCTTGAGCGTGTAGAGCAGCGCTGCGGCACCGGCCAGCAGGCCACCGATCAGGAAGGTGGTCATGATGATTCGTTCGCGCGAGACGCCCATCAGCGTCGCCGTCGTCGAGTCTTGGGCAACCGCGCGGATGCCGCGACCGAACTTGGTGCGGTTGATCGCGATGTCGGTCAGGATCGCGAGCACCAACGCCGCGGTGACGATCACCAGCGTCACGTTGGTCACCGTCGCCCCGAAGATGGTGAACTGACTCTTCGGCTGCACCAGGATGATCGGCTGCTGGGCGTTGGATCCGCCGTACCCCTTGATGATGTGCGGCAGGATGAAGTGGACGAACTCCTGGAGCACGAAGGACATGCCGATGGCGGTGATCAGGAACGTGAGTGGCCGTGCGTTTCGGCGTCGCAGCGGCCGGTAGGCGATGAACTCCAAACCAACTGCGGCCGAACCCGATACCAGCATGGCGAAGATCATCGCGATCGCCAGGTACACGATCGTGAGCATGACGCCCTTGTTGTAGGCGTTTCCGCTCGGCGCGAACCCGAGAATGAGGTCGAGGCAGAAGTAGGTGCCGAACATGCCGAGCATGAAGATCTCGGAGTGGGCGAAGTTGATCAGTCGCAGAACGCCGAAGACCAGCGTGTAGCCGACGGCCACCAACGCATAGATCGCGCCCCACGATAGACCATCGATCGTCAACTGCCAGAAGCCGTTCAACAGGCCATCGACGTTGAAGTTGATGTTGGCGGCTTGGCAGGCGAACTGGTCGATGCAGTCGTGCATCATCCGGCGGCGGCTCCTTGGTGGTTAACGGATACGAGGCGCGCCCGAGCCCTACGGCTACGGACGCGCCTCGTATCAGTGACTACTGAACCTTGAAGATCCAGATCAGGTTGGTCGTGAGCTCACCCGCGGGCGTCCACTGGTAGTTACGAGCCACACCCTGGCCGTTGTAGTTCTTGACGTAGTCCAGCAGCGCGGGCCTGGTGATGGCACCCGAGTCGATGCCCTTCAGCATGATCGTCCCGAGGTCGTAGCCCTCGGTGCTGTAGGTGCCGGGTTCCTGGCCGAACTTCTTGGTGTACTCGTCGGCGAACGTTCCGGTGGCCGGGCCGCACGGGCAGGACAGAATCGCGTCCTTGGACGCTTCACCGGCCTGCTTGACGAACTCCGGATCCTTGGTGCCGTCGGCGCTGATGAAGGTCGCCGTGACCCCGCCGTCCTTCAGCTGCTGCACGAAGGGCGCCGCCTCCGAGTAGTAGCCGCTGTAGAAGACGGCGTCGGGGCTCACGCCCTTGATCTGGGTGACGGCGGCCGAGAAGTCCTTGTCACCCTTCTTCACCTGGATGTTGCACGCCGAATCGGCGACGGGCCCGAGGGTTTCGCGGATCGGCGTGGCCAGTCCGAGGCCGTAGTCGGTGCTGTCGTCGACGACGCAGACCTTCTTGTAGTTCAGCGTGTTCTTCATGTAGTTCGCGACCGATGGACCCTGGACGCCGTCATTGGCCAACCCTCGGAAGAAGGTCTTCCAGCCGTTCTGGCTCAGTGTCGGGTTGGTCGCCGATGCGGTCGCGGCGACCAGGCCTGCCTGATCGAACACGGTGCCCGTGGCCTTGGTCTCGCCGGAGAAGGCAGGACCGACCAGCCCGATCGTGTACTGGTCGTCGACGATCTGCGGGGCGACGGCCGTGGCCTTCTGCGGGTCGCCCTCGGTGTCGAACGGCTTCAGCTGGACCTGGCAGCCGGGGTTCGCGGCGTTGTGCTTGTCGATGGCCAACTGCACGCCATTCTTGATGTTGATGCCCAGCGCGGCGTCGGGGCCGTTGAGGGCGCCCGCCATCGCGATGGAGACCGGCGGGCAGGTCGCCTTGCCGTCGCCGGTGGGATCCGCAGGCTTCGCACCCTCGGCCGCTTTCACCTCGGCGCCGTTCTCGTCGATCTGTACCTGCTCGACGATCTTCAGGTTCGCCTGCGACGCGCTCTGTTCCGGCGCCGACTGGCTACAGCCAGCGATGCCGAGCACTAGCAAGCCCGCGCTCCCGAGAGCAAATGCACTACGTGCCATGCGACCGCGCACGTTTCACCTCCGTGTCAACGTTGTCATTGGCACCGCCGACGCAGGTCACGTCGCCCGGGACGCCGATGCTTCCGGTAGAACATAGCCAACACATCGCGCCAGTGCGTGATGTTGACGAACGCGGACTGAGTGTCGGCTGTGTGATCGGGCGAAATGGCCCGTCAGGAAACCCAGTTGTTACGACTCGGGCGTGTCCAAGGTCTCGAGAACGACTTCGGCGACACGCCGCATGGTGGTGCGGCGATCCATCGCGGCGCGCTGAATCCACTTGAATGCCTCTGGTTCAGACATCTTCTGCTTGGACTGGAGCAAACCCTTTGCGCGTTCGACGAGTTTGCGGGTCTCGAGGCGATCCGACAGTGTCGCGACCTCCGACTCGAGCGCGGCGATCTCACCGAATCGACTGACCGCCAATTCGATCGCCGGAATCAGATCGGTGATGGAGAAGGGTTTCACCAGATAGGCCATGGCGCCGGCGTCACGCGCCCGCTCGACGAGTTCGCGCTGCGAGAACGCGGTGAGCACGAGGATCGGCGCGATGCGCTTCGATGCGATCTCCGCGGCGGCGTCGATACCGTCTCGCCGCGGCATCTTGACGTCCATGATCACCAGGTCGGGCCGCAGGCTCTCGGCGAGTTCGACGGCTTCCTGGCCGTCACCGGCCTCGCCGACCACCTCGTAGCCTTCCTCGCGGAGCATCTCCGCGAGATCCATTCGGATGAGTGCTTCATCCTCGGCGATGAGGACACGGTGCGGCTTGGCAGCATCCGTCGTTGGCCCGGTCATGTGCACATTGTCCCGTGACTTCCGCAGAACAGCGACCGCGGGGCCATGAGGACTCGTCCAGCCGATCATCTATGGTGGGAATCCGCACCGCGAAGGCCCTCGTATCCCAATTGGCAGAGGAAACGGATTCAAAACCCGTGCAGTGTGAGTTCGAGTCTCACCGAGGGCACCAGAAATTACCAGTTCAGACACCACAACGCCCTAATGGCTGAGGTCAGCAAGAAGCGACCAGTCCGCGTGCGGACACCGAGGACCGCTGGCACCGTGACCCAAAGCGTGGTGAGGCGGTCGACGCCCGGCACGGAACGCCTGGAACGCAGGTTATGACTGCTCGGCATGGCTCCGGTCGGCGTTGGCTGGCCCGATGGGTCGATCACGACGGGCAGGAACGGTCGAAGGCTTTCGAGCGGAAGGCCGACGCGCAGCGAAAGGTGAATGGGGTCACGGCGGCGCTCGCCAGTGGCACCTATGCAGACCCGCAACGCTCGGCTACGACGTTCGGCACCGTTGCAGGAGAGTGGTTTTCGTCGAAGGCGACGTTGGCTCCAAAAACGGTAGGCGGGTATCGAGGTCTCCTCGACAACATAATTCTGCCGAAGTGGCAGAACGTGAGCCTCCGGGACATTGACCATGTCGGGATGCAGTCGTGGGTCTCATAGTTGTCCGCCAGCCCAGAAGCTCGGCAGCGTGCCGGGGGGAAGAGCGGCCTCTCCCCTGCCCGCGTAATCCAGGCGCACCAGGTTGCTCACCAGGTCCTCGCCTATGCCATACGAGCGAAGTACATCGCCGCCAACCCCCCCGACGCGATGCAACTCCCCCGCAAGGCTCGGGCTGAGAAGCGCTCACTGACATATAACGAAGTGCGCCAGCTTGCGGAGGCTTCGGGAGAACTTGCCACGATGGTCCGCACTATGGCCTACGCAGGGTTGAGGTAGGGCGAGTGCATCGCGCTTCGCGTCCGAGACGTAGACATTGCACGGCGGCGGCTCACTGTGTCGCGTTCCATAACAGGCGTTCGCAGTCTCGGGCAGGTTGAGGGCGATACAAAGACTCACCAAGTGCGCTCTGTTCCGCTTTTCACGCGGGAATTGGCTGACGCGCTGGCCGAAGCGATCTATGACCGCGAGGGGTCGGAGTTTTTGTTTCCGGGACCGGACGGGCACATGACCGTTGGTTATTTTCGCAACCGGTTCGATAAGGCATGCGCAAAGGTCGGCTTGGAGAATGTAACGCCTCACACCTTGCGGCACACTGCGGGATCGCTGGCGTTACGGCAGGGCGCGACCGTGGTAACCGTGTCCAAGCTCCTGGGTCATTCCAATGTCACTACCACGTTGAACATATACAGCCACATGCTCCCGGATGACTTCGACAACCTCGCGGTGGAGATGGATGCGGCTGCGCGTGCAGCCGCCATGGCTTAGCGCCTTGGGCTACGGAGTAACGCGAAGCCAGCGGGTAGACCTGCCTGGATAGAAGGCGCGGTCAATGTGGTCACGTCGTCGTCACGCCGCTCGAACAATCCGATGAAGTTGCCGCAGACAACACCGTCAATGACGACACCCGCGACAAGGAATGGCGTGAGTTCCCTCGGTTGTGTTGGCACGGTGATCGTGAAGAGATACTCGTTCGGGAAGGTAGCTCAGACCAGCGGGTACCAACGCTACTTGCAAGCCTTCAATGGGTGGGTAGACGTAGCGATGAAGTATTGATCGAATACGGGGAACTTGTCCGACGTCGGCGAATGCGTGTACCGAGTTGATGACGTCGCGGCCCAAGCGTTTTTGGTAGCAAGTCCAACAACCAGCACCCCTCCGGTAATGGCGTTAGCCATCGCAGAGACGTCTTTGGCGAGTTTGAGGCTAGCTTTGTCTCTGCCGAGATGGATTGAACGCTTGGCCTCAAGATATTGGCTCTCGGCGAAACCGATCAAATGCCGTAGCGTGCCCCCCTTTTAGCTGACCGACAATTGAATCCGTCGTGAGGTCACCCGATCCATAGGCTTCGATTACTGCGAGTGCCTCGGTGCCTACGTTATGTGCGTCTTCCACAATCTTGTTGCGTAGTGGGATCGCGAATCTCCGATACAGGGGTTTATGAATACAGATTTCGATGTACCGTCAAGGGAATGCAGACGTTGATGCACCGCGACGCCTTGGCTCGCTTCGGGTATGCCCTCTCGGATGCCACCCGCGCCCTGATCTTGCTGAGCCTCCGCGATGGTGGACGCTACCCATCCGACCTCGCTGACGAGATGGAGGTGTCTCGTCAGATCGTGTCGAACCATCTGGCCTGCTTGCGTGGGTGCGGGCTGGTCGTTGCGGTCCCGGAAGGACGACGCAGCCGCTACGAGCTTGCCGATGTCCGCATCGCCCACGCACTGACCGATCTAGTCGGCCTGGTGCTCGCCGTCGATCCGGCGTGCTGCTCGTCCAGCGACGAAGGGTGCTGCTGATGGCGCACGACCTCGGACTGTCGTCGCCACGGCCCGCCCAGCCGGAACAACGTCGGCGCGTGCTGTTCCGCCGTATCCGGTTCTTCGTGGCTGCCACGATCACCTACAACATCATTGAGGCCGTCATCGCACTCACCGAGGGAACGCGGGTGTCGTCAACGGCTTTGGTTGGGTTCGGCCTGGACTCAGTGATCGAAGTGTCATCGGCAGCGGCGGTGGCGTGGCAGTTCGCCGGTCGCGATCCCGAAGCACGCGAGAAGGTCGCGCTTCGCGTGATCGCGTTCTCGTTCTTCGGTTTAGCGGCGTTCGTAGTTGTGGATTCGGCACGGTCGCTGTTCGGGTTCGGAGAGGCCGAGCATTCAACGATTGGGATCGCGCTAGCAGCAGTGAGCCTTGCTGTAATGCCAGTGTTGTCATGGGCACAGCGTCGAGCCGGGAGAGAACTCGGCTCCCTGTCGGCGGTCGCAGACTCCAAGCAGACGCTGCTCTGCACCTACCTGTCAGTGGTCCTGCTGGTCGGATTGCTGCTCAACTCGCTACTCGGTTGGGCGTGGGCTGACCCCATCGCTGCGCTGGTAATCGCCGCTGTAGCAGTGCGCGAGGGCATAGAAGCATGGAGAGGCGACTCGTGCTGCGCCGCTCCGATGGTGACCGACATAGGTCGGTCCGAGCGCGGTGACTGCGACTGCTGCGCCGACTAGGAGGCAAGCGCGCATCCGCGATCACTTGGCGACGTCGGCTTGCTCGGCCAGCACGCGGTAGACAGTTGCACGGCTGACGCCGAGTGTTGCGGCTATCGTGTTCGCCGACTCTCCGCTAGCGGGTATCCGGTTGCGCCAGGGCCGCTTCGACCCGTCCGACCTACTCGATGCGAACGAGACGAACTGGGCGTTTGTGGACGTTGACCACGTTGGCTTCGTTAACAAATAGCTGGTCAAGAGGTTGGCGGCGTTGGCTAGTTAAGTCCGTCGCCGAAGCTGCTGCGGACGGATTGCGGACGCTGGTGTCGTCAGCTTCGTCGGAGAGAGAGCGGGCGCTGGCCGTGCGAGGCGTCGCCCGTATGACGCCGAGGGGCACCCCCACCCCCTTCAAGATCAGCAAAGCTGAGGTGTCATCTGATGGCTTCGAGGTATTCGTCGATGGCGTCGCGGTTGCGGCGAAGGCATTCCATCCGCTGATTCATCTTGTCGCGCTCACGTTCCAAGATCGCCACCATCTGAGGGTCTGCGTCGGTGAAGTGGATGGATCGCGGTGTGCCGAGGCACGGCATGATCTGCTTGATGATCCTGGTCGGCAGGCCGGTGTCGAGTAGGCCGCGAATCTGAATGACGCGATCGACGAGGTAGTCGTCATAGTCTCGGTAACCATTGGACAGTCGCCGGGGGATGATGAGGCCCTGTTCCTCGTAGTAGCGCAGGGAACGTGCAGGAGTTTCCGTCGCCGCGGCGAGTTCTCCGATGCGCATATGACCATCCTCACTGCGGCGTCACCGCCTCTCGCTTGACCTTCACACAAGTGTGAACCATTGATGATGGGGCTGTGAAGGGTGCTGTCTTCAGATCGTCGACTGCCGTAGCTCTGCGAAAGCGGCTAGGGCGCCCTCAAGTGGTAACCGTTCCTAGACGAGATGGCATGACAGAGCGGCGGATTCGAGTGGGCATCATCGGCGCAGGGGGCTGGGCGAAGTACGGGCACATGCCCGCGTTGCAGTCGCTCGACGATTTCGAAATCACCGCAGTTGCGGCCCGGCGCAGGGAGTCCGCCGAGAGCGCCGCCGCGCAGTTCGGGATTCCGACGGTCTATGACGACCCGCAGGCACTCATCGACGATCCGAACGTCGACCTAGTCGTGGTCATGCCGCCGACCTCCGAGCGCGTCAGGTTCGTCAAGGCGGTGATCGCGGCGGGGAAGGACGTCTACAGCGAGTGGCCGCTGGCGACCACGACGAAGGAATCCGAGGAACTCTTGGCCTTGGCCGAGGCGAAGGGGGTACGCCACGTCATCGGCCTACAGCGTCGCCTCGGGCCGAGCGCCCGCTATGCACGCGACCTCCTCAAGCAGGGGTATGTAGGGCGTATCCGGGCTGCCCGCATATCGGTGGGCACCGACGCCTTCCCGCCCGTCAGGTCAGCAAATATTTCGTGGACCTTCGACGTGTCCAGCTTCACCAACGTTCTGTCGATCTACGCCGGGCACCACCTCGACACCCTGTTCCAGATCGTCGGCTTCCCGTCGAAGTTGACGGCCATCGTCGAGAACCAATTCCCTGCCATCACGGTGGAAGAGACCGGCGAACACGTCCCCAACCACAACCCCGATGAGGTCATGGTCATCGGCACTCTCGAAGACGGCGGGCTGTTCTCCGCTCAAATGGAAGGCGGCCAAGCCCATCCCACCGGCATCCAGATCGACATCACCGGAACCGAGGGCGTCTTGCGGATCACCAACGACCACGCCTTCCAGAACCGCGACGACAACACTGTCGAGGGAGTCACCGGTGATGGCTCAGTTCTAGTGAGACTGCCGGTGCCGACGGAGTACTGCAAAGTGCCCGATTCCGGCCTCGACGAAAGCGCCGCAGATGTAGCCCATCTCTACGCGGCTTACGCCCGCGACAGAACGACCGGCACCTCGGATGCTCCCAGTTTCAAAGACGCTGTCCGGCAGCACAAGCTGGTCGACCAGATCGCACGCTCATCGGAGACATTCTTCGAATGAGCGCCCCATCCCGGCATCAATCCGTGTCGTCGGACTGATCAACCAACACGCGATAGACGGTGGCTCTACTGACACCAAGGGTCGCCGCAA
>JAOPUT010000034.1 GCA_025963385.1 Mycobacterium sp.
CCGCGACGATGCGTCGGCGACGGCATCGGATCCGTCGTCGGCCGGCGATACCTCGAGCCACGACAAGGGCCACGACAAGGCCGCCGAGAAGGCCGCCGAGAAGGATTAAGTAGCGGCCTTCGACGTCAGCCGCCACAGCAGATAGGCCGGCGGACCGCCGCCAAGGACGATGAATACCAGCGGAGCGAGCTGCATGACGCCTGCACCGCTGAGGACGATGTCATCGCCCGGTCCACCAAGCGTCAACCCCAAGGCAGTCACCAGCCAGGCCCACAGCGGCAACGCCGCGAGCCGGGGGTTCGGCACCCACTGCAGCGCCGACCACACCAGGGCGGCGTTCACCAGGCCACTGATCAACCCGCTGACGGGTAGGGGAATCGATCCGACGTAGAGCGGAAGGAAGAAGGCGCCCGCGAGTGCCGAGAGGACACCGTCGAAAGTGAGTACGACGAGTACGGCGATCCGCAGCGAGCGTGGCGATGAAGCGGTCAGGTGGGGACGCTGTCGAGCAGGCCGACCAGCGAGCCGACGACCCACTGGAAACTGTCCAAGCGATCCTGCCAATGCTGCAGGTTGGGATCCAGATCGGGGTCCATCGCCATCCCTTCCTCGGGCCGCTGATTGATCGCAGCGTACCCCTTCCACCCGTTGCTATCCCAGGTTCAACCCGGCGAGCAGATCGGTTTCCCACCCGCGACCGTCGCGCGCTCCCGCCGGCCCTTCGACAAGGACGAAGTGTTCGCTGGTCGTGATCGGCAGCGCGAGCAGGTTGGACAGCGCACAGGCGCGGCCCTCGCCCTCCACCATGACCTGGGTGGCGTGCGCTCGCAGGGCCGCCACCTTCGCGTCGCGAACCTCGGGAGCGTCGACCACGGCGTCGATGTCGGCATCGGCGAAGGCGAACTCGAATTCGTCGGACGCCAGGACCCAGTCGGCCGGAAGGTCCATTTCGGCCAGTTCCCGAAGACCGGCCTCGGCCACGCTGCGCGCGGTCACGGTCCAGTAGAACTTGGGCACCTGCCAAGGCTCGCCGGGGTGGTCGTCCTGCGCCGCCGCAGCCACCGCCGCCGTCGTCACCTCGTGGGCGTGGATGTGGTCGGGGTGGCCGTAGCCGCCCCTGGGGTCGTAGGTGACGACGACGTGGGGTCGCAGGTCGCGGATGATCGCGACGAGCGCGCCCACCGCCTCTCGAGGGTCGGCGTCGACGAATCTCTGCCGGTGCCGCGCAGGCGTGCCCACCATGCCCGAGTCACGCCACCGGCCCGCGCCGCCGAGGAACCGCGGCTCGTCGACGCCCAATTCTGCCAGCGCCGAGGACAATTCACCGATGCGGTAGCCGCCGAGCTGGTCGGCACCGTCGACGACGAGCTGCGCGAACCTCTCGCCGATGACTTCGCCCTCTTCGCCGAGGGTGCACGTGACGACCTGGACGCGGGCACCCCGAGCGACGTAGTGGGCGATGGTGGCGCCGGTGGTCAGCGTCTCGTCGTCCGGGTGCGCGTGGACGAACAACAAGCGTGGATTCTCCATGCGCACAAGATAGATTCACCCCGTGTCGCGGCGCACCGTTGAGTATGCGTGTGCAGTCATGGTCATCGGACTGCTCGCAGGCGTGGCGGGTGCGGGGACCACCCTCCTCCTGCACTGGGTCGAGCACCTCGTCTACGGCTACTCGTTCGGCACCTTGCTGTCGGGAGTCGGCCACAGCAATCCCGTCCGACGCGCCGTCGGACCGATGATCGGCGGCGCGCTGGCCGGCTTCGGCTGGTGGATGCTGCGGCGCCGAGGCGACGTCCCCGAGCTGACGGCGACGATTGCCGAGCACCGACCGATCCCGCGGTGGCGGATGTCGATCGACGCCGGACTACAGGTGCTGATCGTCGGCGCGGGCGCCTCACTCGGCCGGGAGGGTGCGCCTCGCCAACTGGCCGCCGCGCTGGGCGACCTCGGCACGTCGCGATGGTCCCTGACGCCGAGGGATCGCGAGATCCTGCTCGCGTGCGCGGCGGGCGCTGGTCTCGGTGCTGTCTACAGCGTCCCGCTCGGCGGCGCGATGTTCGCGGTCCGGATCATTCTCGGCACCTGGCATCCCCGGGCGGTGGGCACCGCGCTGATCACCTCGAGTCTGGCCGTCGCGGTGTCGGCTCCGGTCACCCATCTCGAACACTCGCTGGTCTGGCCGGATCCGGACCTCTCCTATCTGTACGTGTTCCTGGCCTGCGCGATCGCACCGTTGTCGGTCGCGGTCGGCTTCGCCTTCGACAGGGTGATGGCGTTCGCCCGTCCCAGACCCCAGATCCGGTCCTGGCTCCTGGTCCCGGCGATCGCAGTCGCGGGTCTGGCCACGGGCGTCTGCTCGATCTGGTGGCCCGAGTTGCCGGGCAACGGTCGGAGCATCCTGACCGTGAGCGTCGGCGCCAGCCTGACGGTCGGCGGTGCGACGGTGATCCTGTTCCTCAAGCCGTTGCTGACGGCGCTGTTCCTGCGCACCGGGGCGGTCGGCGGCCTGATCACACCCGCCCTGGCGACCGGGGCCGCTGCGGGCACTTTGGCGACGCTCGTCCTGAATCAGTTGGCGGGCACGCACTTTCAGGTGGCGGCCGTCTCGCTCGCCTGTGCGGCGGGCGTACTTGCGATCACACAGCGCGAGCCGCTCTTCGCGGCGCTGTTCGTCTGGGAGCTGGCCCGTCCGCCGGAGTGGTTGTTCCTCGTCTTCGCAGCCGCGGCGTTCACGTCGCACGGCATCCGGCTGCTCCGAGCGCGTAACCGGGCCAAGGACACGGCTCCCGGGCACACCCACGCGTAGTCACCGCCTGACGCGCCGATCGCCGTGCGTACTACTGGGGTACCTTGACCCACTTGCCTGCGTCACCGACGATGCCGACGGGCACGGCGCCGGAGAGGCTGACGTTCTGCACGTTCGGCGCCGCGGCGACGATGGTGGTGTCCTGAAGGATCGGCAGCACGGTCGACATGTTCCACAACCGTGGCTCGACGGCCGTCAGCACGTCGCCGATCGACTGACTGCCGTCCAAGGCGGCGTCGATGTTCGGTTGGATGCTGCGGTCGCAGATGCCCGTCAAGTTACTGGGAGCTTGGACGAGCTGATCGGATCCCGGCGGCGGTAGCGGCGGCGACGTCGCCGTCGGCGTGCTGGATGGCGGGGCGGTCGTCGCGCTCGTGGTTGGCGACGCCGACGGGCTCGACGCCGTGGTTCCGCTTGGTGGCGCAGTCGAGACGGGAGTTGCCTCGAGCGCCGGGCAGCCGAAGCGTGACGCGAGCGCCGTCGCCAGGTCTCCCCCGGCCTGATGCCAGCCGACGATCGCATCGACGCGGTTCTGCGTCAGCGCGTCCCCGTACAGCGTCGGCGGGTCGAGGGCCAGCACGTTCGCCGAAATCCCCACGCTGCGAAGCTGATCGGCGGCGGTGTTGGCGACGGCCAGGGAGGTGGGGTCGTTCGCGGCGACGCCGATCGCGAACTTCAGCTGGTTCCCGTCCTTGCTGATCCGCCCCCTGGTCGGCGGTGGCGATCCGGGTGTCGGGGTCGGCATCGTGCTGGTCGACGACGCCTCCTGCTCGACCGTGTAGCCGCTGTCCTTCAGCAGATCCAACGCAGCCGACCTGGACAGGGCAGGCGGTGCGGTCGGCACGTAGCCCGGGTCCGACGGCGAGCGCACCTGCGCTTGGGCCAGGGTGACCGTGTTGTCGCTGCCTGCCCCAACGGCGGCCAGCGTGTCGACGTCGAGCAGGCCGAGGATCGCCTTGCGCACCTGGGAATCCTGCAGATCCGGCTGCTGGGCGCGCAGCGTCACCTGCATGACGCGGGGCGTGACGATCCGCGCGGTGCGCACGTCGGGGATGGCGCCCAGCTGGATGAAGGCCGCCTGCCCACCGTGCACCTGGGCGACCTGGGTGTCGCCGTTGCGGATCGAGTCCGCGAGTACGGCGGGCGCGCCGCCGCGCCGGAACAGGATCTGGTCCGGCTTGGCGGGCTCACCCCAGTACCGGTCGTTGCGCGCCAGCAGGATTTCGTCGCGCTGCGGATCGATGCTGTCGACACGGAACTGGCCGCCGGTCACCGGGAGCGCCCTCAGCAGTCCCGCCGAGAATCCACCGGGCACGTCCTTGACGATGTGCGCGGGGAGGATGTCGTTGAACAGCTCCCGCCACGCCGGGTACGGCTGGGAGAAGGACACGACGGCCGTCTTGCCGCCCTCCAGCGACTGAACCCCGGTGATGAGGTCATAGCCCGCGGGGTCGACGACACCGGGCGCACTGACCATTTGGCGCCACAGATACCAGTAGTCGTCGGCGGCGATCGGCGCGTTGTCCGTCCACTGCGCCTCCGGCCGGATCTTGTAGGTGACGGTGAACGGGTTCTCGTTCGTCACCTCCGCCGACTGGAGCATGGTCGGATCGAGCTCCCACCGAGAACCCGTCGGAGACTTCGGATCAGGGATCGGCCGGAACGAACTCGGCAGCACCAGCGACGAGATCGCGGCGTTCACCGGCGACTGGTCGGACAACAGATGCGGATTGAACCCCGGCCCGATCGAGTCGATCGCCATGATGATCTGGGACGCCTTGAGCGGAGGTGGTGGCGTGCTCTCGGCGGTCTCGGTGCTTTGCGGCGCCGGGGGTGGGCTGACGGTGCATGCCGCGACGAGCAACAACGTCGAGGTCAGTGCGCCTGCGACGAAGCTGAGTCGTCGCAGAGTCGTCGGCACGCCCTTCAGGCTAACGGCACGCCGGAGCGCGCCTTGCGGTCGACGACCTCCAACGTCAGGCGCGGGTCTTGGCGCGGGCCTTGGAGCGAGCCCGCATGCTGGCGTTCAGCTCGACCTTGCGCACCCGCACGATCTCGGGCGTGACCTCGACGCACTCGTCCTCGGCACAGAACTCCATGGCCTGCTCGAGACCCATCTCGAGCGGACGGGCCAGCGTCTCGAAGACGTCGGCCGTCGACGAGCGCATGTTGGTCAGCTTCTTCTCACGCGTGGCGTTGATGTCGAGGTCCTCGGCGCGCGGGTTGATGCCGACGACCTGACCCTCGTAGGTGTCCTGGCCCGGTTCGACGAAGAACTGGCCGCGGTCGGACAGCTGGGTCATGGCGAACGGCGTGATCTTGCCGGTTCGGTCGGAGACCAGGGATCCGGTGTGCCTGGCCCTGATCTCGCCCGCCCACGGCCGGTAGCCGTCGAACACCGCGTTGGCGATGCCGGTGCCGCGGGTCAAGGTGAGGAAGTCGGTGCGGAAACCGATCAGACCGCGGCTGGGGACGATGAAGTCCATCCGGACCCAACCGGCGGCATGGTTCGCCATCTCCTCCATGCGGCCCTTCCGCCCTGCCATCAACTGCGTGACGGCGCCGACGAACTCGTCGGGGCAGTCGATCGTCATGGCCTCGAACGGCTCGTGCAGCTTGCCGTCGATGGTCCTGGTGACCACCTGCGGTTTGCCGACGGTGAGCTCGAAGCCCTCGCGGCGCATCTGCTCGACGAGGATGGCCAGCGCCAGCTCACCACGGCCCTGCACCTCCCAAGCGTCCGGTCGGTCGATGTCGACGACCTTGATGGACACGTTGCCGACGAGTTCACTGTCGAGCCGCGCCTTGACCATGCGGGCGGTCAGCTTGTGCCCGGACACCTTGCCGGCAAGCGGCGAGGTGTTGGTGCCGACGGTGACCGAGATGGCGGGCTCGTCGACGGTGATGCGCGGCAGTGCGTGCGCGTGATCGACATCGGCGAGAGTGTCGCCGATCATGATCTCGGGCATGCCAGCCACGGCGACGATGTCGCCCGCGACCGCCTCGTCGGTACTGGTCCGCTCGACGCCCTCGGTGGCGAGCAGCTCGGTGATCTTGGCGTTGGTGATGACCGGATGACCGTCCACCTCACGCATCCAGGCCACCTGCTGGCCCTTCTTGATTCGGCCCTTGTAGATCCGGATCAGCGCCAGGCGGCCGAGGAAGGCCGAGGCGTCGAGGTTGGTCACCAGGGCTTGCAGCGGTGCCTCCGGATCGCCCTGCGGCGGCGGGATGTGCTCGAGTAGCACGTCGAAGAGCACGTCGAGGTTCTCGCCGTCGGGGTTCTCGCCGTTGGCCGGCTGGGTGGTGCTGGCGATCCCGGCTCGGCCGGAGGCGTACAGAGTCGGCAGGCCGAGGGCTTCCTCGGCGGCCTTCTGGGCCTCGTCGTCGAGGTCGGAGGCAACGTCGAGCAGCAGGTCATGGCTCTCGGAGACCACTTCGGCGATTCGCGCATCCGGGCGGTCGGTCTTGTTGACGCACAGGATTACCGGCAGGTGCGCGGAGAGCGCCTTGCGCAGCACGAAGCGGGTCTGCGGCAGCGGCCCCTCAGACGCGTCGACCAGCAGCAACACGCCGTCGACCATCGACAGACCGCGCTCGACCTCGCCGCCGAAGTCAGCGTGGCCGGGGGTGTCGATCACGTTGATGACGGTCATGCTCCCGTCGGGGTTCTTGCGGTGCACGGCGGTGTTCTTCGCCAGGATGGTGATGCCCTTTTCCTTTTCGAGATCACCGGAGTCCATGAGGCGCTCGACGGAGTCGTCACCGCGATGGGTGAGCGCTCCGGACTGCCGCAGCATGGCGTCGACGAGCGTGGTCTTACCGTGGTCGACGTGAGCGACGATGGCGACATTACGAAAATCTGGGCTTACATCCACTTCAAGATTGTCGCAGCGTGGGCACACAATCGCGAAAACGACGGAAAGGCGTCCTAGCCAAAGGTGAAGCCGTCCGAGTTTGCCTCACTCAAACCGAAGAAGAAGTGCTGTCGCAGCAAACCCCGGTGCAAACGCTGCCCACTGGTGTTGCACAAGGTCCGCAAGGCGGAGTTGTCCGGCGTCCGCGGCAAGGAGTTGGACAAGGTGTTCAAACGGGCCAGAAAAGCCTGACTACCTGGTTGAACATCGGCGTACCGTGAAGATGTTCGGGGGATGGTTGGAGGTAGCGATCTTGACTGTTTTCGAAGTGGCGACCATCGCCCTCGCAATCGTGTTGGCCAGCGCCGCGACCGTGGCCATCTATCTGGGCCTGCTGAACTGGATGGGCGGGTACTACGTCGTCCGATGTGCGGCATGTCACCACCTGACCGGGTCGTCGGTCAACCAGGCGCAGGGGTCGTGCCCGCACTGCCGACATCCTGCGCTGCTGCACCCGGTGTACGCGGTCCGACACCCGCGCAGCCTGTCCCAGGTCCGCGTGGTCGGCGACCGCCTCAGGTTCTGACGCTCAGCGCGGCGATCAGACTCGGCACCCACCCTCGGTCGGCGGGCACCCACTCGAGCGCGTCGAGTTCGTCGACGGTCACCCACCGCAGCGCGCGGTGGTCACGCGCCTGCACCAGGCCGCTGACGTGCGCGACGAGGTAGGCACGCAGAACCATGTCCCCACTCAGCGCGACGTCGGCACCCAGCCGCGCCCCGACGAGGACCTCGACGCCGAGTTCCTCGTCGAGTTCGCGCCGCAATGCGTCGGCGTCGCTCTCACCGTCGGCCACCTTGCCGCCGGGCAGCTCCCACAGGCCCGCGAGTTCCGGCGGCCGTTCGCGCTGGGCCACCAGCAGCGTCGCACCGGAGATCAGTGCGCCTGCGACGACGATCTGGTTCGGCACGCAGCGACGGTATACCTTCGAATGATGGCTGTGTTAACGGACGAACAAGTGGACGCCGCACTGCCCGAGCTCGACGGCTGGGAGCGATCCGACGGGGCGCTGCGGCGGTCGATCAAGTTTCCCGCCTTCCTCGACGGCATCGACGCCGTGCGCCGCGTCGGCGAGCACGCCGAGAGTAAGGACCATCACCCCGACATCGACATCCGTTGGCGGACAGTCACTTTCGCTCTCGTCACACATTCCGAGGGTGGCATCACCGACAAGGACGTGGCAATGGCGGGCGACATCAATCGGATCGTCGGCTGACCAACGCGAGGTAGGCCAGCGTCGCGACTGCCGCCAGCACGTACAGCGAGCCGGCCAGTTCGGCGTACCAGGGCCTGCCACCGAGGCTGCCCTTGTCCGTCGCGAACGTCACCACCCACGGCGACCCGAGATACGTCACCACCACCCAGGCCCAGCCGACGAACCGGGTTCTCCGGCGCCAGGCGCCGAGCACCAGCCACATGACGAGCGGCAGCACCCAGACCCAATGGTGGGTCCAGCTGATCGGCGAGATCAGCAAACCGAAGATCATCACCACGACGATCCGGCCGAGCGGATCGTCGGCCCCGATGCGCTGCCAGGCGACCAGGCTCAGCGCCGCCGTGACGACGACCGCAACGAGCAGCAGGGGACCGTAGCCGGTGTCGTGTCCCGTCAGGTAACCGATCACTCCGCGTAGCGACTGGTTCATCGGGGTGTCGACGACACCGACGCGGTCGGCGTTTCCGAGCAGATCGGTGAAGTAGAACCGGGCCTGCGCGCCGCCCACCGCGATCGACAGCGCCACGGTCGCGCCGAACACCA
>JAOPUT010000085.1 GCA_025963385.1 Mycobacterium sp.
GCACGACGACGGGAAGGTGCACGGCGGCCATCTCGCGCAGGTACACCGCGGCTTCGCCTCGGACGGCGGTAGCGTCCCGATTCAACTCATCGCCCAGTCGTGTTGCCGCACGGCTGAATTCCTCCGACGAAAGGACCCGGGATGCGGCGACCGCGTCGCTGGGCGTCAACGCCGCGACCACTGGCTCCGGCAGAAACCGAAACAGATTCGTCATGGTCGTGTCACCCGGGCCCCCTTGGCGATCGCTTCTGACCACTGCGCACCGGCCGCGTCACCCGGCCAATCGTCGAGGGTGTCGATGTAGAGTCTGCGCATCCGGGTCAACCACGGATCGACGTCGGCGCGCTGCCAATGTTCGGTCGGGACGGGTTCGTGCACGACGACTTCGATGGTTCCCTCTTGGGCGACAGAGGCGTTGCGCCACATGATCTCACCCGCGTTGCGGATGACGACCGGGACGATCGGCACCCCGGCGTCGCGGGCCAGATGGAATCCGCCCTTCTTGAACGGACCGACCCGGGGACTCAACGATCGGGTGCCTTCGGGTGCCATGGCGATCGACACGCCCGAACGGAGTTTCTCCACCGCGGACTGCAAGCCCGAGATCGCCTTGGCGGTGTCGGTGCGATCGACGAACGCGACCCCGGCCATGCCCAGGAACGACCCCAGAACAGGAGCCTGGCGTAACTCGGCCTTGGCGACCACGGTGAATCCCCGCTGAATGACGCGCGAGGTGACCAGCGCGTCGATCAGGGTGCTTTGGTGGTTGATGAAGAACACCGCGGGACGACGGGCGGCGTGCTGCTCACCAATCACGTCGATGGCGATGTTGCCGACCGCGCCGCCGACCCGCCCGAACAATGACGTCGCGAGATCCACGCCCCCGCGCCGGTCCTGAGTCAGCACGCCGGCGACTGCCCCGGCGCCCACCGACGCGGCGAAACTCCCGATCAGTGCCGTGGTCCGCAGCAAGGGCATCGGATTGAGACGGCTGGACTTGCCGGGAAGGCGAATCGTGGGCCAGCCGTGCTCGTCGGCATGACGGGCCAACAGTGGTGCTGGGTTGACCGGGTGCGGCGACCCCACGGCGGCCAGCAGTGGAACGTCTTCGTCGCCGTTGGCGTAGGCGTGGCAGTCGTTCAGCGGGATGCGCTTGCGTCGGGCGAAATCGCGAGCCGCGGCGAGCTTTCCCGGACCCCAGAGGGTTCGGCCGTCCAGCCTGCCGGTGAGTACGCCATCGATGGCCTCAAGTTTCGTGCACAGCACGTGCTCGATGCCGAGCTCCCGCGCCATCGGCATTACTTGCATCGCCGTGGCCGACGTGGCGATCACCACGGTGTGCCCGAGGTTTTGGTGGGCACGCACCAAGCGCCAAGCCCCGTGATGCAGCGCACCCGCGACGTGTGTCGTGAAGAGTTGTTCACCAAGTTCCATCAACTCGTCGTGGGTGCGTCCGGTCCAGCCCCGGGTTCCGCGCAGCATCAGCTGTTCGAACGCGCCTTCCTCCAGCGGTCCGCCCAGCGTCGCGGCAAGGGTGCGGATCAGCTCGTCGGGTCCGAGCTCGAGGTTGCGGGCACGGTGTTCGTAGAGCGCTCCTGCGGAGTATCCGTCGATGAGCGTTCCGTCGAAATCGAAGAACGCAGCCACCTTGGGTCCGCTCGGTCCGGCCTTGAGCTGGTGGATCACCTCATCCACCGACACTTGCAACGAGTTAGGGGTCGTGTCAGACATGTCGGTGTCCGCGCTCTAACAGTTGGCAAAACGGATACAAGCTCGCACTCACGGCGGTCCCCTTCGCGTCGATGGTGGGGGTCCCGAGCGGGTGAGCACGCACGCGCCAGGGCACATGGCGGGCCAGCCCCTACCACTGGACCACTATCCGCAGCCGAGGTCTCCCTGGCCAACGATCTGATCTGAAATACCTCTTCTGCGAGGCAGATAACTACCCGAAGTGGTGACGCGCCGCACCCCCCTTCTCCATGAGACTCAGACCCGAGCTCGACATCGCGATGCCACATGCCGACCCGAAGGGAGTGCTGCAGTGACCAGTACCGCTGGGCCCGACCCACAAGGATCCACCGTGATCGTGGGCGCCGGTCACGCCGGCGGTACGCTCGTCGCGTTGCTTCGTCAGCACTCCCATGACGGGCCGATCATCCTCCTGGGCGCGGAACCGCACCCGCCCTATCATCGACCTCCGCTATCGAAGAAGTACTTCTCCGACGACTACGAGCAGTTGCTCCGCCCCATCGACTTCTACCGAAGCCAGGGCATCGACGTCCGCCTGAACACGACGGTGAAACTGATCGATCGGGACAGCCGACGCGTCCTGACCACCGATCGCGAGGTCTTCTCCTATGACCACCTCGTCCTCGCAACCGGAGCTGCCGCGCGCCCTCTACAGGTGCCCGGCTCTGATCTGGAGGGCATTTTGAGTTTGCGCACCCTGGACGACGCCATCCAACTGCGCAAGACCATGACCGCGGCGCGCCGGATGGCGATCATCGGGGGCGGATACGTCGGTCTGGAGGTCGCCGCCGAAGCCGTTGCCCACGGTCACGTTCAGGTCACCGTCATCGAGCGTGAGGACCGCATTCTGGCCCGAGTGGCCAGCCTGGAGTTCTCCCAATTGATCCACCAACAGCACACACGTCGCGGCACCGACATCCTCACCGGCACCGACGTCGTCGGCTTCCTCGGCGACCCACAGGGCAGGGTGCGAGCCGTCCAGCTCGCCGACGGAACCGAACTCGAATGCGACGCCGCCCTGGTCGGCGTCGGCGCGATACCTCGCGACCAGTTAGCTCGAGACGCCAAGTTGTCGTGCGACGGCGGCATATTGGTCGACGACTCCGCCCGCACCAGCGACCCGACCATCTTCGCCATTGGAGACGTGACCAAACGCCCCCTTCCAGGCCATCAGCAGCCCGTCCGGCTGGAAAGCATCCCAAGCGCCATGGAACAGGCCAAGCAGGCTGCGGCAGCCATGACCGGCCGACCCGCCCCCAAACCCGAAGTTCCCTGGTTCTGGTCGGATCAGTTCGACCTGCAGCTCAAGATCGCCGGCCTCGTACGACCGACGCGCCCGGCGATAGTCCGCGGCGACACCCAGGCAGGCAAGTTCGCCGTGTTCCACCTCACCGACGACGACCACATCTCGGCCGTTGAGACCTCAAATGCCGCACCGCTTTTCATGGCAGGCAAGAAGATGATCGGGGCCAACGCCACCGTCGACCCGCACCTACTTGCCGATGAGACCATCGACGTCCGCCAGAGCGTCACGCCCAGCTGAGCAGTCCCACGACAGCACCTACGAAGGAAGGCAGACATGCAGGCCACAGCTGCAGTAGTCAATGAAATCGGCGCGCCGTTCGTCCAGACCGACATCGACATCTCCGATCCTGCACCCGACGAGGTCCTCGTCAAGATCGCCGGAGTCGGTCTGTGCCACACCGACATCGCCGTCAAGGAGGGACACCTACCCTTCCCCTTCCCGGGCGTACTGGGCCACGAAGGCAGCGGCACCGTCGTGGCCGTCGGCGAAGACGTCACCTCGGTCGCCGTCGGAGACGCGGTAGCGCTGAGTTTCAACAGCTGCGGCAACTGCCTGCACTGCGGCAGGAATGAGCCGGCCTACTGCCACAGTTTCCTCGAGGTCAACTTCGGTGGTGTCCGCGCCGACGGCTCCTCCGGACTCGCGACCCCCGATGGCAAACTATCTGCCAACTTCTTCGGCCAATCCTCCTTTGCCACACACGCATTGGCCCATGAGCGCAACGTGGTGAAGCTGCCACCAGGGGCGCCCGTGGAACTCGTCGGTCCGCTCGGCTGCGGCATCCAAACCGGTGCGGGTGCGATCATGAATGCACTCGACGTGCAGTCGGGCTCGACGGTGGTGATCGCGGGGGCCGGTCCGGTAGGTCTGGCCGGCGTACTGGCCGCGGTGGTACGTGCCGCCTCGACGATCATCGTGATCGAACCGCACGAGAGCAGGAGGGTTCTCGCCCTCGAGTTGGGCGCCACGCAAGCCATCGACCCGGGAGCCGGGGACCTCGCCGAACAGATCCGCGCCGTCGCCCCGGCTGGGACTGACTACGCCCTTGACACCACCGCGGCAGCGCCGGTCGTCGAGTCCCTGCTGGGCACTCTTGGCATCCGGGGAGCCCTTGGCCTGGTTGGCGTCCCCGTCGATCCGACGGCGAGCTTCTCGGTGGGGCTGTTCCAGCCGACGATGCTGGGTCTGACCGTACGGGGCATCGTCGAGGGCGACGCGGATCCCTTGACGTTCATTCCCTACCTACTCGATCTGCACGCCCAGGGTAAGTTCCCGTTCGATCGGCTGATCACCAGGGTGCCGCTGAGTCAGATCAACGAGGCGATCGCGGCTCAGCACCGCGGTGAGGCGATCAAGATCGTGCTCACTCCGTGACCCGAAAAGCCACGCGAAGGTTTCGCCGTCTCGTCGAGGCGGCAGCGCTGACGGTTTCCGCGATCGCCGTCGGAGCCCACGTCATCAGTCGCCGGTCGCGCAAGAAGGGACCAAACGCGGAACCCTTGGAGTTGACGGCCGGCCACCGGGGCGGAGAGGGGTCTCCGATACTGCTCCTGCACGGTGTCAGCGCCATCTGGCGGGCATGGTCCCCGGTCCTGCCGTACCTCGAGCCGCACCACGACGTCATCGTCCCCACCTTGCTGGGTCATGGCGGCGGATCGCCGCTGGGCCCCGGCGTCGAGCCGACGGTGCAGGCACTGGTCGACGGCATCGAAGCCGAGCTGGACGGGCTGGGACTTCGGAAGGTGCACATCGTCGGCAATTCACTGGGCGGGTGGATCGGAATCGAACTCGCGCGCCGGGGACGAGCACTATCCCTGGTCCTGTTCAGTCCCGCCGGAGCCTGGAGATCGCAGCGCAGCATCGAGCTGCGCGCCTTGGCGATCCGACGGTCGGTCAAGGCGTCGAGCCGTCTCGCGTCGCGTGCGGACTCGATGGCATCCCTCCCCCTGGTGCGGCAGCTGCTTCTCGGCGCGCAAGTGGTGCATCCCGATCGCGTCGACGCTGGCGTATTGGCCGCCTTCATCCGCGCCGGGGGCGCCGCCCCCGCGGTCGACGCGCTCCTGCGCGCAATCCCTCGCCAACAGGTTGACAGGCTGCCCGCCACCCGTGATTACCCCGTGCGGCTGGTGTGGTCCGGATCTGATCGAGTGTTGCCGTTCAAGGGATTCGGCGACGCCATGGCCGAACGCCTGCCGGGCGCGGAAGTCGTGCACCTCAAGGGGGTCGGGCACGTCCCGATGTCCGATGACCCTCGAAGCGTCGCCGACCAGATCCTGGAAGTCACCAGCGCCGTCGATGCAGGCGCAGCACGATCGGAGGCGTGACAATGGTCGACGACGAGATCGGCTCAGCCTGGGGCGGGGGCGCCGACATGAGCGCGTGGGAGGCGCTAATGTGGCGCTCCGATGGCGACTACCGCACCCGATCCACCGGCGTCGTGGTGGAGTTGTTGGACGCGGAGCC
>JAOPUT010000045.1 GCA_025963385.1 Mycobacterium sp.
TTCGGTCATTCCGCGGCTCATCAGGTAGAACAACTGGTTCTCGCTGACCTTTGACACGGTCGCCTCGTGGCCCATCGAGACGTCGTCTTCACGCACATCGACGTAGGGATAGGTGTCGGAGCGGCTGATGTCGTCGACCAGCAACGCGTCGCACTTCACCGTCGACCGGCTGTGATGAGCGCCCTTGTTGACCTGCACGAGGCCGCGGTAGGACGTCCGGCCACCGCCCCGGGCGACCGATTTGGAGATGATGTTGGAGCTGGTGTGCGGAGCCAGGTGCAGCATCTTGGCGCCCGCGTCCTGGTGTTGCCCCTCGCCGGCGAAGGCGATCGACAGGACCTCGCCCTGGGCGTACTCGCCGGTCAGCCAGACCGCCGGGTACTTCATGGTGACCTTCGAGCCGATGTTGCCGTCGACCCACTCCATGGTGGCGCCGGCCTCGGCCTTGGCCCGCTTGGTGACCAGGTTGTAGACGTTGTTCGACCAGGTCTGGATGGTCGTGTAGCGGCAGCGGCCGCCCTTCTTGACCACGATCTCGACGACGGCCGAGTGCAGCGAGTCGCTCGAGTAGATCGGCGCGGTGCAACCCTCGACGTAGTGAACGTAGGCGTCCTCGTCCACGATGATCAGCGTGCGCTCGAACTGGCCCATGTTCTCGGTGTTGATGCGGAAGTAGGCCTGCAGCGGGATGTCGACGTGCACGCCCTTGGGCACGTAGATGAACGACCCGCCCGACCACACCGCGGTGTTGAGCGCGGAGAACTTGTTGTCCCCGGCGGGGATCACGGTGCCGAAGTACTGCTTGAAGAGCTCCGGGTGTTCCTTCAGCGCGGTGTCGGTGTCCAGGAAGATGACGCCCTGGGCTTCCAGGTCCTCGCGAATGGAGTGGTAGACGACCTCGGACTCGTACTGCGCCGCGACGCCGGAGACCAGGCGCTGCTTCTCCGCCTCGGGGATGCCGAGCCGGTCGTAGGTGTTCTTGATGTCCGCGGGCAGGTCGTCCCACGTGGCGGCCTGCTTCTCGCTGGACCGCACGAAGTACTTGATGTTGTCGAAGAAGATGCCTTCGAGGTTGGAGCCCCAGTTCGGCATCGGCTTCTTGTCGAAGGTGCGCAGCGCCTTGAGGCGCATCTCGAGCATCCACTCGGGCTCGCTCTTCTTGGCTGAGATGTCGCGCACGACGGCCTCCGAGAGGCCACGCTGTGCGCTGGCGCCCGCGACGTCGGAGTCCGACCAGCCGTAGCCGTACGTGCCCAGTGAGGCAATGGTTTCCTCTTGTGTGAGGGCCTCGGGTGTGGTCGTCATTTCGACGCTCCTTGGTTCTCTGTAGCGGTTGAGTGTGAATCGACGCGGGCCGTGCGCCGGGCGGGCTCGGGGGTGAGCGGTACGTGCGTGGTGCACGCGCAGTCGCCGTTGACTATGGTCGCCAGCCGCTGCACGTGTGTACCCAGGATGTCGGCGAAGGCCTCTCGTTCGGCCTCGCACAGTTCGGGGAACTCCTCGGCGACGTGCGATACCGGGCAGTGATGCTGACAGATCTGAACGCCGTCGATCGGGCCCGTGACCCTCGTCGTGGTGGTGGCGTAACCGGCGTTGGTGAGGACTACGGCGACGCGGTCGGCGGCGGTCGTGACGTCACCACCCGCGGAGCCCTCCACCCCAGCCAGGATGGTGTCGATCCGGCGCCGCGCGAAGGTGCGGATGGCGCCGTCGCCACCGACCTCGCGCAGCTGCCGCATCGCGGCGACGGCGAGATCGTCGTAGGCATGGTCGAGCTTGGCCCGCCCAGCTGCGGTGAGGCGGTAACGCTTGGCGGGGCGACCGCGACCGTTGTGCTGCCACGACGCCGCGGCGTTGGCCTCGGCATCGCCACCGTCGACGAGGGCGTCGAGGTGCCTGCGCACACCGGCGGCCGAAATGCCGAGGCGATCACCGATCTCACCGGCAGTCGTGGGACCCTCGAGCAGCAGTTGCACGATGGAACGACGGGTGTGGCCGTCGGAGGACGGGGCGAGGCCGGCTGAGCCGCCACCACTACCCACTGCCTCCGTACGGATTTTCACAACACCATTGTGACGGAATTCCGCAAACGGGTCCAGCAAGGTAACCCTTAGGTGGCCGACTTACTACGCTGCACTGATGGCAGCCCGCCGACCGTCGCTGAGCACCGCCGTCGCGCGGTGGCATGCCGACGAGACCACGGTCGGCTCGCCTCTGATCGCGTCCGAGGTCGCCTTCCTGCGTCGTACCCGCGTGTTCGGCGCCACCGGTACGGTGCTGATGGCCATCGGCGCGCTCGGCGCGGGCGCCAGGCCGGTGGTGCAGGATCCGACGTTCGGGGTGCGGCTGCTCAATCTTCCCTCGCGCATCCAGACCGTCTCGCTGACGATGACGACGACGGGCGCGGTGATGATGGCGCTGGCCTGGCTGATGCTGGGCCGCTTCGCGCTCGGCAGCAGACGCATGTCGCGCAGCCAGTTGGATCGCACGCTGCTGCTGTGGGCGCTGCCGTTGCTCATCGCACCGCCGATGTACAGCAAGGACGTCTACTCCTACCTCGCGCAGAGTCAGATCGCGCGCCTCGGCCTGGACCCGTACCGCGTCGGGCCAGCGCCGGGCCTCGGGCTCGATCACGTCTTCACGCTGTCGGTACCCAGTCTGTGGCGCGAGACACCGGCGCCCTACGGACCGCTCTTCCTCTGGATCGGCCGCGGGATCTCCGAACTCACCGGGGACAACATCGTCGCCGCGGTCCTGTTCCACCGCCTGGTCGTGCTGTTCGGCGTGGGGCTGATCGTCTGGGCCACGCCACGCCTGGCGCGCCGCTGCGGCGTCGCCGAGGTCAGCGCGCTGTGGTTGGGGCCGTGCAATCCGCTGCTGTTCATGCACCTGGTGGCAGGCATCCACAACGAGGCGCTGATGCTCGGTCTGATGCTCGCCGGGACCGAATTCGCCCTGCGCGCCATCAGCCGCACCCGCGACAACCATCCCGCGGGCCCCCTTCTCCCCCGCCCTCTGCACTGGCCGCACGGGCGCCGTGACCTGGCGAGCTGGATGCCGCTGGGCATGCTGGTCACCGGGACGGTACTGATCACCCTGTCGTCCCAGGTGAAGCTCCCCTCTTTGCTGGCGATCGGCTTCGTGGCGGTGGCGCTCGCGCGCAAGTGGGGAGGCTCGTTCCGGGCGTTCGTCGTCGCAGGAAGCCTGGTGACCGCGATCGCCGTCGTGGTCACTGTGCTCATCGGGTGGGCCAGCGGACTGGGCTTCGGCTGGCTGTACACCCTTGGCACCGCGAACGTGGTGCGGTCGTGGATGTCGCCGCCGACACTGATCGCGTTGGGCACCGGTCAGGTGGGCAACCTGCTCGGTCTCGGTGACCACACCACCGCCGTGCTGGGACTGACCCGCGCGATCGGTGTGATCATCATCGCAATCCTGGTGTCCTATCTGCTGCTGGCCGTTTTGCGTGGCCGCCTGCACCCCGTCGGCGGGCTCGGCGTCGCGCTCGGCGCCACCGTGCTGCTGTTCCCCGTGGTGCAGCCGTGGTACCTGCTGTGGGCGATCATCCCTCTCGCGACATGGGCGACGCGGCCCGGTTTCCGTGGCACGACCATCGTGATCACGCTGATCGTGGGCATATTCGGGCCGACGGCCAACGGCGACCGCTTCGCCCTGTTCCAGATCGTCGACGCCACGATCGCGAGCACGCTCATCGTGGTGATCCTCATCGCGATCACCTACCACCGTCTGCCGTGGCGGCCGCTGCCCGACGCGACGGGAACCGACGAGCCGGGGTCTGCACCACCGGCGCCACCGGTCACCGCGTCCGACGCCTACGCTGAGACACCGTGACCTCAGGTTCCGTAGCCGCTGGCTCCTCGCGCGAGCGCGCGTCGGACACCCCCGTACGTCTGCGTGGGGTGACCAAGCGGTACGGGTCGACGACGGCGGTCGACGGACTCGATCTCGAGGTGCACCGGGCCGAGGTGCTGGCGCTGCTCGGGCCCAACGGCGCGGGCAAGACCACGACCGTCGAGATGTGCGAGGGGTTCACCAAACCCGATTCGGGGACCATCGAGATCCTCGGGCTGGACCCCTTCGCCGACAACGCGCGACTGCGCGAGCGCATCGGCGTGATGCTGCAGGGCGGCGGCGGTTACCCGGCCGCCAAGGCAGGCGAGATGCTCGACCTCGTCGCCGCGTACTCCGCCAATCCGCTGGATCCCAAGTGGCTGATGGACACCCTCGGCCTGACCGAGGCGGCAAGGACCACCTACCGCAGGCTGTCCGGCGGCCAGCAGCAGCGACTCGCCCTGGCGTGCGCGGTGGTCGGCAGGCCGGAACTGGTGTTCCTCGACGAGCCCACCGCAGGCATGGACGCGCACGCGCGCATCGTGGTGTGGGACTTGATCGACGGTCTGCGCCGCGACGGCGTCACCGTCGTCCTCACCACCCACCAGCTGACCGAGGCCGAGCAGCTCGCCGATCGCCTGGTCATCGTCGACCGCGGCGTCGCGGTCGCCAAGGGCACTCCCGCCGAGCTGATGGGCAGGGGCGCCGAGAACCAGCTGCGGTTCTCGGCCCCGCCGAAACTCGATCTCACGCTTCTGATCTCGGCACTCCCCGAGACCTATCAGGCTTCCGAGGTCTCGCCCGGCGAGTACCTCGTCGAGGGTGAGATCGATCCGCAGGTGCTGGCCACGGTCACCGCCTGGTGTGCGCGCCTCAACGTGTTGGCCACCGACATGCGCGTCGAACAGCGCAGCCTCGAGGACGTCTTCCTCGACATCACCGGGCGGGAGCTGCGATCGTGACGACCAATCGCTTCGAGCCGGGCACGTTCACGCCCGATCCGCGGCCCGCGACCGTGCCCAGCATGCTGGCCGCGCAGTTCCGCCTCGAACTCAAGCTCCTGCTCCGCAACGGCGAGCAGCTGCTGCTGACGATGTTCATCCCGATCACCTTGCTGATCGGACTGACGCTGATGCCCCTCGGCTCGTTCGGACCGAATCGGGCTGCCACGTTCGTACCCGCCATCATGGCGCTGGCGGTGATCTCGACGGCGTTCACCGGGCAGGCCATCGCCGTCGCGTTCGACCGTCGTTACGGTGCGCTGAAGCGACTCGGAGCGACGGCACTTCCGGTGTGGGGCATCATCGCGGGCAAGTCACTCGCCGTGGTCACCGTCGTGTTCCTGCAGTCGATTCTGTTGGGCGCCATCGGTTTTGCCCTGGGTTGGCGGCCCGCGCTCGCGGGCCTCGCCCTTGGCGCGCTGATCATCGCGCTTGGCACCGCCGGCTTCACCGCGCTGGGTCTTCTGCTGGGCGGGACGCTGCGGGCCGAGATCGTCCTGGCCGTCGCCAACCTGCTGTGGTTCGTGTTCGCCGGACTCGGCGCGCTGACGCTCGAAGGCGACCTCGAGGGCGGCATGGTCTCGCACACCGCCCGCTTCGTGGCCCGACTGACGCCGTCCGGCGCCTTGACCGAGGCACTCACCCAGGCGCTGACGTCCTCCGTCGACTGGTTCGGAATCGCGGTGCTGGCGGCATGGGGCGCCGTGGCCGCTCTGTGCGCGCTGCGGTGGTTCCGCTTCACGTGACGGGCAGGCCCTACTACGACGTGTAGTTAGCCCTGATCTACGATCGGGCGATGGTCGTCGGACGCTCACTGCTGCGGCTCGTCGACCTACTACCCCTGCCCACGCTGCGAGCGCAGCGCCTCATCGCCGCTGCGGTCATCCTGACCCAGGGTGGCATCGCCGTCACGGGTGCCATCGTCCGCGTCACCGCGTCGGGGCTGGGCTGCCCGACGTGGCCGCAGTGCTTTCCAGGCAGCTTCGTTCCGGTTCCCGTCGCCGAGGTTCCCGTCGTCCACCAGGCCGTCGAGTTCGGCAACCGGATGATCACGTTCCTCGTCGTTCTCACCGCCGCGCTCGCCGTGCTCGCGGTGACCCGCGCACGACGACGCCGCGAGGTCCTCGTCTATGCCTGGCTGATGCCCGCGTCGACCGTGGCGCAGGCCGTCATCGGCGGCATTACCGTGCTCACCGGGTTGTTGTGGTGGACGGTCGCCATCCACCTGCTGGTGTCCATGACGATGGTGTGGCTCTCGGTGCAGCTGTTCGTCAAGATCGGTGAGCCCGACGAAGGCGTGCGCACGCCGGTGGTGCCGGATGCCCTGCGCCGCTTGACCGTCGTCACGGCGATGGTCCTGGCGGCGGTCCTCGTCGCGGGCACGTTGGTGACCGGCGCCGGACCCCACGCCGGCGACAAGAGCGTCACCCAGCCGGTGCCGAGGCTGCAGGTGGAGGTGACCACGCTGGTGCACGTCCACTCGTCACTGCTGGTGGCCTATCTGGCCCTGGTCGTCACGCTCGGCATCGCCCTGCGGATGACGGGGGCGCCGCGCTCGGTATCGGTGCGACTGTGGGTGCTGCTGGCCCTGGTGTGTGCGCAGGGCCTGGTCGGCACCGTCCAGTACTTCACCGGGGTGCCCGCCGCACTGGTGGCCGTGCATGTCGCAGGCGCCGCCGCGTGCACGGCGGCGACGTCGGCGCTATGGGCGTCGATGCAACCGCGGTCGATCACTCAGGGGTCCGAGCCCGAGCCGGTCAAGCGCTGATTCCACGCCGAGGGCGAATTCGCGCTGCTGCGTCGAACGGGCGGTCTCGTCCAGCTGGCGCCACCCGAGCGAGGGTTCGACGAGCTCGAGTTCCAGAAGCCGCGGGTCGTCGGGACCGCCGATGACGTCGACGCGGGCGTAGAGCAACTCGGAGACGTCGATGCCCAGCTTCGCGGCAGCGGCGGCCAGCGCGGCGTGCCCGACGTCCCACAGCTCGAAGTCCGGGTCGGCCGGTTGCAGGGTCTCCTCGGCGTAGGTGCCGGATTCGTCGAGCGCGGCGAGCTCACCTGGCGGCGGAAGCAGCGGCCCCTTGTTGAAGGCGTGCGACTGCCGACCGCCCAGGAACACCAACGCGGTCTCGCCACCGGCGATCCGTGGGTCGTACGGTTGCACCAGTGCGGACTGGCCGTCGGCCTGCAACGCCTCGGCATGCGCGCGGGCCAGGTCCACGTCGGTGAACCGTTGCGCGCCAACCGAACCCGCCCCGATCGCGGGCTTGACCACCACCTCGCCGTCCGGGATGTGCACCCGCTCCCCCGGCGCGAAGAACCTGCTCGGCACGGTCGGGACACCTGCCGCCCCGAGGTCCGCCAAGTAGCGCTTGTCGGTGTTCCATGCCACCACCGCGGGGGCATTGACCAGGTTCGGCACGCGGCGGGTCCAGGCCAGGAACTCGTCGAGGCGCTCGGTGTAGTCCCACGTCGCTCGCAGGATGACGAGGTCTGCGTCGAGCGTCTCGGGATCGTCCCAGGCCAGCCAGTGGGCGTGCAGACCCCGCGACCGCAGCGCGGGGATCAGGCCCGCGTCGTCGCCGTCGCCCTCCACCAGAGCGGCACAGCCCGCCAGGACGATGCGGGGATGGCGGACGTCGGGCCGTGCGAGCTTCACGGTGAAATCCTAGTCAGAGGCCCGCACGGTCCCGGGCGAGCGCCGACAAGTGGAATGCTGGAGCGCATGCATGCGATCGAAGTGACCGAGACCGGCGGACCGGAAGTCCTCACCTACGTCGAGAAGCCAGAACCGACCCCTGGTCCGGGCCAGGTGCTGATCAAGGCCGACGCCATCGGCGTCAACTTCATCGACACGTACTTCCGGTCTGGCCTGTACCCGCGTCCGTTGCCGTTCGTCGTCGGTTCGGAGGTGTGCGGCACCGTCGCGGCCGTCGGTGACGACGTCGCCGCGCTCAACGTCGGCGACCGGGTCGTTACGGCCCAGGCCGACGGCGCCTACGCCGAATACTGCCTCGCCCCTGCCGACTTCGTGGCCTACGTCCCCGACGCCGTACCAGCCGAGGTGGCGGCGTCCGCACTCTTGAAGGGTATGACGGCGCACTACCTGCTCAAGTCGGTGTACCCCGTGCAGCAGGGCGACACCGTGCTCGTCCATGCGGGTGCCGGCGGTGTCGGACTCATCCTCACGCAGTGGGCCACCAGCATGGCGGTGAAGGTGATCTCCACCGTGTCGACCACCGCGAAGGCCGAGCTGTCCAGGGGCGCGGGGGCCGTCGAGGTGCTCGACTACCCGGATGACCCGGCCGAGTTCGGCGCCAGGATCCGCGAACTCACCGCGGGCAGAGGGGTGGCCGCCGTCTACGACGGGGTCGGGGCGTCGACGTTCGAGGCCAGTCTGGCGAGCCTGGCCGTGCGTGGCACGCTCGCCCTGTTCGGCGCGTCCAGCGGTCCCGTTCCCCCGTTCGACCCGCAGCGCCTCAACAGCGCGGGCTCACTCTTCCTGACCAGGCCCTCGCTGGCGCACTACACCCGCACGGCCGACGAATTCTCATGGCGGGCAGGTGAACTGCTCGATGCCATCGCCACCGGGACCATCTCGGTGACGGTCAGCGAGCGGTATCCCCTCGCCGAGGCCGCCAAGGCACACGCCGATCTGCAGGGCCGCAAGACCGTCGGCTCGGTGGTGCTGGTGCCGTAGCGTCCTACGCTTGGCGATGTGCTCGGGGACCTGATCGTCACTCACGGATTCGTGGTGCCCGAGTCCGATCTGAGCGAGCGATTCTCCAGGTCGTCGGGCCCTGGCGGCCAGGGCGTCAACACGGCGGACAGCAGAGTCGAGCTGTCGTTCGACGTGGGACGCTCGCGCTCGGTGCCGGAGTGGCTGCGCTACCGCCTGCTCTGTGCACTGCGCGGCCGCCTGACCGGCGGCGTGCTGACGGTCACCGCGAGCGAGCATCGGGGCCAGCTGCAGAACCGGGCCGCGGCGCGCGAACGGATGACCCGACTGCTCCGCGCCGCCGCTGCCGCACCGCCTCCGACGCGCAGACCGACCAAGCCGTCGCGAGGCGCCAGGGAGCGCAGGCTCGCCGACAAGAAGCGCAGGGGCGGGATCAAGCAGGGGCGGCGCGGGGGCTGGGACTAGCGACCGAGCAGCGTCGGCAACGCCAGCGCGGAGTCGACGGCCAGTGCGCAGAACACCACGGCCAGATAGTTGTTCGACTGCAGGAACAACCGTAGGGGCTTCACCGGCTCGCCGCGCTTGACGCCCGCGTACAGCTGGTGAGCCATCACCAGGAACCACGCACCGGCCAGCAGGGCGACCCCGGCGTAGAGCCAGCCGGTGGCCAGCGCGAGCGCCAGCGTCGTCAGCACGGTGAGCCACGTGTAGATCAGGATCTGCCTGGTCACTTGAAGCTCGGTGGCCACGACCGGCAACATCGGCACGCCTGCCGCCTTGTAGTCGTCCTTGTAACGCATGGCCAGGGCCCAGGTGTGCGGCGGCGTCCAGAAGAAGATGATCGCGAACATCACCAGCGCAGGCCACTGAATGGTGCCCGTGACCGCGGACCAGCCGATCATCACGGGCATGCAGCCCGCAGCGCCACCCCACACCACGTTCTGCGATGTGCGCCGCTTGAGCAGCAGCGTGTAGACGAACACGTAGAAGGCGATGGTCGCGATGGCCAGCAGGCCCGACAGCAGGTTGGTGGTCCACCACAGCCAGGCGAACGACCCCGCCGTGAGCACCAGTCCGAAGATCAACGCGTGCCGGGTGGGCACCGTCGCGCGTGCCAGCGGTCTCAGCGCGGTGCGCTTCATCACCTTGTCGATGTCGGCATCGGCGACGCAGTTCAACGTGTTCGCACCGGCCGCGGCAAGCATGCCGCCGAACAGGGTGTTCAGGATGAGGATCGGATCCACCGTGCCGCGGTCCGCCAACAGCATGGCCGGAATCGTCGTGACGAGCAGGAGTTCGATCACGCGTGGCTTGGTCAGTGCCAGATACGCCAACAGCACGGTTCGGGTCCGGCCAGGCGATTCGCGGAAAATACGGCGTTCGCGAATGCTCACGCAGTTGTTCTCCTCGTATTTCGCGGCAGCACGCGGCTTCTACTACAGAGGATGGTAGACCGTGGAACCGTGCGTCGAACAACTCAGGGTCGCCTTCCCGGCGGGTGAGGTGAACGCCCAACCAACTTGGGCAACGCGGCCTGCGGCGATGAACTCATCGGCACTAGGGTATTCAGTGACAGCTTGCCGACCCGAGGAGCTCGCTCGTGACCACAGTGGAAGAGATTTCCGCACTCACTCGTCCCCACCACCCGGAGGACTGGGCCGACGTCGACTCGGTTGCCGTCGATACCGTGCGCGTGCTCGCCGCGGACGCCGTGCAAAAGGTCGGCAACGGCCACCCCGGCACGGCCATGAGTCTGGCGCCGCTGGCGTACACGCTGTTCCAGCGTCAGATGCGCCACGACCCGTCCGACGTCCACTGGCTCGGCCGGGACCGCTTCGTGCTCTCCGCCGGCCACAGCAGTCTGACCCTGTACATCCAGCTGTACCTGGGTGGTTTCGGCCTCGAGCTCGAAGACATCGAGTCGCTACGCACCTGGAAGTCGAAGACACCGGGACATCCGGAGTTCCGCCACACCAAGGGCGTCGAGATCACCACCGGGCCGCTCGGTCAGGGGCTGGCGTCGGCGGTCGGAATGGCCATGGCATCGCGTTACGAACGCGGCCTCTTCGACCCGGACGCAGCGCCGGGCACCAGCCCGTTCGATCACTTCATCTACGTGATCGCCTCCGACGGTGACATGGAGGAAGGCGTGACGAGCGAGGCGT
>JAOPUT010000064.1 GCA_025963385.1 Mycobacterium sp.
GAGTGCGAGCATTTTGACCGTAGTACTGGTCGGACCAGTTTGGATCTATGTACCGGAGGTAACGCGTGACCCATCCGTCGGGTATTCCGGTATTCCAACGTTTCTTCCGCTCGGTTGCCAGTATCAAGATCGACAAGAGCGACGTGCGTCGCTTCCAGGAGTTCATCGACGAGGAGATCGATGACATTGCCATCGCCGGACGCAACTCGGCCACCTGGAACGGGCGGGACGTGATTGTGGCACAGGATCTTCCGATCACCAAGGGTGTCCAGGAACGGATGCGTGAATTCGACAAGCTCGAGGAAGCCGAAGAGATTCGCGAGCTTCTGCGGCAGGTGGTGCGGCAACCGCCGGCTGACGTGACATTCGCCGACGAAACCGAGGAACTGCTGCCAGAGTTGTTCGGCGGCTTAAGTATTGCCTTGGCCAGGTCGATTCGGGTAGTGGACCCGACGGTCTCCAACCCGTCGCCCGAACACTGGGACCGGGCGTTCACGCTGTTTCGGCTGGTGTTCTGAGGGCCGCCTGCGCTCGCCACGACCGACCCGCGCGCGCGAAGTCACAGGCCGGAAATCGTCCTCACAGCCCGAGGTGCCCCGCCACTTTCGAGGGGACAGTCTTTGACACAACCGCTGACGAACGAGAAGAGGAGCTGACATGACTCTGTCCACGAAGGGATCCGCTGGTTCTGGGCAGTGGCGCCCGTTTCACGATTTCGGGAATCTCTATGCCGAGATGGATCGGTTGGCGCAGTCGGTGTTTGGCGGCAAGGCAGGGCAAGGTGCCTGGTTGCCATCGGCCGACATCGTCGAAACCGACAGCGCGTACGAAATCGAGATCGAGCTTCCTGGTGTGCGACGCGAGGACGTCGACGTGAATCTGAACGGCAACGAACTGGTGGTCACTGGCGAGGTCAAGGAGCGCGAGCGCGAAGGTCTCTTCCGCCGCCGGACTCGGCGCGTCGGTGAGTTCGAGTTGCGCGTCACGCTGCCGGGCCAGCTCCGGGAAGCCGACGTCGAAGCGTCCTTGGCCTATGGCGTGCTCAAGGTCTATGTGCCCAAGGCCGAGAACACCAAGACGAACAGGATCGCTGTCAGCGAGTCGGGCGCCGACTCATCCTAGACAGCCCTCGCAGCCGGTTCCCAGTCAGCTTCAGGTCAGGAAGCGCCACGCTCGCGTCGCCGCGTGCAGGTTGAACCGGGTATCGACGTTGCGGAGATCGTGGCCGGTGAGTTCGGCGATGCGTGCCAGCCGGTAACGGAGTGTGCTGCGATGGATGTGCAGTGCAGCTGCGGATTCGTCATAGCTTCCGCCGCACTCCAGGTAATCGCTCAGGGTCATCACCAGGTCGGAGTTCTTCCTGTCGTCGTAGTCCAGCAGTGTGCCCAGCCATTCGCGCACGAAGCTTTCGACCTCACCACCGCCGTGGGCGGCGTCGATGAGGCGATAGAAACCCAGTTCGTCGAACGCCGCTGCGCCGTGCGGACTCATTGAGCGTTGGCGGATGCTCATGGCCCGACGGGCTTCCATGAAGGACTGCGGAATGTCATCGGGCACCAAGCATCGGGAGCCGATACCGATCACGCTGGTGGTCTTGCCAAGTATTTGACTGATCGTGCGGTGCAGCGCCTGTGGGTCCGGACGGCCGTCGGTGAGCAGCACGACCAGACCAGCATGGCGCCCTTGCAGGTAGTTCAGCCGCAACGCGGTTGCGGCGCGTCCGGCGGCGACGGGCAGGGCGTCCTCGGTGCGACCGGTGCTTTGGACGACCACGACGTAGTGGGGGCGCCGCAGGTCGTGGTTCAGGGCGTCGGCACGGGCGTACGCCCCATCCCGGTCAGTGCCTGCCAACAGGTCGTCGACGAGGTCGCGGCGCAGATTGAGTTCTATCTCAGCAACGGTCCGCTGGTGAGAAAGCTCCAGTGCCAGAACGATGGCGCCATAGTGCAGAGCGTTCAAGGCATCGTCGGTCACCGTATCGTCCGGGTCGGTCAAGGCGAGAACTCCGAGGATCTCGGCCCGGGGTTGGACGAGCGTAAGTACTCGCCGTCCGATTCGTGCTCGACCGTTCTGCGCGGCCAGCTCGTGCAGTATGAGCTCGCGTTGCGCCGCCCCTTGTTTGGGGTAGGGCTGCGGTCGTCCGGGCCCGGCCCAGCAATGCAGGTTGCCGAACCGATCCTCGATGGCCACCGGGTGCCCCGTTAGCTCGTTCAAAGCATCGGCGATTCCTTGTTCGCCCGTCCCCGCGGCCAGTGCTGCGCTCAATGCCTCGTGCACCTTCGTCTGCCGCTGTAACCGCGCCACGGTTGCGGCGAGTTCACGGTTGGCTTCCTTTAGATCGACATTCGCCTTCGTCACTTGCGCCGCATCGCCGCAGTCGCGGTCATGCGTTGCGGCGTGCGCCAAGGCACAACCGGTCTGCTGAGCCAGGATCATCAGCAGCCGGGTTTGATCCTTCGTCGGTGCGTCGGCGGCGCTGACCACCAAGCACCCACTTACCGCGCGTCGGTGACGCAGCGGGAACGCCCACCCCCACCGACCGTCTTCGACGTCGATCCGGCCATCCCAGTTGGATTGACGATGCCGGTCGGTCTCGGGGTGTACTGGCTGCGATGGTGGAAACCGCACGAATTCGCCGTTCACCGAACGGTAACTGGCCTCGACGCGGCAGGACCCAACTCCGCCGACGGCGGTGGTGGCGACCCGAAAGATTTCACCGGCGTCGGAGTCACTGAAAGTGACACGCGACAGTGCGGCCAGTCCAGCTGTCAAAGCCTGTTCGACCTGGGGGGTGCCTTGTGACGGGCTGTGCGGTTCATCGTTCATTTTGGAGTGCCAGGCTCGGCTCCTGTCGAGCCCGCCCCTTTCCAAGGACAGGCATACCCGAAGTTGGCGCTCCGAAGCGCATTTCCGGCTCCGAAGTGTCCACGGCCTACCGCAATCCGACCTCCTCGTCCTGTGGTGCTGACAGGACGAAATCAGCGCCCGGTTCCTCGGGTCACACGACAACAGCAGCGGATTGCCAGCTCTGCCTCACCGCACGCTTCCCGCCCTGCCGGTGCCTATCTGAGGTCGCCGCCATAGCTCCCACGCGAGTCGCAGGACTCCGATCGCGGTGAGAATGGTCAGTGACGAGACGGCCGGGACAGAAGTCGCCACCGGAAACACCAGGAGAGACGCGGCGGCGGCGAGGAGCCGATCGACTGTGAGCTGATGGTGGTCACGCCATCGGTAGGCCACCTCGGCGGCGTAGAACAAAGCCACCCCTCCGGTAAGGGCGAGGGCGGCCAGCGGCGCCAGCGGTTCGTCGACGTGTTCCACCGAAACCCGGGTCCCTACGGCGAACAAGACGATCCCCGCGACGAGCGGCAGGTGCAGGTAGCTGTAGGCCTCTAGGGCCAACCGTGGCCGATCGACGGCAGGGGTTCGCCGCATGCGTTCTTCGGCTCCTGCGGTGAGGCCGAAGTAGGTCCACCACAGGGTGGCCGAGATCAGCACCCCGCAAACCACAGCGCCCAGGACACCGGGGAGGCGCAGGTCTTCGGATGTCACCGCTCCAAGCGCGACGATCGTCTCACCGAGCGCGATGATGATGACCGAACCGTGGCGCTCGATGAAATACGAAGGTATGACCCGAAGTCCGTTCGTCCCCGCTAGCAGGGGACTGCCGAAGTCGATTGCTGCCGCCGCGATCCACAGCAACTC
>JAOPUT010000144.1 GCA_025963385.1 Mycobacterium sp.
GTCGTGATGGGCGGCCACAGCATCACCGGCGGTGATGAGACCATGCCCTACACAACGCGATTCGCCGATCTCTACACCGAGACCAAGGTGGTGGCGGAGAAGTTCGTGCTCTCCGAGAACGGCAATGGCGGCATGCTCACCTGCAGCATCCGGCCCAGTGGCATCTGGGGCCGTGGCGACCAGACCATGTTCCGCAAGCTGTTCGAGAGCGTGCTGGCCGGCCATGTAAAGGTGCTCGTCGGCAGCAAGGACGTCAAACTCGACAACTCCTACGTGCACAACCTGATTCACGGTTTCATCCTCGCCGCCGAGCATCTGGTGCCCGGCGGCTCGGCACCCGGTCAGGCGTACTTCGTCAACGACGGCGAGCCGATCAACATGTTCGAGTTCTCCCGACCGGTGATCGAGGCGTGCGGACACCGGTGGCCGAGGTTTCGGGTCTCGGGGCGGCTGGTGCACGCCGTGATGTCGGTGTGGCAGTGGCTGCACTTCCGCTTCGGTCTGCCCCGGCCACTGCTCGAACCCCTTGCGGTGGAACGCGTTTACCTGGACAACTACTTCTCCACCGCCAAGGCCGAGCGCGATCTGGGTTACCGCCCGCTGTACACCACCGAGGCCGCGATGGCCGACTGCCTCCCGTACTACACGGCGTTGTACGCGCAACTGAAGGGTGCAGGGGTACCCGTCCCCGCTCCCGCGTAATTGGCGGCAGAAAGATCATGCAAGCCCTGACACGGCAGGCGGTGCCCGCATAGCGTTGCCCTCGCACGGTGCGATCTGATCGACAGTCGAGCGAGGGAGCTCATCATGCCCGGCGGCAAGCCCAACATCCTGGTCATCTGGGGCGACGACATCGGCATCTCGAATCTGAGTTGCTACAGCGACGGGATGATGGGCTACCGCACGCCCAACATCGACCGCATCGCCAACGAGGGCATGCGGTTCACTGACTCCTACGGCGAGCAAAGCTGCACCGCGGGCCGTGCCGCCTTCATCAGTGGCCAAAGCGTGTACCGGACCGGAATGAGCAAGGTCGGCGTGCCCGGCGTCGACATCGGTTGGGCCGCCGAGGATCCCACCATCGCCGAACTGCTCAAACCGCTCGGTTACGCGACCGGCCAGTTCGGCAAGAACCACTTCGGCGACCTGAACAAGTACCTACCCACCGTCCATGGGTTCGACGAGTTCTACGGAAACCTGTACCACCTCAACGCCGAGGAGGAACCGGAGAACTTCGACTACCCGCACAAGGACCAGTTCCCCCGTCTGCACGACCTGGCACTGCCCCGCGGTGTGCTCGACTGCAAGGCCACCGACGAGGTCTCTACTGAACCCGACGACCCGAAGTTCGGCCCGGTCGGCAAGCAGACCATCACCGACACCGGCCCGCTGACCGCCAAGCGGATGGAGACCATCGACGACGACATCGCCGACCGCACCGTCGACTACATCAAGCGCCAGCACGCGGCCGACAACCCGTTCTTCGTGTGGTGCAACTTCACCCACATGCACCTGTACACACACCTCAAACCGGGCAGCAAGGGCCAGGCCGGGCTGTGGCAGTCCGAGTACCACGACGCGATGATCGACCACGACAAGAACGTGGGCACGGTGCTCGACGCCCTCGACGAGCTCGGCATCGCAGACGACACCATCGTCATCTACTCCACGGACAACGGCCCCCACCGCAACAGCTGGCCCGACGCGGGCACAACGCCGTTCCGCAGCGAGAAGAACACCAACTGGGAGGGCGCCTACCGGGTGCCGGAGCTGATCCGCTGGCCCGGAAGGATCAAGGCGGGCAGCATCTCCAACGACATCATCCAGCACCACGATTGGCTGCCGACGCTCGTGGCCGCCGCGGGCAACCCCGACGTCAGCGACGAGCTGAAGAAGGGATACAAGGTCGGCGATCTCGAGTACAAGGTGCACATCGACGGCTTCAACCTTCTGCCCTATCTGCTGGGCGAGGTGGAGCACAGCCCGCGGCGCGGGTTCTTCTACTTCAACGACGACGCCCAACTGGTCGGGATGCGATTCGAGAACTGGAAGATCGTGTTCGCCGAGCAGCGGGCGCAGGGCACGCTGCGGACCTGGTCCGAGCCGTTCACGGAGCTACGGGTGCCCAAGCTCTTCAACCTGCGCACCGACCCGTTCGAGTACGCCGACATCACCTCGAACACCTACTACGAGTGGTTCCTGCGGCGTGACTTCTTCGTCCTCTACGCGACGGCGATGGCGTCGGCCTTCCTGGACACGTTCAAGGAGTTCCCGCCCCGGCACCCACCGGCCAGCTTCAGCATCGACCAGATCGTCAAGAAACTCGACGAGTTCCTGGCGGCCGACTAGATGCTGGCGTCCTGGAACGACGGTCCCACGAAGTCGGCGATCGTCGACTTCGTGGGGCGCGTGACGACCGACGGGCCTGACTTCGTCACGCCGGAGGCGCGGGTCGCGGTGTTCGACAACGACGGCACGCTGTGGTGCGAGAAGCCGATGTACATCCAACTCGACTTCATCGTCCGCAGGCTGGCCGAGAAGGCCGCCGCCGATCCTTCGTTGGCCGGCCAGCAGCCATACCAAGCTGCGGTCAACGGCGACCTGAAGTGGTTTGGGGACGCCATCACCAGGCACTATCAGGGTGATGACGGTGACCTGAACGTGCTTGCCGGAGCGGTTATGTCGCTGCACCAGTCCATGACCGTCGAACAGCACGCGGCACTCGTCTCGGAGTTCTACGGGGTGGCGACGCATCCGACGCTCGGGCGACCGTATTCGGCCTGCACGTACGCACCCATGGTCGAGTTGCTGCGCTACCTCGAAGCCCACGGCTTCACCTGCTACATCGTGTCCGGTGGCGGGCGCGACTTCATGCGACCCATCACCTCGGCGATCTATGGCATCCCACCCGAGCGCGTGGTGGGCAGCGCGCAGGGCCTGAAGTTCGAGGGTGACGACGGCAACGGCGACCTGTTGATCCAGCCGGCACTCGACATCTGGGACGACGGACCGGAGAAGCCGGTGCGACTGTGGAACCGGATCGGCAGGCGCCCGATCCTCGCCGCAGGCAACACCAACGGCGACGACGAGATGCTGATGTTCTCGGGCCGGCCCGATGCGGCGTCGTTGCGATTGGTGGTGCTTCACGACGACGCAGAGCGCGAATTCGACTACACCGCAGGAGCGGAACGCGTACTGGCGCACGCCGACCAGTACGGCTGGACCGTCGTCAGCATGCGCAACGACTGGGCCCGGATCTTTGAGTAACGACAGCGTTCAGATAGCGCTCACGGTCGCGAACGGCCCCGATTCGTGACCAACAGCGCTATCTCAACGCCCGCTGGGGACCTCGCGTGGATCCCACCGCAGAGCGCGGTCCTCGGCTCCGATGCGCACTATCCGGAAGAGGCGCCGTCGCACGCCGAAACCGTCGACGGCTTCTGGATACAGCGCCACCAGGTCACCAACGCCGACTTCGCCGCGTTCGTCGAGGACACCGGCTACGTCACCGTCGCGGAGCGGCCACCGGATCCGGCCGCCTACCCGGACGCGCCGCCGGAGAACCTGCAACCCGGCTCAATGGTGTTCCACCGCACGCCGGGGCCCGTCGACCTGCGGCACCTGAGCCAGTGGTGGACCTGGACGCCGGGTGCGTGCTGGAACCACCCTCGCGGACCAAGGTCCGGACTGCGGGGCCGCGAGCAGCACCCCGTCGTCCACGTCGCGTTCGACGACGCCGAGGCGTACGCGAGCTGGGCGGACCTGGCGCTGCCGACGGAGGCGCAGTGGGAGGTCGCCGCCCGCGGTGGCCTCGACGGCAAGACCTATACCTGGGGCGATGAGCCGGAGCCGCCCGGTCGGCGGCTGGCCAACTACTGGCACGGCGAGTTCCCATACCTTCCCGACACCGGGTACGGCACCACGGCACCGGTCGGGAGCTTCGCGGCGAACGGCTACGGCCTCCACGACATGGCGGGCAACGTGTGGGAGTGGACCACCGACTGGTGGTCCGACGACAGAGTGACTGAATCGTGTTGCGCCGCTGACAGTTACGATCCCGCGCAGCCCTTCGAGATCGGCCGACGGGTGATCAAGGGTGGGTCCTTCCTGTGCGCGGACAGCTACTGCCTGCGTTACCGCCCCGCCGCACGCCGACCGCAGATGGTCGACACCGGGATGAGCCACGTCGGATTCCGCTGCGTACGGGATGAGTGAACCGATCGAGCGCGGGCAACTCTGGTGCAGAGCAAGCGTCTAGGCAATGATGCCTGCAACACGTTGCAGTTCCGAAGAGGGAGTTACATGACCGACGCCGTACTCGTGACGGGTGCCTTCGGGCTGGTGGGGTCGTCGACCGTCAAGCGGTTGGCGGCCGACGGTCGCCGGGTGGTGGCCACCGACCTCGACATTCCGGCGAACCGGAAGGCTGCGGAGAAGCTGCCGCCGGGCGTCGAGGTGCAGTACGCCGACCTCACGGACCCCGCCGCCGTCGACGCGCTGGTCACGGGCGTCGCGCCGGCCGCCATCATTCATCTGGCCGCGATCATCCCGCCCTTCATCTACACCAGGAAGGAACTCGCCGAGAAGGTCAACGTCGACGCCACGGCGTCCCTGCTGGCCGCCGCCGCGACGCTGCCCACCCCGCCGCGGTTCGTGCAGGCGTCCAGCATCGCGGTCTACGGTGCCCGCAACCCGCACACCCACCCCGACGTCCTGACGGCGGAGACCCCCCTCAACCCCGCCGACGTCTACGGCGCACACAAGGCCGAGGCCGAGAAGCTGGTTCGCGCATCGTCGCTGGACTGGGTGATCCTGCGCCTCGGCGGCGTGCTGACCGTGGATCCGGCGGCGTACATGAAGTTGGACAACCTCTACTTCGAGGGGCTGCTGCCCACCGACGGACGGCTCCAGACGGTCGACGTCCGTGACGTGGCACGGGCATTCGCGGCGGCCACCACCGCCGATGCGGTCGGCGAGACGCTGCTCATCGGCGGTGACGACACGCACCGGCTGATCCAGGGCGACGTCGCCCCCGCGATGGCCGCCGCGATGGGACTCGTCGGTGGCCTGCCCACCGGGCTGAAGGGCGACCCCACCCGCGACGCCGATTGGTTCAACACCGACTGGATGGACACCACCCGTGCTCAGGAAGTGCTTCGACACCAACATCATTCGTGGCCCGAGATGCTGATCGAGACGGCCAACAAGGCCGGGATCCGCCGCCACCTGCTCCGCGTCGCGGCACCGCTGACCAAGGCCATCTTCACCCGCCGCGCCGCCTACTACGGGCGATCGGTGCCCTATGCCGACCCGTGGGGCGCGATCCACGCGAAGTGGGCCGACCCGCGCCCCGAGCCGGGCACCGCGTGAGCACCGCGATCGTCGTCGGCGGCGCCTCCGGCATCGGGTGGGCGTCCGCGCAGGCGCTGGCCGCCGACGGCTACCGCGTCGTGATCGCCGATCTCAACCTCGAGGGCGCCAGGAACCGCGCCGCCCAACTGGGCGAGCCGCATCGCGGGGGGTTCGTCGACGTCGCCGACGAGGACTCGGTCGCAACGCTTTTCGCCGAGACCGGGTCCGTCGACGCCGTGGTCAGTTGCGCGGGATTCTCCACCATCGGCCTCATCGTCGACCTCGGGGTCGACCAGTTCCGGTCCGTCGTCGACGTCTGCCTGACGGGCGCGTTCATCGTCGCCAAGTACGCAGGCCGCCACCTGACCGACGGCGGCTCGCTGGTGTCGATCTCCTCACTCAACGCTCGCCAGCCCGCCGTCGGCATGAGTGCCTACTGCTCGGCCAAGGCAGGACTGTCGATGCTGACCCAGGTCGCCGCACTCGAACTGGCGCGACGCCGGATCCGGGTCAACGCTGTCGCGCCGGGATTCGTGCACACCCCGCTCACCGAGGGCGCCGCGATGGTTCCCGGCGTCGTCGAGGAGTACGTCGAGAACACCCCGCTCGGCCGCGCGGGCACCCCGGAGGACGTCGCCCAGGCCGTGCTGTTCCTGACCAAGGCGCCGTGGCTCACCGGCGAGGTACTCGACCTCAACGGCGGCGCCCACATGAAGCGCTACCCCGACATCATCGAACACGTCAACAAGCTGACGGAGCAGTAGGCCGCAGGACAAAGTTGGTCGTCAGGCGGGCATTCCTGACAGGATCATGGCCGTGGCCATGAAAACGGAGTTCACCGGCACGCAGAAGCGCGCCCTGGCCATCGCGACCGTCGTCGCGCTGGCGTTCGGTGCGTACTTCCTCCGCGGCTACTTCATGCTCATCGTCGTCGCAGCGGTCGTCGCGTACCTGTTCAACCCGCTGTTCGACTGGTTCCTCAAGCGTCTCAGCCGAGGCCTGTCGGTGACGTTCACGCTCCTGGCCGCCATCTTCTCGGTCATCGTCCCGGTCGGTCTGCTCATCCTGCTGGCGGTTGTCCAGATCAGCGCCATGGTCCGCAGCGTCTCGGCGTGGATGTCGCGGACCGACCTGAACTCACTCGGCGACCGGGCGCTGAAGTTCGTCAACGACACCGTCGACAAGATTCCGTTCCTCACCAACGTCA
>JAOPUT010000168.1 GCA_025963385.1 Mycobacterium sp.
TGGCGACGGTCCAGCCGTCGTCGATCTCACCGATCACGTTGGTCTTGGGCACCCGCACCTCGTCGAAGAAGACTTGGTTCTGGATCTCCTCGCCGGATGTCATGACGAGAGGCCTGATCTGGATGCCCGGGGACGTCATGTCGATGAGCACGAACGTAATGCCCTGCTGCTTCTTCCCGGCACGCGAGGTCCGGACCAGACCGAACATCCAGTTCGCTTCGCGGGCGTGCGTCGTCCAGATCTTGCTGCCAGTGCACACCAGGTCGTCGCCGTCATCGACCGCGGCCATGGAGAGTGCGGCGAGATCGGACCCGGCCTCCGGCTCGGAGTATCCCTGGCAGAAGAACACCGCGCCGGTGAGGATGCGGGGGAGGAAGTAGCCCTTTTGAGCTGGTGTGCCGTACTTGACGATCGCGTGCGCCACCATGCGAATGCCCATGGGTGACAACGAGGGTGCACCGGCAAGGGTTGTCTCACGGCTAAAGATGTAGTGCTGGGTCAGGCTCCAGTCGCAGCCGCCGTGTTCGACCGGCCATGCCGGTGCCGCCCAACCGCGTTCGTGCAGGATGCGCTGCCATTCGAGGCTCGCGTCGTGGTCGCTGTAGACACTGGTCATCAACCGGCCGGCTTCTCGCAGCTCCGGTGTCAGCTTCTCGTCGAGAAAGGTGCGCACCTCGTCGCGAAACGCGATGTCGGTCGGTGACCACAGAAGGTCCACTGCCTGCCCCCGTCGTTGGATACCGGTACAGGAGACAGTAAACCCAGCTATCCAGCTGCCTGCGGCGGCGGGTTCTGGCGCAAGGCCTGGCGGGAGAGGAACTCGCGGTAGTAGTTCTGCGATTCGTCGGCGACGATGGCGGGCAGAAGCAACTCCCACGTGCGCGCGAAGCGGGCCCGCACATCGGCTCCGTCGGCCAGCGCGCTGGAGAGCAGTTCGGCTCCCAGCATCCCGGCCACGATCGCGGAGCCGGTCGTCTCCGCATCCAGAGTCGAGCGCAGGTCACCCTCGGCGATGGCGGTCTTGATGCGCTCGACGAGTTCGTCCACGAGCATCTGGAATGTGCTCTTTGCTGCGGGGTTGAATCCGCCGAAGGTGCGGAGTAGCCGGGCTCCGGCGCGGACGACGCGGTCGGTGCCGAGCACGTCCGTCACGACGAACGAGCCGTGGATGACGTTCTCCATCGCGGGAGAGCTCGATCGCTCTGCCGCGCGAAAGGCACCCAGCAAGCTCTCCGAGCCCTCTTCGATGATCGCGGTCGCCAGCGCTTCCTTCGAGTCGAAGTGGTAATACAGTGCGCCCTTGGTCAATTCGGCGCGTTCGATGATGTCGCCCAAGCCGGCAGCGGGGTAACCGATCTCATTGATCAAGTCGACTGCGGAGTCGATGATCTTCCTGCGTGTCGCCTCGGATCGAGCCTGGCGCACCATTTTCCAGCACCTCCGTCGATCCATCCGGGTGGCGGTCGTTGGTCGGGATCATAGTTTGTTGGCGCCCAAGGGCGCGGCATTCTTGATCGCGAGTGCCGACCGGCGTCTGATGAAGTCCATCAGGTATGGCAGGCGATCCGGATTTGCGAAGCCCGGGAGGGCCACCAACAGGATTGCCTCGAAATCCCCGATGAACTGCTCGGCGTCGTCGAGGTTACTCGTCTGGCGGACACCGAGGTACAGCGAGGTCAGCAGGCGGGCGACGTGTTCCGGATCGCACTCCGGTCGGATGTCGCCCTCGACGACACCGCGCTTGGCGATGTCGGCGAAGGTCTGAACCCAGTTCTCCGAAATCCTGGTCTGGAGGCCGTTGAAGCGGCCGATCGATTCGTAGAGGTTGATGGCCGCCCGGGTCAGATGGTGGCTCACGTCGGCCACCGCGATGAGGTACCCGTAGTCGATGAGCGCCTCGAGGCCACCGAGTCCGAGCGCGATCCGCTTGGCGGCGATGTCCCACGCCACCTCGAGGAGATGATCCACCACGGCAGTCGCGAGATCGAGTTTCGACCGGAAGTGGGTATAGAGGACGCCCTTGGTGACGTCGGCGGAGTTGACGATGTCGTCCAGGTTCACCTGGCTGTACGGCATGACGGCGAACTGGCGTGACGCGGCGTGCAGTATCAGCCGCCGGGCGGTATCGCCCCTGCCTTCCAAGAAATCCGTCACCGGTCGTTCGGTCCTCACTTGTCGAACGTGCGTGGCCTCCGACTCGGGGGGGTGGCGCACTTCCCCGAGGGTGGCGCACTTCACACCTCGGCATACCTGTGGTCGGGCGAGTCCTCCCCTTCGATCGCAAGGTTGCCAGGACTTTTGGTCGCGTCCGTAGCCAATTTTGCTCCGGACCTTCCGTCAAATCTAGTGCTGCAGTTCATTCCAAAAGTATGTAAAGTACCCGTTGTGGCGACTTCCGGTCTGAAGCCAGCGCTCAAGGCGCCGAGTGTCGACGGTCGCCGTCGGCACGCCCGCCCCCGTCCTGCGGGGGTGCTCGGTGCCGCGTGCCCGGACTGCGTGACGGACGCCAGCGGCAAACTCGATGCGCTCATTTATTCGACTACAGCAACGTCAATTGACGACGCTTACCCACGAATGCTCATTCACCGAAAAAGTGGCGCGAAGTGCGGCACTATGGCGATCGCAGCATGCGCAGCCGCTCTGCGGGACAGATCTTTCGCCATCTCTGGCAATTCATCAATCAGCCAACCAGCAATCGCGGAGTAAGTAACGCCTATGTGGGATACAGAAGTCGACGTCGCGGTCATCGGCGCTGGAATCGGGGGCCTGGCCAACGCCATCGCCACGGTGGACGCCGGTGGTGAGGTGATGCTGGTCGATGCCGCGCCCGCCTATCGTGGCGACGCGGCCCCGGTGGCGATCCGTGAACGAGTGATGGCCAAGCACAGCTCGCTGCTTCACGACACACTGGACCTCGAGACCAACGAGTACTTCGCGGCGATCTCCGAGGGTCTGCTGGAGTCGGCGAACCTGGTCCGCGATGGTGCCGTGCCCCGGCGCGATGCGCGCAACCTGTCCAGGGACGAGGCGTTCCGCAGCCCGGTGGAGACCTTCGTGGGCGCTCGTCTGACCGCGTGGGCCGAGCAGTGCATAGCGTCGCCGTACGGTCTGCTCTACACCAGCACGAGCGATTGGCCCACCACCACGATGCGGTCGGCCAACGGCCAGTCCATCGAGGTCTTGTCGGTGGGATCGATGGAATGGGCCGACGGCTTCGGTGCCGGCGCGTTGCGCCAGTGGCTGACCGAACAGGCGCGGGAACGCGACATCGAGGTGCAGACTTCCAGCGCGCTGGAACGAATCGTGTTCGAGGAGGGGGTCATCGTCGGAGTCGTGCTGACGACCCCGGACGGCCCCTTGGCGGTGAGGACCCGGTACGGCATCACCTTCGCGCCTCACGACCAGGATCCTGGCGACGACGAGCACGCCGACCTCGTCGCAGGTGATCGGCTGCACGTCTGCCTCGTCGGGCGGACCGCGAGCCGCTTCGGGCGGGTCGAGCTGTTGGCCACCGAGCCATTGGCGCCGTCGCGACCCACGTGCACCGGATCACGCCGTCAGCTGCGCGACGGGCTGCACGACGCCCGGCAGCCGGCGCTAGAGGGTTGGCGATGCGGAAAAATGCACGGGTACCCGGCCCTCGGCCAGTAGCGCGGCCATGTCCTCGCCGGTGAGCGGGTGGGAAAGCAGGAATCCCTGCGCCCGGTGACAGCCGTGATGCAACAGCGTCATCGCCGCGATCTGGGTTTCCACGCCCTCGGCCACCAGTTCCAGTTCGAATGCCTCGGCAAGGGCGATGACCGCGCGCACGATCGCGAGATCGTCGGGGTTCGAGCCGAGCTCGGCGACGAAGCTTCGGTCGATCTTCAGTACGTCGACGGGCAGCGACTTGAGGTGTGACAGCACGCTGAACCCGGTCCCGAAGTCGTCGATCGCGACCTGGACGCCCACGTCCCGCAGGCCGGCCAACGTGACGCTGGTGGTCTCCATGTCCTGAACGACGACGCTCTCGGTGATCTCGAGGCAGACCGTGCCGGGGTCGAGCTGGAATTCGCGCATCACGGCCGCGACGGACTCCACGAATCCGTCGGTCACCAGCTGTACGGGTGACACGTTGACCCTGAGCACGATCCCATCGGCGACGCCGAGGCCACGCCATCTCGCGAATTCCTCGCACGCCGTGCGCAGCACCCAGCGCCCGAGGTCGCCGGCCAGATTGATGGACTCGGCGACCGCGATGAACACGGCAGGAGACAGCAGACCGCGGGTCGGGTGGTTCCACCGCACCAGGGCCTCGGTCGCGAGCACCTCGCCGGTCCGCATGTCCACCTCGGGGAGGTACTGCAGGAACAGCGCGCCGTTCTCGATGACGTCCTGGAGGTGAAGTTCGATGTCGTTGCGGTAGTCCGTCCGCAGGGACATCTCGTCGGAGAACACCGCGACCTGGTTGCCGCCGGCCCCCTTGGCTGCGAGCACCGCCTGGTCGGCTCGACGAAGCAGATCCGAGGTGTTGTCGCGGCCCGGGGTCCCGACAGCCACCCCGATGCTCACGGTCCTGGTCAGCATCTCGCCGTCGATGGGAACGCGTTCGCGGAGCAGCGACAGCAGGTGGTTGGCCAGCTGTTCGGCCTCTGACGTCGTTGTCGGTGACGGAGGTATCACGACGAACTCGTCGCCCCCCAGTCGCGCGATCAGGGTCCCCTGCTCGGTGCCTTGCTCCAGTCGTTCGGCGATCACCCGGATGAACCAGTCACCGACGTTGTGGCCGAGGTAGTCGTTGATGGTCTTGAGGCGGTCGAGGTCGAGATACAGCGCAGAGACGGGCCCGGGACACCCGGCGGCGAGTCTGGCGTCGACATTGTCGATCAGGGCACGTCGGTTGTGCAGGCCCGTGAGATCGTCGTGTTCGGCGAGATAGCGCAGGCGTTCGTCGGCCTGCACTCTGGCTTGGACCTGCGCGAACAGCGTCGCGATGGCCTCAAGCGCGTTGAGTTCCTCGGGTTTCCACTCCCTGTCCCCGTACTTCACGAAGCCGAGCACGCCCGTCGTGAGATCACCAGACACCAGGGGGGTCCCCGCCATTGAGGTGAGCGGGATGCTGCGCCCTTCTTTGATCCTCTTCTGGTAGTCCTCGTTGTCCGGGCGGAACACCATCGGCTTCTTGGCGTGCTCTGCGAAGGCGAACACGGGGTCGGCGTCCTTGAAGTACACGACCTTGAGCGGATCGGGATCGGGGATGTCGGTCCGCGGCGGCCACTCGGCGACCAAGATCGATGCACGGATCGAGTGGTCGTTGTACCGCAGAAAACTGACGTCGACGTCGAAGTATTCGACCAGGCCGGCAAGCACTTGTTGGGACACCGCCGCAGACGTCGCCGCGTTGGTTGCCATGAGTTGGCTGGCAACGGAGGTCACCAGCCTGTCCAGGCTCAGGGGCGGTGTTTCTGCGGGCACTGAATTAGCGTAGCGGTGCGGCGTCCATGTTGACGTTGCGTCTGCGGCTACGGACCGCGGCGGGTTCGGCGACCGACAGTCGCAGAACCAGGACCAGGAGGTCCTCACCACCGTCGGGGAGCCCAACCGCGGTGCGGAATCGGGACCGCAGATCCGCCAGTTCGTCGGCGTGCTTCGGCGAGACCTCTTGCAACTCCTCGTCATTCGTGGCGTAGAGGAACGGCGGCGAGATCGGCTGCACCGCCAGGCCCAGTTCCTGCGCGGCGATCCACGTCGCCTCGACCGCCGATCCACCCCGCGCGTAGTCGGCTAGTCCGTGCCCTCGTACGCAGACGACGACGACCGCCGAGCTTGCGGCGAGTCCTGCGGCGGTGTCCTCACCGAGGGCCGTGCCGCCGTTCCACACCGCCAATTCCGCCATCACGTCGGCACGACGCAGGATCTCCAGGGCCATCTCCCCGCGGGGACCCAACCCCAGGCTCAGCACGTCGATCCCGGTGTTCGGGTCCTCGTCGCCCGGCCATCGCAGTTCGGACACCATCTCCTCGTGCAGTTTCGCGGTGAGGTAGCGGATGCGGTCGGCAGCGGCGAACACCGCGGCGACCTCGTCGATGTCGGCACGCGACGTCAGCACCCGAAGCCAGGCGCCTTCCCGCTGCGCGGCCGCCTCCAGCGTCTCGCTGACGCCGAGGGGGAGCGGCGCACCGGCCCCCCGATTGCGGTTGGTCTCCCGACGCAGCATCGCGCCGTACGACGCCGCCAGGTCGTCATCGGTACCTGGCGCCAGCCGGATGCGGGCCGCCAACGGGTAGGCACCCGTGGACTCCACGAAATCGACCTGCCCCACGGCGCCGTGCGCGGCCGCGGCGACGCGGGCGTTGTACGCCGCGGCGCCCACGGCCACGGCACTTCCGCGTAGTCCGACGTCGATGGCGGACGTGCGGGCGGGATCCAGCCGGATCGTGACCTCGTCGGCAGTCGCTGCGACGGTCCACGGCTGCACGTTGCCGCCCGAGGGGGCACGCACCGCCGCAGTGACCACGGTCTTGATGAGATCTGCGGATTGCTCGGATGTCGTTGATTGATAGTCGGTTTCGTGATCCGCGAGCGCCGGGACGGCGTCGGGCGTCGCGATCTGGTCCAGTGCGGCTCCGGCGTCCATGCGAACCCGGCCTGACGAAAGTGGTTCGCAAAGACCGATTCTGCGGACGGCCTCTGCCACCGGACCAGCGCCGAGTGTCACGTCACCGGCCAGCTGCGGCCACGTGACGACCGTGTGGCCCACCTCGAGGAGGGAACCCGCACCGCGTGCGGACAGCCCGGCGACTTCGATGAGCCGCAGCACGTAGGGGACCTTCTCGCCGGCACTCAAGCCCGCCAGCAACTCTGGGTCGATGTCCCCGAGCAGTCCATGGAAGATCGGCCGGTCGGGTTCGAGGTCGAAACGTTCGACGTCGACCAGCCCACGATCGCTGGTCGCCATCAGGACGGGCAGCCGGTGCTTGCGGGCCGCCTGTCGGATGCGCACCTTCAGATCGAGGGAGTCGCACTCCTCGACCACGATGTCGAGACCGTCGAGGAATTCGGCGATGTTCTCTGCGCCGATGCCGGCAGGGATGGTCCGCACCGTGAGATAAGGGTCCAACTCGGTGATTCTGCGGGCCGCGACGGTGGTCTTGTTGAGGCCGAGGTCGAAGACAGTCGCTGGGACCCGGTTCAGATTCGACAGTTCGAGGTCGTCGAAGTCGGCGAGTCGCATCTCGCCGCAGAGCCCTTGCATCGCGAGCGTGTGCGCCACGACATGGCCCGCGCTCAGGCCGATGACGCCGATGTGCAACCGCCCGAGGCGATCTTGTTCGTCGGCCGTGATCAGATTTCGGTTGCGGTCCAGCCGTAGCCGCCGGAACGACCGCGGGCCGAGGATCTTCACGACCGCCCGACGCCACGGGTAGTAGACGAATCGGGGTGCCTCCGCGCGGATTTGGTCGTCGACCGTCTGACCCAGCTTGGTCAGCGCCGCTCTTTGGGCGGGAAATGAGTCGACGAAGTCGATCGTCGGGTCGGTCCGCAGCCTGGCCAGGACTTCGGCATCGCCGCCGTCACCAGGGTCGAGCACCCGTGCGACGCTGTCCGAGAAGGCGTCGTTTCCCGTCACTGCGCGACCGCGTGGTCGACGCGGTGCGCCTCGGCGTAATTGGACACCAGCCGCATCTCGTCGAGGATCTTTGGGAGTTGGTCCGGTGCCGCATGTTTGGCGAACGTGCGCCGGTCCCACCACATCATCTTCGTACGATATCTCTCATCCGGGTACGGTGTCGCGGGAATGGGTGCCACCACGGCTCCCGAGGTGCGCCACCGCTCGAGGACGTGCGGAGCGCAGGTCGCCATCCCGAACTGGACATCCAGCAAAGCCATGGCGTGGAAGATGGTGCGTGCCAGGGCGTACGAAAGCCGCCGCGCACTGTCCCTGTCGTCCGTCGTCCACGCCGTCTTCATCTCGAGGACACCGAAGGGCGCGCGATCGTCGATCATCTTGCGAACCGCGGCGAGTCCCGCTTGTCCGGACCACTCGATCGACGCGTGAGAGTCGTCGGCCGACAGCAGGGGTCCCTTGGCGCGAAGGCCGCCGATGACGCGCCCCGACGAGTCGATCGTCGTCCAGAACATCGCGGTGTCAGCGCCGTCGGCGATGTCGGAGACGTCGATCGCCCGCTCGACGCCGTGTCGGCGGTAGCTTTGCTCGGCGCCGTGCAGGTACTCCTCCCATAGCGGGCGATCCAGCTCGGGTCGTGACAGCACCGTGGTGCATTCGGCATCGGGATCCCACCAGCTGATGTTTTCGGTGGGCGCACGGTCGGTCCAGAATCCGAATTGGAGCGGTTGAGGATGCATTCTTGCCTCATTCGTAGGGCAGCAGCGAGGACAGAAGTCGTCGCTGGCTGCAGTCATTCCCAGTGGGGGGTAATGGGAATCGCAAAACAAGTATCAGTCCCACGATGACGTGATCCCAGCTAGGCTTCGGAGGTTTTCCGAAGTCCGTGGATCCGTCACCTACCTGGCCAAACGTTTGGCTAACGGTCGCTGAAATGCGGCAATGGCTTTAATTTACATCTGTGCAGCTTGTTAGTATTTGGTGATGTTGATAGCGAATAGCTAGGATGATTTGGGCAAATAATTGCGTATCTTTGCCAATGTGTTTCGGGTGGCCGGGGTGCTACAGGTAATTGGGGCTCGGTTTCGCCGTCTGGGCCCCCGAGAGAGGAGAGTGCGTGAAAGTCTTCAAGAATCTGAACGAGTTTGCGGCGGCGTTGGGCAGCCAACTCGGGCCCACTGAGTGGCTGCAGATCACTCAGGATCGCGTCAACCTCTTCGCCGACGCCACCGACGACCACCAGTGGATCCACGTCGACCCCGAGCGCGCGGCGGGCGGCCCATTCGGGTCGACGATCGCCCACGGCCTGCTCACGCTGTCGTTGCTGCCGCACTTCTCGCATCAGCTGTACCGGGTCGACGACATCGCGCTGGCGGTCAACTACGGCTACAACAAGGTGCGCTTCATCACCCCGGTGAAGGTGGGCGCGAAGATTCGGGCGCGCGGCGAGATCACCGCCGTCAATCAACTCGAGGGGGCGGTGCAGGCGACGACGACGATCACCGTGGAGATCGAGGATTCCGCCAAGCCCGCGGCGGTGGCGGAGTCCATCGTCCGTTACATCGCGTAGGGGGGAGGGTCAGCGAGTCCGCTGCGCCGCCTTGACCAATCCGCCGCCGATGATGAGGCGTTGGATTTCACTGGTGCCTTCGTAGAGGCGCAGCAACCGCACGTCCCGGTAGATCCGTTCGACGGGGACGTCCCGCATGTAGCCGGCGCCGCCGTGAACCTGGACCGCGAGATCGGCGACCTTGCCGACCATCTCGGTGCAGAACAGCTTCGCGGTCGACGGTGCGATTCTGCGATCCTCGTCGTCGACCCACATCCTCGCGGCGTCGCGAACCAGAGCGCGACCTGCCATGACCCCTGTCTGCATGTCGGCGATCATGGCCTGTACCAACTGGAATTCGCCGATGGGTGTGCCGCCCTGGGTGGCCGTGGCGGCGTAGGTCACCGACTCGTCGAGAGCCCGCTGCGCGGTGCCGACCGACAGCGCCGCGATGTGGATGCGGCCCCGTGCCAGCGAGGTCATGGCGGCGCGGTAACCCACGTCGACCGATCCTCCGACGAGTGCGTCGTCACCGACCCGGACCTCGTCGAGGTTGACGTCGGAGGTCCATGCACCCTCCTGGCCCATCTTGGCGTCCTTGGCGCCGACCTCCACGCCGGCAGCATCGGCAGGCACCAGGAACACGGCGATGCCAGGGCCGTCCGAATCCGCGGGGCGTGTCCTGGCGAACACGATGAAGAGGTCAGCCGTCGGAGCATTGGTGATGTACTGCTTGCGTCCAGTGATGACCCACTGGTCGCCGTCACGAACGGCCTTGGTGCGCAAGCCCGCTGGGTTCGAACCAGCGCCCGGCTCGGTCAGTGCGAACGACGCTACGACGTCACCCGACGCGATGCCCTCCAGCCAGTGCGCCTTCTGCTCGTCGGTGCCGAAGCCGACCAGCACCTGGCCTGCGATCCCGTTGTTGGTGCCGAACATCGAGCGCAGGGCGAGCGTCGTGTACCCGAACTCCATCGCCAGCTCGACGTCCTGGGCCAAGTTCAGGCCGAGGCCGCCCCACTCCTGCGGGATCGCGTACCCGAAGAGTCCCATCGCCTTCGTCTGGTCTCGGATGTCGTCCGGTACCTGATTGTCGTTCATGATCTCCAGCTCACGCGGCATCACGACGGAGCGGACGAAGTCGCGCGTCGCGGCGAGGATGTCCCTGAAGTCCTGGTCACCGACCTGTGAGGGGGCCGAGGAATCTGCCATTGGGATTTCTCCTGACGGGCTGAGGTGCTTGGCAACAAGAAATATCATATTTTATGTTGGAGACCAGAACGCCGAGGAAGGGACGGGCACACATGCCATTGCTCGATGGGAGGACCGCGGTCGTGACCGGCGGTGCGCAGGGGATCGGCTTCGCGATCGCCGAGCGATACGTCGCAGAGGGTGCCCGCGTCGTGCTCGGCGACCTCGACCTGGTCGCCACCGAGGCGGCGGTAGAGAAGCTGGGTGGCAGCGAGACCGCGGCCGCGGTGCGCTGCGACGTGACCAGTGCCGCGGACGTGGAGGCGCTGGTCGCCGCTGCCGTCGAACTCTTCGGCAGTCTCGACGTCATGGTCAACAACGCGGGCATCACGCGCGACGCCACCATGCGCAAGATGACCGAGGAACAGTTCGACCAGGTCATCGCGGTCCACCTCAAGGGCAGCTGGAATGGCACCCGCACGGCGGCAGGCGTCATGCGCGAGCAGGGGAGCGGCGCGATCGTCAACATCTCGTCCATCTCCGGCAAGGTCGGACTGGTCGGCCAGACGAACTACTCTGCGGCCAAGGCGGGCATCGTCGGGTTGACGAAGGCCGCGGCCAAGGAGGTCGCGCATCTTGGCGTGCGGGTCAACGCCATTCAGCCCGGGCTGATCCGATCGGCGATGACAGAGGCCATGCCGCAACACATCTGGGACAGCAAGCTCGCAGAGATCCCGATGGCCCGCGCCGGTGAGCCCGACGAGGTGGCCAAGGTCGCGCTGTTCCTCGCCTCGGACCTGTCGTCGTACATGACGGGAACGGTCCTGGAAGTGACTGGCGGAAGGCACATTTGATGACCGGCGCGACTTCCGCGGTGATCTGCGAACCGGTCCGCACGCCCATCGGACGCTATGGCGGTATGTTCAAGTCCTTGACCGCCGTCGAGCTGGGGGTCACGGCGCTCAAGGGACTGCTCGAGCGCACGGGCGTGGCGCCCGATGCCGTGGAAGACGTCATCCTCGGGCACTGCTATCCGAGCATGGAGGCGCCCGCAATCGGCCGCGTCGTCGCCCTCGATGCGGGGCTTCCCGTCACCGTGCCAGGGATGCAGCTCGACCGCCGCTGCGGCTCGGGGTTGCAGTCCGTCATCCAGGCCTGCATGCAGGTGGCGACGGGCCAGAACGAGCTGGTGGTCGCCGGCGGCGCCGAGTCGATGAGCAACGTGGTGTTCCACTCCACCGACATGCGCTGGGGCGGCTCCCGCGGCGGGGTGCGAGTGCACGATGCGCTGAACCGCGGCCGAACCACCGCGGGCGGCCGGGACTACCCGGTGCCCGGCGGCATGATCGAGACCGCCGAGAACCTGCGCAGGCAGTACGGAATCACGCGCGAGGAGCAGGACGAGCTCGCCGTCACCTCGCACCGCAGGGCGGTGGCCGCGCAGAAGGACGGCCTGCTTGCCGACCAGATCATTCCGGTCACGGTGACGAGCCGCAGTGGGGACGAAGTCATCGACACCGACGAGCATCCCAGGGCGGATACGTCGACGGAGTCGCTGAGCCGACTCAAACCGATTCTCGGCAAGCAGGATCCGGAGTCCACTGTGACGGCGGGTAATGCCAGCGGGCAGAACGATGCGGCGTCGATGTGCATCGTCACCACCGAGGCGAAGGCGGCCGCGCTCGGGCTGACGCCCCTGGTGCGACTGGTGTCCTGGGGCGTTGCGGGCGTGCCGCCGAACGTCATGGGCATCGGTCCGGTGCCCGCCACGGACGTGGCGTTACGGAACGCCGGGCTCGACCTCGCCGACATCGACCTCATCGAGCTCAACGAGGCCTTCGCCGCGCAGGCACTCGCGGTGATGCGGGAGTGGAGGTTCACCGCGGGGGATCTGGAACGCACCAACGTCCAGGGCTCAGGCATCTCCCTCGGTCACCCCGTGGGTGCGACCGGGGGACGCATGTTGGCGACGCTGGCACGCGAACTACACCGCCGCGACGGCCGCTACGGGCTGGAGACCATGTGCATCGGCGGCGGTCAGGGGCTGGCCGCGGTGTTCGAGAAGGTGTCGGCATGACACGCCAGCGAGAAGCGAAGCGGGATCGCCGATGACCAAGCTTGCACAGACCGCCGGGCTGACCGACGTCCAGGCCGAGATCGTCGCCACCGTGCGGCAATTCGTCGACAAGGAGGTCATTCCCCACGCCCAGCAGCTCGAGCACGCCGACGCCTACCCGCAGGCGATCGTCGACCAGATGTGCGAACTGGGGCTGTTCGGGCTGATGATCCCGGAAGAGTATGGGGGACTGGGCGAGTCGCTGCTGACCTACGCGCTGTGCGTCGAGGAGTTGGCGCGCGGGTGGATGAGCGTCTCCGGTGTCATCAATACCCACTTCATCGTGGCGTACATGATCCGCCAGCACGGCACCGACGAACAGAAGCAGCGCTTCCTACCCCGGATGGCGACCGGTGAGGTGCGCGGCGCGTTCTCGATGTCCGAGCCCGAGTTGGGCTCCGACGTCGCCGCCATCCGGACCAAGGGCGTGCGGAACGACGGCGGTGGCTACACGATCACCGGCCAGAAGATGTGGCTGACCAATGGCGGCAGCTCCACACTCGTCGCGGCATTGGTGAAGACCGATGAGGGAGCCGACAAACCGCACCGCAACCTCACCGCGTTTTTGGTCGAGAAGCCCGCCGGCTTCGGCGAGGTGCTGCCTGGGCTGACGATCCCCGGCAAGATCGACAAGCTCGGCTACAAGGGCATCGACACCACCGAGCTGATCTTCGACGGCTACCGCGCCGATGATGCCGACGTGCTCGGCGAGGCGCCAGGGCAGGGCTTCTTCCAGATGATGGACGGCGTCGAGGTAGGCCGTGTCAACGTCGCCGCCCGAGCCTGCGGGGTGGGCATCAGGGCCTTCGAGCTCGCGATCCGCTACGCCCAGCAGCGCAGCACCTTCGGCAAGCCGATCGCCGAGCACCAGGCCATCGCCTTCCAGCTCGCCGAGATGGCCACCAAGGTCGAGGCCGCTCACCTGATGATGGTCAACGCGGCTCGGTTGAAGGACTCCGGCGAGCGCAACGACGTCGCCGCAGGCATGGCGAAATACCTTGCCAGCGAATACTGCTCGGAGGTCACCGAGCAGAGCTTCCGCATCCACGGAGGTTACGGCTATTCCAAGGAGTACGAGATCGAGCGGCTGATGCGGGACGCCCCGTTCCTCCTGATCGGCGAGGGCACCAGCGAGATCCAGAAGACGATCATCAGCAAGAGCTTGTTGCGTGAGTACCAACTCTGACGCGGACTTCGCGGCACGCCCGCAGTTGTCCGACGACGTCGCGCGCTACGTCCGCAGGCGGATCTTCAACGGTACGTTTCGTGCCGGCGAGTACCTGCGACTCGATCAGCTCGCGGCCGAACTGGGCGTCAGCGTCACACCGGTGCGCGAGGCGCTGCTGAACCTACGCGCCGAGGGACTGTTGGAACTACTGCCGCGGCGCGGCTTCACGGTGCTGGAGGTGACGGCGCGTGACGTCGCCGACGTGGCGAACGTGCAGGCCTTCATCGGTGGCGAGCTGGCGGCCCGCGCCGCGGAGAACATCACCGACGAGCAGCTCGAGGCGCTGCGGGCCATCCAGGACCAGCTCGAAGAGGCATACGGCAGCAGCGATCTCGACCGCATGGTGCGGCTGAACCACGAGTTCCATCGGATGATCAACGTGGCGGCGGACTCGCCGAAGCTGACTCAGTTCATGTCCGGCATCACGCGTTACGCCCCCGAATCGGTGTTCCCGACGCTGTCCGGGTGGCCCAAGCAATCGACGAAGGACCACCGCCGGATCATCGCCGCCTTCGAGCGGCGCGACGTCGGTCGCGCGCGGATGGCGATGGCCGAGCACTTCGCCGTCGGCGTCACGCCGCTGACCGAACACCTCATCGACAGCGGCGTCATCGTGCCGTCCGCAGCCCCGCCGAGTTCTGCTGCGGGGTCGTGATCCCGAGCGAACCGCAGCCACGAGCGCTGAATTCGCGCCCACCGCACCATGTTTGACAGACGTCAGAATTCATTGACGTACGTCAAACCCGCTGCTAGCGTCCCATCGGTGGACCGATCTCTCCCACGCACCGCAATCATCGGGGCGGCCATCAGCGGGTTGACCGCAGGCAAGATGCTCAAGGATTACAGCACCCAGCAAGTGGACTACTTCTACTACGAACACGACGTCCGGACCCGCGAACTGCCCGCGGGACTCAAGCGCGCGCAACGGCCGGTGCGGGTATGAGGTCGCAGACCGATCGTCGACCGCCGCAGCGCAGCGACCACCGCCGGGAGGCCATCCTCGACGCCCTCGACCGGTGGCTGCTCGAGTCGAATCTGGACGCCATCAACATCGCCGAGATCTCCAAGCAGGCGGGCGTCACACGTTCCGCGTTCTACTTCTACTTCGAGAACAAGGGTGCGGCAGTGGCGGCACTGATGGAACGCATCCTGGATGAGACGTTCGCCGTCAACGACGCGTTCACGGCGGCGTCGGAGCCTCCGCGCCAACGGATCTACGCGATGCTGGAAGGGCTGTTCTCGACCTGCGAGACCCACCGGCACCTGTTCAGGGCGATGCTCGAGGCGCGCGGTTCCAACGCCTCGGTCCGCAACATTTGGGACGACGCGCGCGAGTCGTTCGTGGCGTCGGTCGCGGCGATGATTCGCTCCGACCGGTCGGCGGGGCGGGCGCCGGACGGGATGGATGCCGAGGTCTTGGCCTCGGTGCTGCTGGAGTTCAACGACCGGTTGTTGGAGCGCCTCTCCCAGGGTGGAACGCTGAGCAGGCGGCAACTGATGGACGGCGCCGCGACCGTCTGGCTGAACACGATCTTCGGCACCACCGAGGAGACGGCATGACGTCTCCTTTCGCTCCGACGGCGTGGCGTGCAGTGCGTGGCGCTTCCACGGATCGAGCGACGGGTCCGGCGGGCGTCCCGTGGTCGTGATGGGACACGGGTTCCGTGACGAGCACGTCCACGTGCCGGAACCGGAGTGACGGCCGTCACCTTCTGCTGGCGATACAGTATCTGCTACTTTTGTAAAGTCTTCTAGGTCGAAAACCGAGGTCGTGAGATATGCCAACACCCGTCATCGTCGGCGCCGTTCGAACGGCCATCGGCCGGTCCTTCAAGGGCACCCTGGTCAACACCCCTCCTGAGGCGCTGATCACCACGGTTCTGCCCGAGGTCGTCCGCAGGTCGGGCATCGACCCGGCGGACATCGACGACATCATCTTCGCCGAGTCCCACTATGGCGGCGGCGACCTGGCGCGTTACGCCGCGGATGCCACCGGCCTGTCGCACGTCCCCGGCCAGTCGGTCAACCGGCACTGCGCAGGCAGCTTGACCGCGATCGGCAACGCGTCAGCGCAGGTCGGCTCTGGCATGGAGCGCGCGCTGATCGCCGGTGGCGTGCAGTCGCTGTCGATGACGCCGTTGACCAACTGGCGTATCCCCGGACCCGAGCTGAAGTTCGAGGAGCGGTGGATGCCGCCGACGCACGTCGAGACGCCGGACGCGCCGTCGAAGGACATGTCGATCACCGTCGGGTGGAACACCGCGCAGGCCATGGGCATCACCCGTGAGGAGATGGACGCCTGGGCGGCCCGTTCGCACCAGCGTGCCATCGCCGCGATGGACGCCGGCAAGTTCCTCGACGAGATCATCCCGTTGAAGATCGAGCTGCCGGACGGATCGGTGATCGACTTCAGCGTCGACGAACATCCTCGTCGCGACACCACGGTCGAGAAGCTCGCAGGCCTCAAGGTGCTTCACCCCGAGATCGAGGGCTTCTCGATCACCGCGGGTAACAGCAGCGGCACCAACGATGCGTGCGCCGCCGTCGCCGTGGTCGATCACGACTACGCCACCGCCGAGGGTTTGTCAGTGATGGCCACCGTCATGGCGTGGGGCGCCGCGGGCGTCGCGCCCCGCGACACGGGTCTCGGCGCGGTGAAGGTCATCGGCAAGGTGCTGGACCGCGCAGGCCTCAAGCCGTCGGACGTCGCGCTGTGGGAGATCAACGAGGCGTTCGCGTCGGTTCCCATCGCGGCGTGCAAGGAATACGGCCTCGACGAGGAGCTCGTGAACTTCTCGGGCAGCGGCTGCAGTCTCGGGCATCCGATCGCTGCCTCGGGCGCGCGCATGGTCACCACGCTGATCTATGAACTGCAGCGCCGCGGGGGCGGTATCGGCGTGGCCGCGATGTGCGCCGGTGGCGGCCAGGGCGGCGCGGTCGTCGTCGAGGTCTGAGGCGCCAGGACGGAAGCCAGAGCTAGCGGGTGCCTGTGGGCTTGCGGCGTTGCGCGGCAGAGGGTTTGGTGCCGCGCGACTCCTCGATCAGCCGGGCGGCGTGGTCGAGGATGCAGTCGAGTCCGTACTCGAAGTTGTTCTCGTCGGATGCGCCGATGCGGTGGCCTTCGCCGGTCACCTTGGCGAGCAGCGGCGTGACCTCGGGATCGATCACCATCGCTTCCTCGAAGTCGCCAGGTCCGTCATAAGTGGAGCGGTTCTTGTCGTACAGGCGCTGCAGTACGACTGATCCGCGTACGTGCACCGACACCGCGGAGTAGGTGTCGAAGGCGTCCTCGACGGAGAGCCCCGCCTCGACGAGACTCGCGATCGCCTTCTCGACTGCCGCGACCCCCACCTTGGCGGCGCGGGGGCTGAGCGCCGAGCGAATGAGGATCAGGTCGCAGAGAATCGGGTTGCCCAGGAACGCTTTTCGCATGCTGCGCGCATGGTTGCGCAGCGTCTCGCGCCAATCGTTCGCTTCGACGTACGGCGTGGCGAACACGTACTGCTTGAGCGCGCGATCGGTCATGGCGTTGAGCAGGTCGTCCTTCTTGCGGAAGTACCAGTAGATGCTCGTCACGCCAACGCCGAGATGCTTGCCCAGCAAGGGCATGCTGAGGTTGTCGATCCCGACCGTCTCGGCCAGCTCGAACGCGCCCTTGATGATGTCGTCGGGGTTGATGGAGCCGCGCTCGCGTCGTTGACGCTTCTCGGCGGTCACTTGTTTGGCCACCTGGCACCTCCATCTGGTCGCTCGCGCGGTCTCGGCGGGCTCAATCTACCGGCATCGCACCGATGTGCCGTCGCTGCGCACGCACGCTCAGCCCAGGACGCTACCGTGAACCTTACCGGTAGGCATTCGATTGCTCCGGCGCAGCGCTGGTCAGCGACGTGTTGGAGGCCGTGGTGGGGCGTCCGGTTCGGCCCTCCCGAACTACCGAAATGCCTATAGTAGGTTTCACTGGGTAACGGTTCTCGACCTAATCGAAAGAGCAAGAGGGGCAACGTGGCCGACGAAATTCTCACTGAGCGACGCGGGCGCACGCTCGTCATCACGATCAATCGTCCTGAGGCGCGCAACGCCTTCAATCTGGCCGTCGCGCAGGGGCTCGCCGATGCGATGGACGAACTGGACGACACCGCCGAGCTGTCGGTGGCGATCGTGACGGGAGCAGGCGGCAACTTCTGCGCAGGGATGGATCTCAAGGCGTTCATGGCGGGCGAGGTTCCATCCATCCCGGGGCGGGGGATCGGCTTCACCGAGCGTCCGCCCCGCAAGCCCGTGATTGCAGCCGTCGAGGGTTACGCGCTCGCCGGGGGTACGGAGATCGTGCTGGCGACCGACCTGGTGGTGGCATCCAAGGTCGCCAAGTTCGGCATCCCCGAGGTCAAGCGCGGCCTGGTGGCCGCGGGTGGTGGCCTGCTGCGACTGCCTCACCGCATTCCGTACCAGAAGGCCCTTGAACTGGCGCTGACCGGTGAGAGCTTCACCGCCGAGCAGGCGGCGCAGTGGGGCTTCGTCAACGTCCTCACCGAACCCGGTGAAGCGTTGGAGGGGGCATTGGCTCTGGCGGAACGCATTTCGGCCAACGGTCCGCTCGCGGTGGCGGTGACCAAGGAGGTCATCGTCAAGTCCGCGGGGTGGAGCGAGGACGAGATGTGGCGTAAGCAGCAGGAACTCATCATGCCGGTGTTCTCGTCGAAGGATGCCATGGAGGGTGCCACCGCGTTCGCGGAGAAGCGCGCGCCGAACTGGACCGGTTCCTAGCGTTCCGATGTTCTCCTAGGCGAGGGAGCAGAAGATGGCGACGGCGAAGGAAGCGCGGGATTGGGCGCGCCAGGGACTCCGCGGTATCGGCGACTCGCTCTACACGCCGTTCAGCGGAACCGACGGCGATGACATCGACTGGGACGCCTATCGCACCCTGGTGCGCCACTGCGTCGGTGCGCTTGGCCACCACATGCTCTGGTGCACCAGCGGTCTGTCCGAGTTCTGGGCGTTGACGATGGACGAGCGCAAACGTCTGCTCGAGGTGGCCGTCGCCGAGGCGCGTGCGGTCGACCCCGACGTGGTGATCCAGGCCTGCACCTCGGCGACGGCCGCGAAGGACTGCCTGGATCTGACTCGCCACGCGCAGGACGCCGGCGCGGACATCGTGTACATCCAGACACCCGTGATGGAGACGCACGGCGGCGAAGGCGTTCTCAACTTCTTCCGCTACATCGCCGATCGCACCGACATCGCGCTCGGCATGTTCAACTCGCCGTCCTCCGGTTACGTCCTGACGGCGGCCGAGAGCGCGCGCATCGCCGAGGAGATACCCGCGGTGTGCGCCACGAAGGAGGGCGCGTTCCGTCCGGCGAACAGCCGGCGGTTGCACGAACTGGCACCCGAGCTCCAGATCTGGGAATGCGACACCACGGTCTACCGCGCGGGCTGGCTGCGCGACGGCGTCGTGTGCGCGGCGCAGTTGGGCACGGCGGGCTACCTGTTCGAGACTCCGGATCGGCGACTGTTCACCGAGTACTGGAATCTGGTGTGGGACGGCAAGTTGATCGAGGCCATGGACTACGCCCGCGCGACGGGCATGGATCAGTTCGAGCTCGACAGGGGTTCGTGGTACACGTGCTATCCGGGGCGTGCCGACTACTTCACCCACTGGGGTGGCGCCTTCAAGTACGCCGCGTCCGTGCTCGGGCTGCCGATCGGCGACTACCCGCATTCTCGGCCTCCGCAGGCGGTGCTCCCGGATGCCGCGAAGGTGCAGATTCGCCAGGCCTACGAGCGCCTCGGACTGGTCGACGCATGACCTTCGACGGCGTTGCGGAAGGTGATACCGATAGGTGTACGGTATCTCCATACGTGCAGTTGAGGACCCATTCGAGCAGGTGAGGTTGGCGCATTGACCGTCCCCGGCCAGCAGAGCCCGGTGCTCTACGACGCGCGCGCCACCGGCGTTGCGATCGTCACCCTGAATCGACCCGACCGTCTCAATGCGTGGGGTGGCGGGCTGGCTGCGGAGTTCTACCGATGCATGGACCGCGCCGAGGAGGACCCGTCGGTTCGGGTCATCGTGCTGACCGGCAGCGGGAAGGCGTTCTGCGCGGGCGCCGACATGGGCGACGGGGGCACCATCGGGGGAGCGAGTGTCGGTGTCGGTGACACCGACGTGACGGCTCTGGTCGGCGAACGCCACCCGCACTTCGTGACGGGTCTTCGCAAGCCGATCGTCGCGGCCATCAACGGTGCGTGCGCCGGAATCGGCCTCACCCAGGCGCTCATGTGCGACGTCCGGTTCGCTGCCGCGGGGGCCAAGTTCACGACGGCGTTCGCCCGCCGTGGTCTCATCGCGGAGTACGGCATCTCCTGGATCTTGCCGCGCGTGGTCGGTCACGGCGTCGCACTCGATCTGCTGTTGAGCGGCAGAACATTTCGCGCCGAGGAGGCTGCGGAGCTGGGGCTCGTCAAGGAGGTCGTGGCACCCGAGGACCTGCTGGACCGGGCGGTGGCCTACGCCGAGGACCTGGCTGCGAACTGCGCGCCGAGCGCGGTGGCGGTGATCAAGCGCCAGGTCTACGACGACGCGCTGCGCGACCTGGTGGACGTCAGCTCCGATGCCGAGAAACTCATGCACGAGTCGATGGGTCGCCCCGACTTCATCGAGGGCATCACGGCCTTCTTCGAGAAGCGCTCGCCGAACTTCCCGCCGCTGAGCGACTCACCGGACCGAAAGGACTGACAGACAATGGCTTTGGACTACCGGGCGATCGACGTCGACAACCACTACTACGAGCCGGTGGACTCCTTCACCCGTCACCTGCCCAAGGAGTTCAAACGACGCGGTGTGCAGATGCTCACCGAGGGCAAGCGCTCCTTCGCGGTGATGGGCGGCGTAGTCAACCAGTTCATTCCCAACCCCACCTTCGATCCGATCATCGAGCCAGGGTGTCTGGATTTGCTGTTCCGAGGTGAGATTCCGGAGGGCGTCGACCCTGCGTCGCTGATGAAGGTCGACCGGATGGCCGATCATCCTGAGTACCAGCACCGTGACGCGCGGGTAGAGGTGCTCGACCGGCAGAACCTCGAAACGGTCTTCATGCTCCCGACGTTCGCCTGCGGTGTCGAAGAGGCGCTCAAGGACGACATCGACGCGACCATGGCATCGGTGCACGCCTTCAACCTCTGGCTCGACGAGGACTGGGGGTTCGACCGGCCGGATCACCGCGTCGTGTCGGCCCCCATCATCTCGCTCGCCGACCCGGACAAGGCCGTCTCCGAAGTCGAGTTCGTCCTCGGCCGGGGTGCAAGGATGGTGCTGGTGCGACCGGCGCCGGTACCCGGGGTGGTCAAGCCGCGATCGCTGGGCGATCCCCTGCACGACCCGGTGTGGTCGCGGCTGGCCGAAGCCGGTGTGCCGGTGGGCTTTCACCTCAGCGACAGCGGCTACCTGGCGATCGCGGCGCTGTGGGGTGGTCAGGCGAAGTTCGAGGGATTCGGCAAGAAGGACCCGCTCGACCAGATCCTGCTCGACGACCGGGCGATCCACGACACGATGGCATCGATGGTCGTGCACCAGGTGTTCACCCGACATCCGAAGCTGAAGGTGGCCAGCATCGAGAACGGCTCGTACTTCGTGTACCGGCTGATCAAGAGGTTGAAGAAGGCGGCCAACACCGCGCCGTACCACTTCAAGCAGGATCCGGTGGAGCAGATCCGCAACAACGTGTGGATCGCTCCCTACTACGAGGACGACGTCAAGCTGCTCGCCGACACGATCGGTGTCGACAAGATCCTCTTCGGTTCGGACTGGCCGCACGGCGAAGGTCTCGCCGACCCGATGACGTTCACCGCCGACATCCCCCAGTTCCCCGAGTTCAGTGCCGAGGACACCAGGAAGGTGATGCGCGACAACGCCTTGGACCTCCTCGGCGGTTTCCCGCGACCCCCGGTCGCTCCGCTCCTGCCCGCCGGCGTGACGGCCTCGGCCTAGACATGGGGGAGTGGACGATTGAGGCGGTTCTGGACGCCATCGCGGACGTCATCCCCGACGGGCCGATGACGGTGTGCGGCCACCGTGTCAGCACCTTCTCCGACCATCGCTGGGCGAACGGCGAAGCGGTGGGCCGGGCGGTGTCACCGACGTGAGGGCCATCGACTGTCTCGTCAACGTCCACTTCGGTGAGACGGAGCAGCAACCCGCCTTCATGACGAGGGTTCGCGAGGACTACTTCAAGGGACCCCCGTCGATGTTCGATCCGGTCGATCTCGGTGAACTGCTCGAGGAGATGGACGCCAACGGCGTGACGAAGGCAATCCTGATGGACAATTTGGCCAAGCCGTCGGTGACGGCGCGCAAGTTCGTCGAGGACAGACCCGACAGGTTCGCGCTCGCGATGGGTGGGGTGAACCTGTTGCGACCGATGCCGTCACTGCGGGAGCTGTCTGCCGTCGTCAACGACCTTCCCGTCGCGTATGCCGTTGTCGGACCAAGCTTCTGGGGTGACGGGCAGTATCCGCCGAGTGACGCGGTCTACTACCCGCTCTACACCAAGTGCGCCGAGATGGGACTGCCGCTCTGCGTCAACACCGGACTTCCCGGCCCACCGATCCCCGGCGAGGTGCAGAATCCCATTCATCTCGACCGCGTGTGTGTGCGCTTCCCCGAGCTGAAGCTGTGCATGATCCACGGCGCCGATCCCTGGTGGGACGTTGCGATCCGGATGCTGATCAAATACCAGAACCTGCGACTGATGACGTCGGCGTGGTCGCCGAAGCGGTTGCCGGAGAGCCTGCTGCACTACATGCGCACACGTGGGCCGAACAAGGTGATGTTCGCGTCGGACTGGCCGGTGCTGCGTCAGAACCGGGTGGTCCCAGAGGCGCTCGCGCTGGACCTGCCACCGGAAGTGCTCGAGAACTATCTGTACGACAACGCCGAGGAATTCTTCTTCGGCACGCCGGAGGAGTGACGATGGACCGCTATGTGTTGCGCAGGGAGGATTACAGCCTCTCCGAGGACCAGGCCGACCTCCAGTCGGCGTATCAGAAGTTCTTCAAGTCCAACAGCCCCATCGAGGTGGTCCGGGCGGCAGAGGCCACCGGTTTCGACAAGAGTCTGTGGGAACGATTATGCGCCACGGGCGCAACGACGATGGCGCTGCCCGAGGCCGTCGGCGGCGACGGTGCCACGTTGGTCGATCTCGTCCTCCTCGCCGAGGAATTGGGCCGTTCGCTGGCCCCGGTGCCGTGGATCGACCACGTCTGCGCCGCGCGACTCCTGGCCCGGCTCGGCGCACTCGACGAGGACAACCCGATCGTCAGCGGGGAGCAGATCGTCTGCCTCGACACGGCACCCGACGGTCCACCGGGCCGCCGCTTGATTGCGGCAGGCTCGATCGCCGACCACGTGGTGCTGCGCGACGGGGACGACGTGGTGCGCCTGACCTTCTCCACCAGACCGGCCCGGGTGGACAACATCGGTCGGCTGCCGATGGCCTGGGTGGATCCTGCCGCCGCGGACAGCCGGACGGTGCTTGGCAGTGGGCCGGATGCGCTCGCCAGTCATCAACTGGCACAGGATGAGTGGCGGCTGCTGACCGCGGCGGCACTGGCCGGGCTCGTCGAGGAGACGATGACGATTGCGGCAGAGTTCGCAAAGACGCGGTACACCCTCGGCGTGCCCATCTCGACGCTGCAGGGCATCTCGCACCCGCTGGCGAACATGGCGATCGTGGTCCAGGGCGGCCGGGGCCTGGCCCGACGGGCAGCCTGGTATCTCGACAACGAACCCGCTGAGCGGCCCGAGCTGCCGCTGTCCGCATTCGTGTTCATGGCCGAAGAGGCGTCGAAGGCGGCGACCATGGCCGTCCACATTCAGGGTGGACTCGGGGTTTCGGCGGAGGCGGCCGCCACGGCGTACCTCGTCAGAGCCAGGGGCTGGCCACTGGCCGGCGGCGACCCCGCCGCCAGCGCGGTGCGGATCGCCCAACTCGTCGCCGCCCGCGAGAGCCAGTAGGAGGATCGGCGTGGATTTCTCGAGAGTCGAGCTCTGCGAGGAGGATCAGGCGTTTCTCGACGAGGCGCGCGCGTTTCTGGCCGAGCAGGTGACCGACGACGTCCTGCGTCGCAATCGCGAGACCGGCGACAACTTCGACGAGGGCGTCCATCTGGCGCTCGGTGCCGCCGGCTACATCTCCGGTGAGTGGCATGCCGGATCCGACGGCGGGTTCAACCGGGTGCGCAACCGCCTGTGGCAGCTCGAGAAACGTCGCTCCCACGTTCCGTTTGTGACCGCAGGCACCACCGCGATGATCGCGAAGTCGGTGGCGAAGTTCGCCCACCCCGAGATTCGCGATGAGGTCCTGTCCGGCGTGTTCAGCGGCCGGGTGCGGCTGTGCCTCGGCTACACCGAACCCGACGGCGGTTCGGACATCGCGACATGCAAGACCCGCGCGGCCCGCGACGGCGACACCTGGGTCATCAATGGTTCGAAGATGTTCACCACCGGAGCACACAACTGCCAGTACGTCTTCCTCATCACCAACACGGATCCCGATGCGCCAAAGCACAAGAGCCTGACCATGTTCCTGGTGCCGCTCGACCTGCCGGGTATCGAGATCCAGGGTATCCGCACCGTCGACGGCGATCGTACGAACATCGTCTACTACAGCGACGTCCGCGTAGACGACAAGTACCGCCTCGGCGAGGTCAACGGTGGCTGGACGGTGCTGCGGGAACCGCTGAACGCCGAGCACGGTGCCGTCGACGCGAGCGCCGATGGGCTGCAGGACGTTTCGATCATGATGCATCAGGGCGGTTTCATGGTGACGGCCTGCGACAAGGCCGCTGCCGTCGCGGGGACTCCGGATGCCACTGGCCGCAGGCCCGTCGACGACGGATCGGTCGCCTATCGCCTGGGCCGCAGCATCGCCCGCATGGAGGTGGCGATCAGCACGCCCAACATCTTCGGCAGGGTCGCACTGGCGCAGACCATGCGCGACGTCTCCCCGGATCTTATGGACATCCTCGGCACGGCGTCCTCGCTCCCGGCCGCAACCGACGGCGCGATCGACGACGGCGCCGCCGAGTACGTCTACCGCTTCGCCCCACTGGTCGGCATCTATGGCGGGACGCTCGAGGTGTTCCGGAACATGATCGCGCAGTACGTGTTAGGCCTCGGCAAGCCCAACTACTCACCGCCGAAGAAGGGGTGAGCCGCAGCGAACGTGCGGCCACGGCGCGAATTTGGCCGAAATCGCGCCATGGGCGCACGTTGGGCGAGTTGTCGGTCGCATTCGGCACACTGCGGCGATGGGGGGACCGTTCATCGGTAGTGAGGCGCTTGCAACGGGCAAGATGACCCGTCACCAGTTGCGCCGCGCGTACACCGCGGTCCACCCCGACGTGTACGTACCTGCGGGCACGCGTCTCTGCGCGACGACCCGAGCAGCGGCCGCGTGGTTGTGGTCTGGCCGCTCGGGGGTGGTGGCCGGTCGTTCTGCCTCAGCGCTGCACGGTGCCAAGTGGGTGGACGACGACGCACCGGCGCCGCTCCTCCATCGGAATCGTCGGCCGCCCAACGGGATCGAGACCTGGTCCGACCGCTACGAAGGCGACGAGGTCCAGACCATCCGCGGGATGGCCGTGACCACGCCTGAGCGTACGGCATTGGACCTCGCGTGCCGACTACCCTTCGACGACGCCGTCGCAGCGATCGACGCACTCGCTCGTGCGACCCGCATCGACATGGCGGACGTCGATCTTTTGGCCCGGCGCTACCGTGGCAGGCGGGTCATCCGACGGGCCCGTCAGGTGTTGGAACTCGTGGATGCGGGGGCAGAGTCTCCGCAGGAGACCAGGCTTCGGCTGCTGTACATCAGAGCCGGCTTCCCGAGACCCGAGACCCAGATTCCGGTCTGCGACGAGTACGGCCAGTTGGTCGCGGTCCTCGACATGGGTTGGCGCGACGTCATGGTCGGTGTCGACTACGAAGGCGAGCACCATCGGCTCAGCAGGCGACAGTTCAACCGCGACATTAGACGCTTCGATCAGGTGACCGAACTCGGATGGACGGACGTGCGCGTCACCGTCGAGGACCCCGACGCCGTCATCATCGACCGCACCCGGCGCGCATTCGAACGACGTGGCGTCTCGGTGAATGCGCCGGGCGAGGTGGCTACACCGCGTCGAAGGTCACCGGAAGCACGTTCGGCGACCGGAAGGGCTGACCGTGTATGTGCGGGTCGCCGTCGTCGAGCAGGCGAACGTTGGTGAGCCGGGTCAGCAGGCGCGGCTGCCCCGACCCCGCTCGCGCCGACTACTGTAAGAGTTACGGTAACACGGGGTCCGCGCCGGTCAGCGGGCTCGAGAAGCCCGCGAAGAGCTGGAGAGAGCGTGATCGAACCGATGGTGCGCGTGCCGACGACGGCCGGCGTCGTGCAGGGTTTCGCGCGCAACGGCATCGCCAGGTGGCGCGCCATTCCCTATGCGCGACCACCGCTCGGGCCGTTGCGACTCCGTGCCCCTCGGCCCCCGCTGCCATGGCGTGGGGCGCGGTTCTGCGACGAGTTCGCGAACTGCGCGCCGCAGGATCCCCGGTACGCGATGCTGAGTCCCGGAGTCAGGCAGTCGATGGGGGAGGATTGCCTGACCCTCAACGTGGTCACGACGGTCGACGCCGCGGACGCGTCCGACGGGCCGCGGCCGGTGATGGTCTTCGTCCACGGTGGCGGCTACATGTTCGGCAGTTCGGCGACCGGGATCTACGACGGTGCGGCCCTGGCCCGCCGCGGCTGCGTGTACGTGTCGGCGAACTATCGGCTCGGTGCACTCGGATGCCTTGATCTGTCCTCGCTTTCGACTCCCGAGCATCCCATCGACGCCAATCTGTTCCTCCGTGACCTCGTCATGGCGCTGCAGTGGGTAAGGGACAACATCGCGGCATTCGGCGGGGACCCGGACAACGTCACCATCTTCGGAGAGAGCGCAGGAGCGCATGCCGTCGCGACGCTGCTGGCGGTACCGGAAGCCGCAGGCCTGTTCCATCGGGCGATCTCGGAGAGCCCGCCGGGAGGACTCATCCGAGACGTCGACGCGGCCGCGGAACAGGCACGGCGTTTCGTCAAACGGCTCGGAGCCGATCCCGCCGACGGCGCCAGGGCCGTGCTGACCGCTCGACCGTCGCAGCTCGTCAGGACGCTTGAGGGCCTGATGCTCGAGACCATCGAGAAGGCGCCCGACTCGTTCGGAATCGGGGCCACGTCGGGCGCCGATTACCTGCCCGTGGAGCCGACCGAGGCCATGACGACCGGTCGGGCGCACCGGGTGCCGTTGATCATCGGCAGCAATGCCAAGGAAGCCAGCCTCTTCGCCAGGTTCATGGATCACCTGCCGACGAACGAGCGGGTCATCGAGCGGCTGCTCGCGGGTATGGAACCCGCAGCGGCGCAACGCATGCGGGCGGCCTACCCGGGCTACCCGCATCGCGAGGCATGCCTCGCGTTCGGCAGCGACTTCACCTTCGGGCAGCACGCCTGGCAGTTCGCGGAGGCGCACGCCACGCATGCTCCGACATTCATGTACCGCTACGACTACGCGCCGAGGACCATGGCCTGGTCGGGCTTCGGCGCCACGCACGCCAGCGAGCTGCTCGCCGTGTTCGACGTGTACTCGACCCGGCTGGGGTCGATGCTGACCGTGGCGGGAGACCGGCGCTCGGCTCGTGACGTCAGCCGGGACGTGCAACGGCGTTGGCGGTCGTTCAGCCGGACGGGTGTGCCGGGGGAGGACTGGCCGCCCTACTCCCCGTCCGACCGCGCGACGATGATCTTCGATCGGCGCTCACGGGTCGAGTACGACCCCACTCCTGCCCGTCGGCAGGCATGGGCAGACGTCGGCCGCGCGCGACGCAGCGAGGGTCGTCGATGACCCGCACCGCTCGGGAAGTGGTGGAGGCCTACAACTTCGAACTCTGGAACCAGAAGAGATTCGAGTTGGCCGAGGAGTTGATCGCCGACACCATGATCCGGCACGACGTCGGCGAATCACGCACTTTGACGAGGGCCGAAGCGCTCAAGCGGGTGACGGATACGTGGGCCGAGATGGACTCGTTGCGGTTCGACCTCGACCTCGTCATCGACGGAGGTGACGGGGAACACGTCGCCATGGTGTGGAATTCGACCATGACCAAGGGCGACGACGAGGTGAAGGTGGCGAGCATCGAGGTGTTCCGTGTGGTCGATGGGCAGATCGTCGAAGTCTGGAATTGCGGTTACAAGCTGGGAGTGTGGGCATGACGGGTCGGGTCCTCGATGAACTGGGTTACTACCTGTTGGCCGGTGCAGGTGGTGAGGGTCCTGCGTCGCTGATGGAGGAGGCACGCCGCGGCGAGGAACTCGGCTTCGGCACCGCGTTCATCTCCGAGCGGTGGAACGTCAAGGAGGCCTCGTCATTGGTGGGCGCGGCCTGCGCGGTGACCACTCGCATGCAGATCGCCACCGCGGCGACCAATCACAACACCCGTCACCCGCTGATCACCGGATCGTGGGCCACCACCATGCATCGACTGTCCGGGGGACGGTTCACGCTCGGCATCGGTCGCGGGATCGCGGCGATGTACGACGCCTTCGGGGTGCCCGCCGTGACCACCGCCCAGATGGAGGACTTCGCTCAGGTCATGCGAAGGCTTTGGCACGGGGAGGTGGTGTTCAACCACGATGGTCCGATCGGCAAGTACCAGGTGCTGTTCCTCGATCCCGACTTCGACGAGGACATCCGGCTGGGCCTGGTGGCCTTCGGTCCGCAGACGCTGGCGCTGGGCGGACGCGAGTTCGACGACGTCATACTGCACACCTACTTCACGCCGGAAACCCTGCAGCGCAGCGTGAGGACGGTCAAGGAGGCAGCCGAGAAGGCGGGCCGCGACCCGGACGCAGTGAAGGTGTGGTCCTGCTTCGCGACCGTCGGCGACCACCTCCCGGAGCACCTGCGGTTGAAGAAGACCGTCGCACGGCTGGCCACCTACCTCCAGGGCTACGGCGACCTGCTGGTGTCGACGAATGGGTGGGATCCCGCTGTGCTGCAACGCTTCCGAGAGGATCCTGTGGTGACGTCGATACCCGGCGGAATCGACCACAAGGCCACGGCCGAGCAGATAGAGCACATCGCGACACTGATCCCCGACGAATGGCTCGAACCGTCGGCGACGGGAACGGCGCAGCAGTGCGTCGACCGCATCCGCAAGGAGTTCGACTACGGCGCCGATGCCCTGATCATGCACGGCGCCACGCCCGACGAACTCGAACCGATCGTCACGGCATACCGGGCGGGTGACTAAGGGCTACCGCGAAGTCGGTGCAGTGCATCGTGCAACCGGAGCTTGACCACGTCACGGGGCAGGCCCAAGCGGCAGGCGATCCGTTCGACGGTCCAGCTCAGGACATGCGCGTGGAAGAGGACTTCACGTTCCTCCACAGGCAACAGCATCATCGCCTCCGCGATCCGTCGCCGATCCTCCGGCGGTCCGCGTCGACTATCTCCGGACCGTTGGGGCATTCTCATGACTCCCAACGTGCCGACCGAAGCGTCCCGCGTCATTGCAGCTAGCAGGCATTGCCGACCTCGTCAGGCGTACCCCAGCGCCCTGTTCTCGGTGCGGATCCTGACCGTGAGCACGAGGGCGTTGGCGGACGTGAAGGCAACGGCGGTGAGCCATGCCGAATGCACCAGCGGAAGCGCCGTCACCTCCGCGACGACGGCCACGTAGTTGGGGTGGTGCAGCCACCGATATGGTCCCCGACGCACCAGCGGCGCGTCGGGAATCACGATCACCCGCGGGTTCCAATGTTTGCCCAGAACCGTTGCGCACCACCACCGGGTGACGGTGCTGAGCATCACGACCACCAGCATCGGCCAGCCCAGCCACGGCAGGAACGGACGGTGCAGTGCCCATACCTCCACCACGCAGCCGACCAGCAGAAGCATGTGCATCGCCACCATCGCCGGGTAGTGACCACGGCCGAACTCCTTGCCGCCCTGCGCAATCGACCACGCCGCGTTGCGGCGGGAGACCGCGAGTTCGACCAACCGCTCGAGACCCACCGCGAGGATGAACAGGTAGTAGTACACGGCGATCCCTACCAGCTCAACAGAAGCAGTTCGAAGCTGAAACCCGGACCCATCGCCAGCATCACGCCGAGGGAACCCTTCGGGGGTTGCCCGGCAATGGTCCGGCCAAGGACGTCGAGTACCGACGCCGACGAGATGTTGCCGTGCTCCCGCATGGAGTCCCAGCTGTGGACGAGCGCTTCCGACGGCATGCCGATCGCGTTCTCGATCGCATCGATGACCTTGGGGCCGCCTGGATGGCAGATCCACGTGGCGATGTCGCCCGTGCGCAACCCGTGGTCGGCGAGAAACCGGTCGACCTCCTCGCACAGGTAGTCGTCGGCCATCTTCGGCACGTCCTTCGACAGCACGAGGCCGAATCCGCTGGAGCCGACCTTCCATCCCATGACGTCGACGGTGTCGGGAAAGAGCCTGCTGCGGGTCGCGAGCAACGTCGGGCCAGGGGGCGTCGATGGTCCGTGCGCCACCCGGTCGGCCCCGGTGGCGATCACCGATGCCGCGCCGTCGCCGAACAGGCACACTCCGATGAGCGCCGGGATGGACGTGTCGTCGGGTTGCAGGGTGAGCGAACACAGTTCGACCGACAACAGCGCGGCGACATGGCTGGGGAACCCGCGCAGGTAGTCGTGGACACGCGCCATCCCGGCGGCACCCGCGACACATCCCAGCCCGAACAGCGGGATACGCTTCACGTCGGGCCGCAGACCGATCTTCGAGGCGATTCGGGCATCGACAGTCGGAACCGCCACGCCCGTGCTCGACACCATGACGATGGCGTCGACCTCGTCGGGACGGATGTTCGCCGCGTCGAGGGCCGACTGCAGCGCCTGTTGACCCAATTCGGTGGCGACCTCGAGGTAGGCGTCGTTCGCCTCGGTGAACCCGGACATCGTCGGATAGCGCGAGAGTGGCAGTGCGAGGTTGCGGTAGTCCACCCCGCTCGTCTGGGCGAACCGCATGAACTCCGGCCCTCCCACCTTCGTCAGGACGCGGGCGACGTCGTCCTGGTGGTAGCGGTGTGGGGTGAACGCCACCCCGGTGCCTGCAATGCTCGGTGCGCCGGTCCTACTGAATGCCAGGAGGTCCGCTGATTTGGTATGCGTTTCATTCGTCATACCCTCGATGACGGGCTGTGGTCGTCGAGGGTTCGAACAATCCGGTTTATGTGAAGCAAAACACCATTCCGCTAGACGGGAATAACTACGAATTGCCTTACTAAAAGGTGGTTTTCGATAGATCAAGGCTGGTATTCAGCTGAATTCTCGCTGGCGAATTCATGTGGAAATCGCCGGACTGCCACGCCTCCACACCAGCCGCGCGTGCGTCGTGGTGCCCGCCGCGTCCATGGTGGTCGCCGACAGCGTCAGCAGATCGCCGTCGACCTGCGCCCGCCGAAACTGCGGCCGCGCCAACAGCTCCGGCATCATCGACATGGTCACGTCGTGGTGGACCGTGGACGTCTGCTCGTCGACGATGAATCGGCCGCCGTACGCGACGTACTCGTCGAAATTCGCCTTGGACAACTGCGCCGACATGAAACCGTCTGCGGTGTAGAGGATCAGGCCACGCGGTGACGTGCCGAGCGGGTGTCGCTCGGCGCCGGTGACGCCATCGGCGGCGACGAACGACGCCAGTTCCCACGCGCCGAGGAGGGCATCCCGCAGGGAACTCACGGCAGGATGACGGTGCGACCGACGGGTGCCGCGGTAGCCTGTCTGCTCGACAGTCCACGCTGTAGGCCGGCCAGCAGTGCGTCCCGGGTTTCGCGGGGATCGATCAATTCGTCAAAGCCGAGATGCTCGGCCGAGCGGTAGGACGCCTGCAGTTCGGCGTCGCGCAGCTTGCTGCTCAGATCGTCCTCCGCGTGGGTCGCACGGCTCAGGGCAGCAGCGCTCATCGCGCCCATCGTGGCGCCGGGATAGGCGTAGGTGGCGACCTGGTCGTCGAATCCCAAGAGGGACATGACCATCGACCCGAAGCCGTAGGCCTTGCGCAGGGTGACGTGTAGCTTGAGCGTGGTTGCCGCAGTCTGCGCCGCGAACATCCTTGCGCCGCTGCGTAAGACGCCGCTGCTCTCTGACTTGCTGCCGGGCATCATCCCCGGGTTGTCGGCAAGGAAGACGATTGGCAGGTGGAACGAATCGGCCACCATGATGAAGTGGGCGGCCTTGTCGGCGGCGTCCGCATCGATCGAACCGGCCATCACCTGAGGCTGATTGGCGACCACGGCAACCGGGTGACCGCCGAGGTGTGCAAGTCCACAGATGATGGCCCTACCGAATCGTGGCTGTACCTCGAACCAGTCTGGGCGGTCGAAGATCACGTCGAGGACGGCGCGCATGTCGTACACCCGGCGGTTGTCACGCGAGACCACGTCAAGCAGTTCGGGCGTCGGCCGCGGCGCCGTCGATTCGTCGGCTGGCGAGGTCGGGGGATAGGACCACGCGCTTGGCGGGAAGTAGGACAGGTAGCGGCGAACGTCGTCGATGACGCCCTCGTCGTCCTCGGCGACGTTGTGGATCACTCCGCTCTGCAATGCGACGTCTGGCCCACCGAGGTCCTCCTTCGAGATGTCCTCTCCCGTCGACTCCTTGACCACCGGCGGACCCGCGGTGAAGATCGCGCCCTGGCGGCTCATGATCCTGAAGTCGCACACCGGGGCCACCAGCGCTCCGTGACCGGCCGACGGACCCAGCACGGCCGCGACGGTGGGGACGTGCCCTGAGCACCTCGCCTGGGCGAGGAGGTCGGTCGGCGTGCGCCCGTAGTGGCCACCAGTGGGACGGAAGCCTGCGCCCTCGAGCAACATGACAAGCGGAATCCGGTCCCGCAGTGCGAGTTCGGCGATGCGGTACCGCTTGGAATTCCCGCCGGGGCCGATGCTCCCTGCCAACGTGGTGAAGTCCTCCGCGCCGACCATCACGGGCGAGCCGTTGAGCAGTCCGGAACCGACGACGATGCCGTCTGCGGCGATCTCACCACCGACGAGGGTGCCGATCTCGCGAAAGGACCCCTTGTCGAGCAGTCGGTCGAGCCGGGCGCGGGCATCGAGCTTGCCCTTGTCGTGGTGCTTGGCAAGACGCTCGGGGCCACCCATCGCCCAGGTGTGATGGCGGCGGCGCTCGAGGTCGTCGAGGGTGTCCTGCCAGTCCTGCGCCTTCGTCATGGGGGCCATCCTCACAGGTGGGTGCCGGTGCCGTCCGCGGTATGGTCGTTGACCGTACTGAATTGCTTACTGTAGCGTCGACGTCCGTGGTGGGCAGGGTCGGCACTCGGGTGGTCGTCGGTGATCGGGACGTCCGATGCCTCGAGGCCGCCGTCGGCGCCCTCGGTGATGCGGGCACGGTGTCGGGGCACCGATGAGCACGCCCATCATGGACGAGGCCGCCAAGCTGCTCGCCGACCCTAAGGCCTACACCGACGAGCTCGCCATGCACCGTGCGCTGGCCCACCTCCGTGCCGAGGCTCCGGTGTCCTGGGTCGACGTGCCGGGGTATGCACCGTTCTGGGTGATCACCAAGCACGCCGACATCATGGCGATCGAGCGCGCCAACGACGTCTTCACCAACTCGCCGCGACCAGTCCTGACGACGGTCGAGGGCGACGCGCAGCAGGCCGCGATGGGCATCAGCACGCTGATCCACATGGATGACCCGCGGCACCGCGTCGTACGGGCCGTCGGCGCCGATTGGTTCCGCCCGAAGGCAATGCGGGCCTTGAAGATTCGCGTCGACGAACTCGCCGCGACGTTCGTCGATCGGATGGTCGACGCAGGCGGGGAGTGCGATTTCGTCCAGGCGGTCGCGGTGAACTTCCCGCTGTACGTGATCATGTCGCTGTTCGGTCTGCCGGAATCCGACTTCCCGCGGATCCTGAAGTACACCCAGGAGCTCTTCGGCAGCGACGACGAGGAGCTTCAGCGCGGTACGACCATGGAGGAGCGTGGCCTCGCGCTGTTCGAGATGTTCAGCTACTTCAACGACGTCACGGCATCGCGGCGGCAGACGCCGACCGAGGATCTGGCGTCGGCCATCGCCAATGCCCGCATCGACGGTGAGCCACTGTCCGACATCGACACGGTGTCCTACTACCTCATCATCGCGACCGCAGGGCATGACACCACCAGCGCGACGATCTCGGGCGGCCTTCAGGCGCTCATCGAGAACCCCGATCAGTTGCAGCGCCTCCGCGACGACCCTGGTCTGATGGGCTTGGCCACCGAGGAGATGATCCGCTGGGTCACACCCGTCAAGGAGTTCATGCGAACGGCGCAGGAGGACACCATGATTCGGGACGTGTCGATCAGGGCCGGCGAGTCGGTGCTGCTGTCCTACCCGTCGGGCAACCGCGACGAGGACGTGTTCACCGAACCGTTCCGCTTCGACGTGGGGCGTGATCCCAACAAGCACGTGGCGTTCGGCTACGGCGTGCACTTCTGCCTCGGCGCGGCACTGGCCCGCATGGAGGTCAACAGCTTCTTCTCGGCGCTGGTGCCGCGGCTGCGCTCGATCGAGTTGACCGGCAGGCCCGAACACACGGCCACGGTCTTCGTCGGCGGCCTCAAGCACCTGCCGATCCGCTACGAGTTGGACTAGCGCCTGCCGCGAGCGTGCGCATTGTTCGATCGTCGCGCGGCGTGTCGGCCTCAGACACGCACGCTCGCGCCAAGAGGGCGTCAGCAGCAGCGGGGTTCGACCGCGGCGGAGCCGTACCGCATCCGCCAGTAGTCGCGTTCGGACATCACCGGTTCACCGGGGTGGGTGCGGGTGCGGTGGTCGACGTAGCGTCGGTAATGGTTGTCGCCCATCAATGAGCTGACGTACCAACCGATCTGACGGCCGGTCCGCGTGATTCCGGTGGCAACTCGTCCCATTGCTTCTGCACCTCCTTCTCGGCTGCGGTCGGGATCATGCCCGACGGGGCGAAGAAGCGCGAGGGAACGGGATCGTCCGCGCTCAGTGGACGGCCACCGCCCCGAATGGCCTTGAGGGCTACCACGATCCCGGCCAGGAAGACGATCACCACCAGCACCGCGAAGATCACCGACAGCGTGCCCTGGATGAACGTGTTGCGGATGACCGCGTCGATCTGGCCGGCGTTCTTGGCCGCGCCGAACGCCGTCTTGCCTGCGTCCTTGGCGTTGACGTACTGGGCGTGCTGAGACCAGTAACCGACCTTGGGATCGCCGGAGAAGATCTTCTGCCACGACGCCGTCATCGTCACGATCAGATCCCATGCGAGCGGAAGCCCGGGAATCCAGGCCCACTTCACCAGGCCGCGCTTGATGACCACGACCGTGACGACCGTCAGCGCGATCGCGGCCAGCAGCTGGTTGGCGATGCCGAACAGTGGGAACAGCGTGTTGATGCCGCCGAGGGGATCGGTGACGCCCATCAGCAGGATGCTGCCCCACGCGGCGACCACGATGAGGCTGCACGCCCAGGCGCCGACGCGCCAGCTGGGGTTGCGCAACTTCTTCAGTGGGCCACCGAGATTGGCGAGCCCGTCGGACAGCATGAACCGCGCGACGCGGGTGCCCGCGTCGACGGTGGTGAGAATGAACAGGGCCTCGAACATGATCGCGAAGTGGTACCAGAACGCCTTGAGGCCGGTACCGCCGAAGACCTGGTGCAGGACCTCCGACATGCCGAACGCGAGGGTCGGTGCGCCACCCGTGCGCGAGACGATCGAGTCCTCGCCGACGCTCTGCGCCGCCTCGGTGATCTGGTCACCGGTGATCGGCGCTCCCGACAGACCGAGGCCGTTGACGTAGTCGGCCGCGGTCTGCGCGGTGGTGCCCGTCTGCGCGGTGGGGGCATTGACGGCGAAGTACAGGTGCTGGTTCAGGATGGCCGCGGTGATCAGCGCCATGATCGCGACGAACGACTCGGTGAGCATGCCGCCGTAGCCGATCAGCCGCATCTGGCTCTCCTTCTCCAGGAGCTTGGGCGTGGTGCCCGAGGAGATCAGGGAGTGAAAGCCGGAGAGCGCACCGCAGGCGATCGTGATGAACAGGAACGGGAACAGCGAGCCCGCGAACACCGGCCCCGTGCCGCTGGAGGCGAACGAGGAGATCGCGGGGGCCTCCATGATGGGGCGGGCGACGAGGATGCCGATGGCCAGCAGGATGATGGTGCCGACCTTCATGAACGTCGACAGGTAGTCGCGCGGGGCGAGCAACAGCCAGACGGGCAGCACGGAGGCGGCCAGGCCGTAGACGATGATGCACCACGACAGCGTCACCTTCGACAGGGTGAACCAGTCTGCACCCCAAGAGGTTTCGGCGACCCAGCCGCCGGAGACCACGGCGAGCAGCAGTAGCGCGACACCGATCAGGGACACCTCCGAGACGCGCCCCGGGCGCAGGAAGCGCAGGTAGAGACCCATGAAGATGGCGATCGGGATGGTCATCGCAATGGAGAACACGCCCCATGGGCTCTCGGCGAGGGCATTGACGACGACGAGTGCGAGCACCGCCAGCAGGATCACCATGATGACCAGCACGCCGACGATCGCCGCGACGCCACCGATCGTGCCCAACTCGTCGCGTGCCATCTGACCGAGTGACCGCCCGCGGCGACGGACCGAGATGGACAGCACCAGGTAGTCCTGCACGCAACCGGCGAACACCGCGCCGACGATGATCCAGATGGTGCCCGGCAGATAGCCCATCTGCATGGCGAGCACCGGACCGACGAGGGGGCCCGCGCCTGCGATGGCGGCGAAGTGGTGGCCGAACAGCACCCGCCGATCGGTGGGCATGTAGTCGGTGCCGTTCTCGAACACCTCTGCCGGGGTGGCGTAGTCGTCGCGGGGCTTGACGATCTTCATCTCGATGAGACGCGCGTAGAACCGATATCCGATGACGTAGGTGCAGACCGCGGCGATGACGAACCAGACCGCGCTGACCGTCTCACCGCGGAAGAAGGCGATCACCGCCCAGGCGGCCGCACCCAGTAGCGCGATGACGGCGAAGACGATCTTGTGCCTGGTGGTGATCGGTGATCGGTCGATGATCGCCACCGGAGGCAGGTCGGCCTCGGTGCGGACGTAGGTGATGTCGCCGTCGGTGACCTCGGTGCGGCCGCGTGAGGTGGGTACCGGAGTTGTAGCCATGCACCGATCCTTTCACCGCGCGGACCACCCATTGGCGGAATGGCCCCCTTTCGTTCAGCCTTCGTACAGCGTCCGCACGGTGTCGATCGTGTCGGCGTCGGCGGGACCCTTGTCGTCGCGGTACCGCAGCACGCGGGCGAAGCGCAGGGCCATTCCGCCCGGGTAGCGGCTCGACGTCTGGACCCCGTCGAGCGCGATCTCGACCACCTGCTCGGGCCGCAACGTCACCACGTATCGATCGGTCGGTCCGTCGGCGAGTTCGAGGAACCGGCTCGTCTGCCAGTCCAGCATGGCGTCGGTCATGCCCTTGAAGGTCTTGCCCAGCATGATGAATTCGCCCGTGGCGGGATCGCGCGCGCCGAGGTGGATGTTGGACAGCTTGCCGGTGCGCCTGCCCGAGCCCCATTCCACCGCTAGCACGACGAGATCGAGGGTGTGGACGGGTTTGACCTTGAGCCAACCCGCTCCCCGCCGGCCCGCCTCGTACGGCGCGGTGGGTGACTTCGCCATCACCCCCTCGTGGCCGGCCTGCAGGGTCGCCGCGAGGAACGCCGCCGCGGACTCGGAATCGGACATGGTCAATCGATCGACGCGCTGCGCGGCGGGCACGATCGCGTCGAGGGCTGCGAGGCGCTCCGTCGTGGGCAGGTCGAGGAGATCGGCACCGTCGAGGTGCAGCAGATCGAAGAAGAACACCGACAGCGGTTGGGCGGCTCTCGCGGCTTCGACGTCGGCGCTACGGTCCCTGCCGCCCCTACCTCCACCGCGGCCGAACCGCGATGCCGTCACCTGAAATCGGTGCGGGCGCCCGTCCGGACGCAGCGCGATGGCCTCGGCGTCGGCGATGAGGGTGGTGACCGGCAGCGCGAGCGCGGCCTCCACCACCTCGGGCAGCCGTGCGGTGATGTCGTCGAGGCTGCGGGTGTAGATCGACACGTTCTCACCTGCGCGGTGAATCTGTACGCGGGCACCGTCGAGCTTGGCTTCGAACACGGCTGTCCCGCCGAGCCTTTCGAGCGCGTCGTCGACTCCGGTGGCCGTCTGGGCGAGCATGGGGCCCACGGGGCGGCCGACCTGGAGCGTGAACGCGGCGAGCGCAGCCCTGCCATCGGTCAGCGCGGCGGCCGCCACGGTCGGCAGCTCACCGCCGAGCATCGCCGCCCTTCGCACCTCGGCGGCGGGGACCGCGGCGGCCTTGGCGACCGCATCGGCCATGACGCCGACGAGGGCGCCCTGGCGCAACTCGCCGCTCAGCAGGCGCCGCAGGAACGTCTGCTCGGCCTCGGTCGACGCGGCGAACAGTGCGGTCAACAGGTCGGCGCGGCGCGCTTGCGAACCCGGCCCCGACACGAGCCCGATCTCGGTGAACGTGCTGTGCACGCCCGGCACCGTCAGCGACGGCACGGCAGCGGCGGATGGCAGCGACCGTAGAGCTGCCCAGCCGACGCCGATCTGACGCTGCGGCAACTCGCCGGAGAGCCACGACACCACGACGGCGACCAGCTGAGGGTCGTCCTCCGCGGCGGCAACGCTGAGCAGGTCCGCGATGCGACCGATCTTGGCCGAGCGTGCCGAGACTGCACCGACATCGGCGGACGCGACGGCGACATCGACGAGCAACACGTGACCACCCTGACACGGCGGTCCGACATCGGCCGTTTGGTTCGGCGCGCGGATGGGCAATTTCCCAGTGCACACGCATGGCACAGCCCAACAGAAAAGAGAACGACCATGGCACTCAACGACGAGGACATCTCCACCTCCGGCGCCGGCGGCGAGGGTCCTGCCGACGGTGGCTCGAACCCCGGAGGTCATGACGGCGGGGCCGACGGCTCCGCAGGCGAGGGTCCAGCCGACGGTGGCTCGAACCCCGGCGGTCATGACGGCGGCGCCGACGGCACGGCGTAACCAGCCCGCGTGCTGAACCGCTGCATCGCCACCGATACCGGGTCGTTCGCGACCCGGTATTGGGGGCGCCTGCCGTTGTTGAGCCGGGCCGCCACGCTGCCGCAGGGCTTCAGCGACCTGCTGTCGGAAGCGGCGGTCGACGAACTGATCTCCGAGCGCGGCGTACGGGCGCCGTTCATCCGGATGGCCGCCCACGGAGACCTGCTGGCGCGCGACTGCTACCTCGGGCCTGCCGGCTTCGGTGCCGAGATGCCCGACCAGGTGGATTCGGCGAAGGTGTTGGCGCAGTTCGCCGGTGGCGCCACGATCGTGCTTCAGGGCCTGCACCGGCTGTGGCCGCCGCTGATCGAGTTCGTCCGAAGCATGGTCGACGACATCGGCCACCCCGTTCAGGCCAACGCCTACGTCACGCCGCCGAACAACAGGGGTTTCGATCCGCACTACGACGTGCACGACGTGTTCGTGCTCCAGGCCGCCGGACACAAACGTTGGATCGTGCACGCGCCGGTGCACGCGGATCCCCTCCCGTCCCAGCCGTGGACCGACCACCGCGCCGCCATCGCCGACCGTGTCGCTGATGACGCCGTCATCGACGCGGTGCTGGGGCCCGGCGACTCGCTCTACTTGCCGCGCGGATGGATTCACTCCGCTCAGGCACTCGAGGCGACGTCGATCCACCTGACGCTCGGGGTCTCACCCGTCACCGGCGTCGACGTGGCCCACGCCGTCGTCGACGCCCTCGCCACGCTCGAGGAATTTCGGGCGTCCCTTCCGATGGGCATCGACGCCTCCGACCGCGGCGCCATGGCGGCGGTGGCCTCCAAGATCATGGCCGAGGTCGCCGAAACCATGCGGCACCGCACCGCGGAGATCACCGACGACGCGGCTGCGCGGCTGGCGCGACGGCATGCCGAGCGCACCCGACCCGTCCCGGTTCGGCCCTTGGCGACACTCGTGGCGGCCGCGCACGCGGAGACGACCGCGGTGGTGTGGCGCCGCGGCCTCGTCGCCGAGGTGGATCACCGTGATGACCGCGTCGTCCTTCGCCTACCGGATCGGACGATCACGTTTCCGACGTCGTGCGGACCCGCCGTCGACGCACTGCGCCACGGGTTGGTCGCCGATGCCCGCTCGACGCCGGGCCTCGTCCCCGCCGATGCGGCGGTACTGATTCGACGGCTGCTCCGCGAGGCGGTGGTCGTCCCCACAGATTCACGGGGACAATCGACCCCGTGAGCCGAGGATGACCACCCCCGCCAAGCCGCCCCCGTGCAGCGACCAGTCGCTGGCGCGCGACGATCCACTCTTCGGCACCGCTTCGGCGGGCCACGCCTGGGTGCTGCTCGAGATGGCGGGCCCGTGGGGTCGGTCGGCGCTGCTCGAATCACCCTCGCTCGTCGACCCGTCCGTCGGACGGGCCATCGCGCGCCGCTTCGAGACGGCGGGGCTGCGCATCGCGGCGATCCGTCGGCCAGGCCGTCGACCCGCAACCCCTCGGTGGCGCTGGTTCATCGCGCGGTCGGACGAGGGCAGCGAGGCGCTCTACCAGGGTGAGGTGAACGGGCCCGAGGACTATCTCGACATCGCCACCGACGGATCCGACGGCGCACCGGCCCGCGGTCCGCTCGTCGCCGTCTGCGCCCACGGCAAGCACGACCAGTGCTGCGCCGTCAGGGGTCGGTCCGCGACCGCGGCCATCGCCAGTCAGTATCCCGAATTCACTTGGGAATGTTCGCATTTGGGCGGCGACCGCTTCGCCGCGACGATGCTGGTCCTGCCGGAAGGCTTGTGCTACGGCCGCGTCGACTCCACCGACGCGGCGGAGCTGGTGACGCTGTACCTCGACGGGCGGCTGGTCAACCGATTCCTGCGCGGGCGCACCTCGCTGCCACACGCCGTCCAGGCCGCCCAGCACTTCGCGCGCGAAGCCACGGGAGACGACCGCATCGCCGCACTCTCGCCGCTCGACGTCCAGCACGACGACCACCACATTCGCGTCGTGCTGGCCGCCGACGACGGCCCGCTCGAAGTCGTGCTCGCCGAGCAACTGTCCGAGCCATTGCGGTCCATGTGCCACTCCTCGGTCGCCGGGCGGGTGCGGACGTATGCACTGGTGTCGATGCGCCCGGCCTGACGTCGCGCCGAACACCTTCGTCCCAGCAACATCGCAGTAAACGGTCAGGAACCGCGGCCACACTCGCTGCTACATCGTTCACTCCCGACCGAAGGGCGACCTTGCTGACCTTGCCTGGCATCGGTGCGATCACGTGGACGGGATTCGAGCACCGCTGGCTGTTCCTGTTCGCGCTGGTGCCGATCGGTCTGCTGGTGCTGTACGTCGCGGCGCAGATCCGCAGGCGACGCCGGGTGGCGCGGTTCGTCGGGGTGGAACCGCGGGACTCCGCGCTGTCCAAGCCGGTGCGGTGGCGTCACGTCCCGATCGCGCTGACGCTCGTCGGCCTGGTGCTGTTGACCGTCGCGCTCGCCGGGCCGACGCGCGACGTCCGGATCCCGAAGAACCGCGCCGTCATCATGCTCGTCGTCGACGTGTCGCAGTCGATGGGCGCGACCGACGTCGATCCCACCCGGCTGGCCGCCGCGCAGAAGGCGGCCAAGCAGTTCGCGGGCTCTCTGACGCCGGGGATCAACCTCGGCCTCGTCGCGTTCGCGGGCAATGCGAATCTGTTGGTCGCGCCGAATCCTGATCACCAGGCCACGGTCAACGCCCTTGACAAACTGCAGACGGCCGACAGGACCGCGACCGGAGAGGCCATCTTCACCGCACTGCAGTCCATCGCCACGGTCGGGGCCGTCCTGAGCAGTGACGGCGATACCCAGCCTCCTCCCGCGCGCATCGTGCTGCTCTCGGATGGCGACGAGAACGTGCCCGGCGAGCCCAACAACCCGCGTGGGGCCTACACCGCCGCTCGCTCCGCCAAGGACCAGGGCGTGCCCATCTCGACCATCGCGTTCGGCACCGCGGGCGGCTACGTGGACCTGAACGACCAGCGGCTGCCGGTGCCCGTCGGCACCGACCAGATGACGCAGATCGCGCAGCTGTCGGGCGGCCAGACGTACACCGCCACCAATGTCGACCAGCTGAACCAGAGCTACGAATCGGTGCAGCAACAGATCGGCTACCAGGTGCTCCCCGGCCCGGCCAGCGAGGGTTGGCTGCGCCTTGCGGTGCTGATCGCGACGATCGGCGCCGTCCTCGCACTGGCGATCAACCGGAGGCTCCCGACATGACGGTTCCCTTCCTCGGCCCGCTGGCCCTCTCGGGTTTCGCCCACGCCTGGTACTTCCTGTACCTGCTGATCGTGCTCGCCCTGGTCGCGGTCTACGTCATCGTCCAGTTCGCCCGCCACCGTCGGGTGCTGCGGTTCGCCAACATGGAGCTCCTGCAGCGGGTGGCACCCGCCGCGAGGAGTCGGCGGTGGCGCCACGTGCCCGCGGTACTGCTGGTGGTGGCGCTGACGATCCTGGCGATCGCCCTTGCCGCGCCGACCCACGACGTCCGCATCCCGCGCAACCGCGCGGTGGTGATGTTGGTGATCGACGTGTCCGAGTCGATGGTCTCGACCGACGTCCCGCCCAATCGGCTGGCCGCCGCCAAGGAGGCGGGCAAGCAGTTCGTCGATGAGCTGACGCCCGGGATCAATCTGGGTCTGGTCGCGTTCGGCGGAAGCGCGACGCTGCTGGTGTCGCCGACGACCAACCGCGCCGCCATGAAGGCGGCGATCGACACCCTGCAACCGGAGGAGCGCACCGCCACCGGCGAGGGCATCTTCACCGCCTTGCAGGCCATCGCCAGCGTCGGCGCAATCATGGGTGGCGGCGACACCCCTGCGCCAGCCCACATCGTGCTGGAATCCGATGGCGCAGAGACCATTCCGCGAAATCCGGACGAACCGCGGGGGGCGTACACGGCAGCGCGGGCGGCCAAGGATCAGGGGGTCGCCATCTCCACGATCTCGTTCGGCACTCCGGACGGTGTCGTCAGCATCAACGGCCAGCAGATCGCCGTGCCCGTCGACGACGCGACGCTGCAGCAGATCACAGACATCACCGGCGGCCAGACGTTCCACGCGGGCAGCCTCGCGCAGCTGAAGCAGGTGTACTCCACGCTGCAGCAGCAGATCGGCTACGAGACCATCCGCGGGGACGCCAGCGACGCGTGGATCCGCCTCGGTGCGGTGCTGATGGCCGCCGCCGTCCTCGCCTCGGTCCTCACCAACCGCCGGGTCCCGGTCTGACGAAACGTCCTACGAGACGTTGAAGGCCACGGTATGCCAGCCGGTGGCGCCGTCGGGCACGACGTCCGCGACGTCCGAGGTCTGCACGGCGCCGCTGCCGTCGGTCGCGCGCACCGTGACCGTGTGCGGGCCTGGTTCGTTGGCCTGCCACGGGAAACTCCACAGCCGCCAGGTGTCCTCGGAGTAGCTGGCGCCGAGCTGCGCGGGTTGCCACGGTCCGTCGTCGATGCGCACATCGACCGCCTTGACGCCGCGCGGCTGCGCCCATGCGACGCCGCCGAAGGTGGTCGGACCGCGTGCCACGTCGGCACCGCTGCGGGGCACCTCGATCTTCGACTCGGTCTTGATGGGTCCGTGTGCCGACCATCCGAGCTCGGTCCAGTACGCCTTGGCGCGGTCGAAACGGGTGAGCTCCAGATCGACGACCCACTTGGTCGCGGACACGTAGCCGTACAGCCCCGGCACGACGAGGCGCGCCGGGTAGCCGTGTTCGGTGGGCAGCGGGGCGTCGTTCATCCCGATGGCCAGAAGGGAGTCGCGCTGCTGGGTCAGTGCCTCGACCGGTGTGCCCGCGGTGAAGCCGTCGATCGACCTCGACAGCACCATGTCGGCGTCGGGATGAACACCGGCCCCTGCCAACAGGTCTCGCACCCGGTAGCCGGTCCACTTGGCAGTCGAGATGAGATCGCCCCCGACGGGATTGGACACGCACGTCATGGTCACGATCTCCTCGACGACCTCGAACCCCTCCAGGTCGTCGAACGTCAGCGTGACCTCGCGGTCGACCATGCCGTGGATCTTGAGCCTCCAGTCGGCCCTGCTGAGTTGCGGCACGCTCAGCGCAGTGTCGATCCGGTAGAAGTCGGCGTTCGGGGTGATGAACGGCGACAGTTCTACTCCGGGAGGCTGGACGGCAGGCGGGACGGCAGGCGCTGCGGTGGGTGCGGTCGGCACCGCGAAGGCGTTGCGGTCCTGTGCCACTGAGGAAGTCAGCCGGCTCAGCACCGCGCCCGCGACACCGGCGGCCACACCGGCGCCGAGGAAGCCGAGCGTCACCAGCGAATGGCGCCTGCCCTGATCGGGTGCACCGGCGAAGCGGCCCGCGACGAGCATGCGAAGGACGAGTACTCCGCACGCCGTGCCGAGCAGTGTGGGGACGACGTCGACGGGTGTGGCGCCTGCCCGACTGAGCACGGCGGCGCAGCCGATCACGCCTGCCACGACGATCGCGATGCTGCCCACGGGTCGGCGCCGCGTCTCGTATTGCGCCGTGAGAGCGGCGATCACGCCGATGCCCACCAGCACGACGACGGTCAGGAACAACTTGTCGGACGTGCCGAACAGCTGGATCGCCCATTCCTTGACCGGCCCGGGAGTGAGGTCGATGACGGCCGAGCCGATCGCGGTTCTCGAGTCGGCGTGCGGGCCGAATGGCACCGCACTGAGTTGCGCCACCCCCAGTGCCACCGCAGCGGCGGCGAGTCCGGTGAGCCCGCTCGGCCGAACGTCGGCGGGTACGTCCTGGTGGGTAGCCGTGTCGGCCATGACGCCACGGTACCGACTCCGCCACCCGAGGGCCCCGACGCATGGTGGCGTCGGTTAGGTTGCTTTACAGTCTGGCCTCATTTTGGAAAGGGAGCGTTATGGAGATCTCGGGCAAGAAGGCGATCGTCGTGGGTGGCGCGTCGGGCTTCGGACGTGCGACCGCGGAGTCGCTGGCCGCGCGCGGCGCAAGCGTGGCGATCCTGGACCGGCCTCAATCCGACGGCAAGAACGTCGCCGCCGGGATCGGGGCGGCGTTCCACGAGGTCGACGTGACCGACTTCGCAGGCACGGAGACCGTCCTGCAACAGGCGATCGACGACCTCGGCGGTCTGCACGTCATCGTGACCACCGCGGGTGGCGGCATCGGCGAGCGCACCATCAGCAAGAACGGTCCGCATCCTCTCGAGTCCTTCCGCCAGAGCGTCGACCTCAACCTCGTCGGCACCTTCAACATCAGCCGGCTCGCGGCGTGGCAGATGAGCAAGCAGGAACCCGTCGACCCCGAGGACGGGGGAGAGGCCGAAGAGCGTGGCGTCATCATCAACACGGCATCCATCGCCGCCTTCGAGGGACAGATCGGGCAGGTGGCCTACACCGCGTCCAAGGCGGCGATCGCCGGAATGTGTCTGACCATGGCGCGCGATCTGGGCAGCCTGGGCATCCGGGTGCTGGCCATCGCGCCCAGCCTGTTCGCCACCGGACTCACCAAGGGCATCCCCGACGAGTTCGCCAGCGCGCTGACCAAGGACGCGGCGTTCCCGAAACGGCTGGGAAGGCCCGAGGAGTACGCCAAGTTGGTCACCGCGATCGTCGACAACCCGATGCTCAACGGCCAGTGCATCCGGCTGGACGCAGGACAACGTTTCGCGCCGAAGTAGGCGTTCCCACGTAAGGTGATCTCGACGCGGAAACCGTCGCTACGCGCGGGTTTCCGCGCCGAAGCCACCTGCGCCGAAAACAGCATGGGAAGGGGCCACGGGATGGCGACCGTCGCAACTCAGATGCTCGCAGCCTTGATGCGGAGCGGCGTGCGGCGCGTCTACGGTCTGCCCGGCGACAGCCTCAACGGGTTCACCGACGCCATCCGCCGCTCCGACGACGTCAGCTGGGAGCACGTCAGGCACGAGGAGACGGCTGCCTTCGCCGCGGCCGCCGATGCCGCACTGACCGGTCAGCTCGCGGTGTGCGCGGGCAGCTGCGGGCCTGGCAACCTGCACCTCATCAACGGACTCTTCGACGCCCAGCGCTCCCGGGTGCCGGTGTTGGCCATCGCGGCGCACATCCCGCGCAGCGAGATCGGCTCGGAGTACTTCCAGGAGACCCACCCTCAGGACCTCTTCGCCGAGTGCAGCGTCTACTGCGAACTGGTCAGCACCCCGGAGATGGCGCCCCGCATCCTGGAGATGGCGATGCGCGCCGCGATCGAGGAGAACGGCGTCGCCGTCATCGTGGTGCCCGGCGAGATATTCCTCGCTCGCGCAGTGGAATCCGCATGGCTCACCAAGCCGATCCTGCCCACTCGATCCGTGGTGCGGCCCGACGACGAGGGACTTCGCCTTGCCGCCGAGATCCTCAACGGCTCCGAACGGGTCACCATCCTCGGCGGGGCCGGGGTGCAGGGCGCCCACGATGCCCTCGTCCAACTGGCGGGCACCCTGAACGCCCCCGTCGTACATGCGCTGCGCGGCAAGGAGTTCATCGAGTACGACAACCCTTACGACGTCGGCATGACCGGACTGCTCGGATTCGCGTCGGGTTACAAGGCCATCAAGGAAGCGGACACCCTGCTGATGCTGGGCACCGACTTCCCGTATCAACAGTTCTATCCGGAGAACGCCCGCATCGTGCAGGTCGACGTCCGCGGCAGGAACCTCGGCCGCCGCACCCCGGTCGACCTGGGACTGGTCGGCACGGTCGCCGACACGCTGGCGGCCCTGCAACCGCTGCTCGCCCAGAAGTCGTCGCGCGAGCACCTCGACCGGTCGCTGCGCCACTACGCCAAGACGCGCAAGACAATGGACGGACTGGCGGTCAACGACCGCGACAAGACTCCCATCCGGCCCGAATACCTTGCGGGCCTTGCCAATCGGCTCGCGTCCGATGACGCGGTGTTCACCGTCGACGTCGGCTCGCCCGTCGTATGGGCGGCCAGGTACCTGCAGATGAACGGCAAACGCAGGCTCGTCGGCTCCTTCAACCACGGCACCATGGCCTGCGCCCTGCCCCACGCCATCGGCGCGCAGACGGCCTACCCCGGCAGGCAGGTCGTCGCGTTCGCAGGCGACGGCGGGCTGACGATGCTGTTCGGTGAGCTCATCACGCTGCTGCAGAACCGCCTGCCGGTGAAGGTGATCGTCTTCAACAACTCCTCGCTGAACTTCGTCGAGCTTGAGATGAAGGCCGCGGGGATCGTCAACTTCGGCACCGATCTCGTCAATCCGGACTTCGCCGCCGTCGGCCGCACGCTGGGCGCGTTCGGGCGACGCGTCGAGCATCCCAGCGACCTGGAGCAGGCGCTGACGGATGCCTTCGCTCACGACGGTCCCGCGATCGTCGACGTGGTGACCGCCCGCCAGGAGCTCTCGATCCCGCCGGCCATCAGCGCAGAGCAGGCGAAGGGCTTCTCGCTGTACGCGATCCGCACGATCATGGCAGGGCGTGCCGATGAGTTGCTCGATTTGGTCACCACCAACGTGTCGCGGCGAATTCTGGACTGATCACGCCGGGCACCAGCACGGGCACACGGCGTCATACGCCCGTCGCTCAGGCGGGTCGAGGGACGGAGGCCTTGAGCCCCTGGCCGATCCACGCCGGGATGGCGCGTCGGACCTCGGTTGGACCGGACACCGCCACGCTGCCGTCGAGCACTGCGTGCGACCAGCCGATGTCACCGCGCCAGATCCGGGTGAGCGTCATCAAGCTGGTCTCCACGGTGCCCGTGACCTCGTACCCGGGATCGAAGTCGCAGACGTCGGCGCGTCCGTCGGCCACGACCAGCCACCACCGCGACGCCTTGGCCGCCACATCGTCGAGTTGAAATGCGACCGTGGTGCGCGAGCGGGGCCACTCGTCGATCGCGATGGTGCGGTGGATGTCCCACATCAGCAGGTGCGGATCGAGGTCCGCCTCACCCAGTTCACCGACCCAGCGAGTTCCCCATCGGCCCAGCGCGTCGACGACCTCGCCGAGTTCCTGGCCGGCCTGCGTCAGTGAGTAGCTCGTGCGCCCGTCGATCTCGGCGCGCTCCACCACACCCGCGCGAGTGAGCGATTTGAGTCGCTTGGACAGCAGCGCCGGCGACATCTTCGGAACACCGCGCCGTAGATCGTTGAAATGTCTACTGCCGAGCAGCAATTCGCGCACGACGAGCAAGGTCCACCGTTCGTCGAGGAGTTCCATCGCCTTCGACATCGGACAGAATTGGCCATAACCGGACACGTCGTCACCTCCATCGGCATCCAGTACGCACGAAGAAGTCCAGTACGGATATAGAACCAGTGCCGGTACAGATTTGTAACTAGATCACCCACATCCTGCTGCGTGACGATGAAGGCACCGAACAGGAGGAGCTGGGATGAGTACCGTCGTGCAGGACCGCGAACTGGAAGCCAAGCATCGAGCGCTGTGGGCGCTGGGCGACTACGGGGCGATCGCCGACCGCGTGGTGGCCCCGCTGGGGCCGACGCTGGTGTCGGCGACCGGCGTGGGCAGGGGTGACCGCGTGCTCGACGTGGCGGCGGGCACCGGCAACGCGGCGATCGCGGCCGCCGCCGTGGGAGCCGAGGTGACCGCGAGCGATCTGTGTCCGCGACTGCTCGAGGAGGGGCGTGCCATCGCGACGCAGAAGGGGATCGCGCTCGACTGGCGCGAGGCCAACGCCGAGGCGCTGCCCTTCGCCGACGGCGAGTTCGACGCGGTGCTCTCGTGCATCGGGGTGATGTTCGCGCCGCACCACCAGCAGTCGGCCGACGAGCTGCTGCGCGTGTGTCGGCCCGGTGGCAGGATCGGCCTACTCAGTTGGACGCCAGAGGGATTCATCGGCAGGTTGTTCGCCACGATGAAGCCGTACGTGGCGCCGCCGCCGGCGGGCGTGTCGGCGCCGCCGCTGTGGGGGAGCGAGGATCACGTCCGCGCCCTGCTCGGCGACCGGGTCACCGACGTGGTGACCGAGCGTCGAGGACTACCCGTCACGTCATTCGCCGATGGTGAACGGTTCCGGGAGTACTTCAAGGCCAACTACGGTCCGACGATCGCGGCCTACCGCGGTCTCGGAGATGACGAGACGCGGATCAAGGCTCTGGACGCCGACATCGACCGACTGGCAGACGGGTCGCTCTCGTCCGGGACGTCGACCATGGAGTGGGAGTACCTCGTGGTGGTCGCGACCAAGCGTGCCTAGGCTCCGATGGCGTCGGCCGCCAAGGTGAGACGCCGTCCGATCACGGCGACCTCGTCGGCGGTCTGGGGTCGCAGCGGGTGCACGGCGAGTATCAATGCCACGCTTTGGGATTGGTCGAACACCGGTGCCGCGATCGTGGCGACCGGCCGCGCATCGACGCCGTCCTCGTCGGTGAAGCCGACCATGGTCTCGACCAGAAGCTGATCCATGATCTGCCGGACGTGGGAGGGCATGCCGTCGCTCTGGAGGTCGCCGACCAGCTGAGCGGTCTTGGCCAGTGCGGGCGTGGTGAGGTCGACGTCGTAGCCGCGCTCGCGGGTGCGGGACAGCGTCTTTGCGAGAGTCTCGGAGAGGGCGGCGTTGGCACCGGCGGTGCGCTGGATCCACGCCTGCTGACCGTCGGGGGTGTCCCACGCCGCGAAGGCGACGCCGAACGGCGGGGCGTACGGGATGCGCTCGCCGGGAAAACCCGCGGGATCTGACGGGTCCCCGCCCTCGTAGGCGGTGATCATCAGGGAGTCCGCGTGCCGTTCGAGCACCGACGCCCGGAAGCCAAGTTCGTCCGAGAGGGCCACGGCCGCCGCGCGTGCCGCGTGGGCGAGCGATCGGGTGGCATCCGCGCGGCCGGCGAGCACCGCCAGCGCGGGTCCGAGCGAGAAGGTCTTGTCCACGGGATCCCGACTGACCCAGCCGTGGTCGGACAGGGTCTTGAGGATGGCGTGCACCGTGCCCTGGGTCAGGTCGAGTTCTCTTGCCACGTCGGTGAACCGGAGCCGCTCGTGGCCCGGCCGCGCGAGGAGCTCGACGACGGCCATGACGCGTTCCGTCGGTGCTGACGTGGACCCTCTAATGCTTGACTCCTCGCTTGCCATCGGCATAACGTCACTCACTAATCGATATCTCGAAAGTATTTCTCGACTATTCGAGAATGGCAAGCCAGCGGGGCGGTGTGGATGCGGGCGGTAGTGCTTCGTGGTGGTGAGCTGACGGTCCGGGATACGGCCGACCCGGTGCCGGGCCACGGCGAGTTGTTGCTGAGGACCCTGAGCACGGCGATCTGCGCCTCGGACGTCCACTTCATGGACCATCCCGACCTGGCGATCGACGATCCGACCGGCCGCTCGCTCTACGACCCCGACCGCGACCTCGTGCTCGGGCACGAATTCGTCGGTGAGATCGTCGGCTACGGGCCCGGTTGCACCGAGGAGATTCCGCTCGGGACTCGGGTGACGTCCATCCCGATCCGGCTGGTCGACGGCGGGGCAGGCGGTTCGCGGATCATCGGCCAGCACCCCGAATCTCAGGGCAGCTTCGGCGAATTGGTGGTGGTGGCCGAGGCATTGGCCAGGCCTGTCGAGAGCGACGTCTCGAGTGATGCCGTCGCGCTGGTCGACGCCTTCGCGGTCGGCGAGTTCTACGTTCGGTCCGCCGCCGTGACCGCAGGCGAGATTCCGATCGTGATCGGGGCGGGCGCCATCGGGCTGTCGGCGGTGGCCGCGCTGGCCAGCAGGGGAGTCGAGCCGATCGTCGTCTCCGACTACAAGTCCGAGCGGCGGGATCTCGCGCGTGCGTTCGGCGCCCACGTCCTCGTCGACCCCGCTGCGCAGTCACCCATCGAGGAGTGGCGCCAGCTCCGCGCCGAGCGCAATCTCTGGGGGCCGTGCGTGATCTTCGAATGCGTCGGCGCCGCGGGCCTGATCCAGCGGATCGTCGAGTCGGCCGACATGGCGACCCGGATCTACTGCGCCGGTGGTTGGTACACGGGCGACACGCTCGACATCACCACCGCGACACGGCAGGGCGTCACCATTCAGTTCGGCGGAGGACCCATGCCGCAGGACTGGTACGGCACCCTCGACGCCATCGCCGAGGGGCGCCTCGACCCCCTGCCGAGCGTCGGCGGGGTGATCGACCTCGACGGGGTCCCCGACGCGCTCGAGCAGGCTCGGAGGTCCGACGGGCCGCCGAGGATCGTCGTCCACCCGAATCCCAAGGCGAGCGGAGCGACGGGGAAAGATCTCGAGGCGAGTGGAAGCATGAAGGGTTCCTCATGACCGAACGTGAAGACCGCCAGGACATCTCGGACGTGCTGATCAGATATGCCACCGGTATCGATCGCCGTGACTGGCCGCTGTTCCGCACCGCATTCACCGATGACTGCGAACTGGACTACGGCGAGATCGGCACGTGGCGCGGCATCGACGCCGTCGCCGAGTTCATGGAGACCTCCCACGCGATGGCGGGCCACACCATGCATCGGCTCACCAACCAGGTCATCACCGTCGACGGCGACGCGGCCGAGGCGCGTACCTACGTCGATGGCTTGATCATGTTCGGCGAGGGCAACTCCGGCGTCAACGCCGTCGGGTTCTACGACGACGACTTCGTCAGGACGGCCGACGGTTGGCGGATCGCCCGCCGCCGCTTCACCCCCGTCCGCGTCACCACGGTGGGAGATGGCCAGTGACCTTCGCCGAGAAGTACGGACCGTGGGCGGTCGTCGCGGGCGCGTCGGACGGGGTCGGTGCGGCATTCGCCGAGGGACTGGCCGAGCGGGGCGTCGACGTGGTGCTGCTGGCTCGCCGCCAGGCGGTGCTCGACGAGGTCGCCGCGGGCATCGAGTCTCGCACGAGTGCCCGAACACGAACGGTGACAGTCGATCTCGCGAGGACCGATGCGGCCGCGGTGATCGCCGAGGCCACCGCCGATCTCGACGTCGGGTTCCTGGTCTACTGCGCGGGCGCCGACCCCGATTTCCAAAATTTTCTGGACAGCCCGGTGTCGGCGGCCGAGGCGATGATCCAGCGGAACTGCACCGTGCCCGTGCAGCTGTGTCATCACTTCGCCCCGGCGATGGTGGAGCGCGGCAGCGGCGGCATCGTCGTCTTCGGTTCCGGGGCGGGCTTCGTCGGTGCGCCGAACATGGTCGCCTACGGCGCCACGAAGGCGTTCGACATGGTCTTCGCCGAGGCCCTCTGGAGCGAACTCCACGACAAGGGCGTCGACGTCCTCGGCCTGATACTCGGCAAGACCGACACCCCCGCCCTGCGGCGGCTGGAGAGGGATCTCGGCACGGCGACCGACGACGTGCCGCCGGCCGACGCGGCCACGGTCGACGACGTGATCGCCGAGGCGTTCGACAACCTGGGTAACGGCCCGACCCACCTGGTCGGTGAGGTCATGCGCGCAGGCATGCAGATGCTGACCTCGCTGCCACGCAATGACGCGGTGCAGCTCATGATTGCGGCCAGCGCCGCCTCGATGGGTCCCGGAACTAGCTGAGCAGCAACGACTTCGGTCGAATCTGCGGCGGCACGGTGGTGGGGGCGCGACGATGGCAGCCATGGCCGAAGACGACCCCGAACAGCCCACGCTGACCGACGACGACCAGAAAGCGCTGCAGGGCTGGGTCCGCAGCACGGGTCTCGGTTCCCGGGTGACGGACGTCGAACCCCTGACCGGTGGCAGCCAGAACATCGTGGTGCGCGTGCGAATCGACGGTCGACCGATGGTGCTGCGTCGCCCGCCGCTGCATCCGCGGCCGACGAGCGACAAGACGATGCTGCGGGAGATCGCGGTACTGACGACACTGGCGGGCACCTCCGTGCCGCATCCTGGCCTCATCGCGGGCTGTGACGACCTCGACGTCCTCGGCGTGGTCTTCTACCTGATGGAGGAGGTCGACGGCTTCAACCCCGGCAACGAAATGGCGCAGGCGTACGTCGACGATCCGGTCCTGCGGCACGACGTGGGGCTGGCCTACGCCGCCAGCCTGGCTCGGCTGGGCAACGTCTCGTGGGAGGGCAGTCCGCTCGCGGCGATCCGCAGGCCGGGATCGTTTCTCGCGCGCCAGGTTCCGCAGTTCCTCGGCCTGCTCGAAAGCTATCGCCACGAGGCCTACGACCCCGGCTCACTACCCGAGGTGACCGGGTTGGCCACGTGGCTCGAGGACAACCGGCCCGCCGACGGCGAGCCGGGCATCATGCACGGCGACGCCCACCTGAACAACGTGCTGCTGCGCCGCGGTGAACCCGAACTGGCGGCCTTCATCGACTGGGAGATGTGCACCATCGGGGACCCGCTGCTCGACCTCGGATGGATGATGGTGTGCTGGCCGTCCGAGCCCAACACCATCGACGCGGGCTCGGAACTCGCGGCGCTCGGCGGTCTTGCGAGTCGGGCCGAACTGCTCGACGCGTACCTGGCCGCAGGCGGGCGACGGACGTCGCGGCTGGACTGGTTCACGGCATTGGCCTGTTTCAAGCTCGGCATCGTCATCGAGGGCACCTGGTCGCGCTACCTGGCCGGCCAGGCCAGCTGGGAAGCGGGCCAACGGCTGCATGCGTCGGCGACGTCGCTCATCGAGCTGGGCGCGCGGGTGGCCAAGGGCGACAGCCCGTTCCTCTAGCGGTACGTGTCGAGGCCGAGCTTGACCGCGAGGGCCAGGCCTGCGAGCGCGATCAGCAGCCGCAGGGGTGTCGCGGGTGCGCGTCTGACGATCGCGGGCCCGATCCGCGAGCCGAGCAGACAGCCGATGCCAAGGGGGACCACCGCCAGCCAGTGGATCGGCGCGAACACGATGAAGATCAGGGCCGCGACGCCGTTGGCCACCCCGAGGACGACGTTCTTGGTGGCGTTCGCATGAGCCAGGGAGTCGCTGCCCGTGCGGAGGAACAGGGCGAGCATCAACACCCCCGCTGCGGCGCCGAAGAAGCCGCCGTACACACAGATCGCGAGGACGGCGACGCCCTCCAGCAGCGTGCGGCTGATGCTGCGGCCGGTGCGGGCGGGGCGGTCGCGCTGAGGCAGCGCGATCAGTACCGACGACGCGGCGAGCAGGACCGGCACCAGGTTCTCGAATCCCTCGGCGGGGATGGATAACAGCAGCGCGGCGCCCGCCCCACCACCGACCACTCCAGCGGGCACCAGCCGCTTCAGCACCGCGCGTTGGCCCTTCAGCTCGGGAAGCGAGGCCGACACCGATCC
>JAOPUT010000171.1 GCA_025963385.1 Mycobacterium sp.
GGTGCCTTCGGCGTTACACCGCGCGGTCGACAGGCTGACCGGGAACTTCTCCATCTGCCCACCGACGCTGCCGCAGTTCGCGGCCGTGGCGGCATTCGAGCAGGAGTCCGCGGCACAGGCCGACGCGCTGGTCGAGGAGTACGCCGTCAACCGCGAGATGCTGTTGCGCGGCCTACCGGAGATCGGGCTGCCGCGACTGGCGCCCGCCGACGGTGCGTTCTACGTCTACGCCGACATCTCCGAGTACTCAACGGACTCGCTCGACTTTTGCGCAAGACTGTTGGCCGACACCGGGATTGCGATCGCGCCGGGTATCGACTTCGATACCGTGCACGGCGGCGGGTACGTCCGGTTGTCGTTCGCAGGCGCCACCTCCGACATCGCCGAGGCGCTGCGCCGGATGGGGCCGTGGCTGGCGGATCAGCGCGCGCTCCAGCCACCGTCCATCGTGTAGGACGCCCCGGTCACCATGCCTGCCGCAGGCGAGGCCAGCCACGCCACCAGTGACGCGACCTCCTCGGGCTCGACCAGTCGCTTGATCGCGCTCTCGGACAGCAGGATCTGCTCGAGCACCTCCTGCTCACCGATGCCGTGGGTGCGTGCTTGATCGCTGATCTGCTTGGTCACCAACGGAGTTCGCACATAGCCGGGATTGACGCAGTTGCTGGTTACGCCACGCGCGCCGCCTTCGAGCGCCGTCACCTTCGACAGCCCCTCCAGCCCGTGCTTGGCGGTGACGTAGGCGACCTTGAACTCCGAGGCCCGTAGACCGTGCACCGACGAGATGTTCACCACCCGACCGAAACCCGCGTCGTACATGTGTGGCAGCGCCGCACGGATCAACAGGAACGGGACCTCGACCATCAACGCCACCATCGACCGGAAGCGCTCCGGCTCGAAGTCGGTGATCGGGTCGATGGTCTGCACCCCCGCGTTGTTGACGAGGACGTCCACCTCGAGCCGCAGGTCCTCCAGTCCACCCACGTCGAGAAGGTCCACGGCCCAGGCACTTCCGCCGATCTCATCGGCCAGTGCCTTGGCGGCGACGCCATCGACGTCGGCGATGGTGACCGTGGCTCCGCGATTCGCCAGTTCCCTTGCGCAGGCCGCCCCGATACCACTCGCGCCGCCGGTGACCAGTGCGGTCCGTCCAGCCAGGTCGCTCATCCGACCGCGGCCTGACGCTCTGCGGCCATCTCGTCGGCATCGACGTCGTCCAAGGACTTCAGGTCGATGCCCTTGGTCTCACGGGTGGCGATCACCGCGATCAGCGTGACCGCGCAGGCCAGCGCGAGGTAGATGGCGATCGGCACCGACGAGTCGTACATCTCGAGCAGCTTGACCGCGATGATCGGCGCGAGCGAGCCCGCCACGATCGACGTCACCTGATAGCCCAGGGACACACCGGAATAGCGCATCCGGGTCGGGAACATCTCGGCCATGAGGGCGGGCTGCGGGGCATACATGAACGCGTGGAAGACCAGGCCGATGGTCACCGCGGCCGTGACGACCGCATAGCTGCCGCTGTTCATCATGGGGAAGGCGAAGAAGCCCCACGTGGCCCCCAGCGTCGCGCCCACGAAGTACACCGGGCGCCTCCCGTAGCGATCGGCGAGCTTGCCCACCAACGGAATCACTGCGAAGTGCACCGCGTGCGCCACCAGGAGGTACCAGAGAATCGTGCTGGTGTCGACGCCGACCTGAACCTTGAGGTAGGTGATCGAGAACGTGACCACCAGGTAGTACATGATGTTCTCGCCGAAGCGCAGGCCCATCGCGGTGAACACCCCGCGCGGGTAGCGCTTCATCACCTCGACGACGCTCAACGACGTCGCCTTGATGCGTTCGGCCTCCTGTTGCGCCGCAACGAAGATCGGCGCGTCGGTGACCTTCGTCCGGATGTAGTACCCGATCAGCACGACCACGGCGGACAGCCAGAACGCGACGCGCCAGCCCCAGGAGAGGAATGCGGCGTCGGACAGGGTGGTGGTGAGGACCAGCAGGACGACCGTCGCGAGCAGATTGCCTGCAGGCACACCGGCCTGCGGCCAGCTGGCCCAGAAACCACGCTCCTTGTTCGGGCTGTGCTCGGCGACCAGCAGCACGGCGCCGCCCCACTCGCCGCCGACCGCGAAGCCCTGGACGAAGCGCAGGACCACCAGCAGCGCCGGCGCCAGGTAGCCGACCTGACCGAAGGTCGGCAGGCAGCCCATCAGGAAGGTCGACGCACCGACGAGCAGCAGACTGAACTGCAGCAGCTTCTTGCGCCCGTACTTGTCTCCGTAGTGACCGAACACCACGCCGCCGAGCGGTCGCGCCGCGAAACCGACCGCGTACGTGACGAACGCCGCGAGGATCGCGTCGAGGTCACTGGTGCTCGAGGAGAAGAACACCTTGCTGAACACCAGTGTCGCCGCGGTGCCGTAGAGGAAGAACTCGTACCACTCGACCACGGTGCCCGCCATCGAAGCAGCGACGACCCGTCGCAACCCCGTCGGTATCGGTTTGCTCATCGATGTCTCCTCTGTGATGGGCCCCACACTTGCCTGTGAGTATTCCTGCAGTTCCGACTTCGTCGCAATGGCCAAGCCTGCAGGACACGTCTGCGAAAATGCAGATATGAGCGATCAAGCGAAGCTCAGCGCCGACGATCTGCTCGTTCTGCTGGCCGTTGGCCGAACGGGCCGCTTCGTGACCGCAGCCGACGAGTTGGGCATCAACCACACCACCATCTCGCGCCGCATCGCCGCCCTCGAACAGTCGGTCGGCGGCCGGCTCCTCGCCAGAGCCGCCGGAGGCTGGGAGCTCACCGAACTCGGCCGGGAGGCGCTGGCGGCGGCAGAAGCGGTCGAGTCCGCCATCCGATCGTTGACCGCCCCGACGGGATCGCGGACGTTGGAGGGCGTGGTGCGCATGTCGGCGACCGACGGTTTCAGCGCCTACATCGCCGCACCCGCGGCGGCCAGGGTGCAGCAGCGCCACCCGAAGGTGTCGGTCGAGATCGTGGCGGCGACCCGTCGCGCGACGCAGCAGCGCTCAGGTCTCGACATCGAGGTGGTGGTCGGCGAACCGCAGGTGCACCGTGCCGAAGCCGCCCGCCTGGGCGACTACCGGTTGGGCCTCTACGGCTCGAGGGACTATCTGGCCGAGCACGGCGCCCCCATGTCCCGAGGCGACCTCGCCGCTCATCCGCTGGTCTACTTCATCGACTCCATGCTGCAGGTCGACGACCTCGACCTGGCGCGCACCTTCGCCCCGGCGATGCGTGAGTCGATCACGTCGACCAACGTCTTCGTCCACGTCGAGGCGACCCGTGCGTCGGCCGGGCTGGGACTGCTGCCGTGCTTCATGGCGGACCGGCACGACGATCTCGTCCGGGTGCTGCCCGACGAGGTCGGCCTGCTGCTGACGTACTGGTTGGTCGCGCGCACCGAGACGCTGCGCAGACCCGAGGTGGCTGCGCTGGTCGACGCGATCCGTGTCCGCATGGACGACCAGCGCGACGTCCTCCTCGGCGAAGCCTCCGTTTGAACGTGCTCAGGCGGGTATTCGCTGTGGCATGCGTTCAATTCAGACTGGATCGGGCAAGCCTCTGTTGCTGGTCCACGGAATCTCGAACCTGCACAACTGGGACTTGATCGTCCCCTCGCTGGCGAGGGAGCGGACCGTGATCGCGGTCGATCTCCCCGGGTTCGGCGACAGTCCACCGCTCGACGGCGAGGTGTCCGTCGCATCCTTGACCGACGCCGTGGAGAAGTTCATCGCCGAGCAGGACTTGGGCGACGTCGACGTGGTCGGCAGTTCCATGGGTGCACGCATGGCGCTCGAGATGGCCCGCCGGGGTCACGCGGGCAACGTCGTCGCCCTCGACCCCGGCGGCTTCTGGTCCGATCGCCAGGTGCGAGTCTTCGGGGCGACCGTCAAACCGTCGGTCGCCCTGGTCAAACGCATCCAACCGCTGCTCCCGGCGCTGACCGGCAACCCGATCGGGCGGACTGCTCTGCTGCTGCAATTCTCGGCCAAACCGTGGAGCCTTCCCGCGGACCTGGTGTTGCAGGAGCTGCGTGGCTTCGCAAAGGCCACGAGCATAGATGCGGCACTCGATGCGTTGGTGCATGGCCCGAAACAGGAAGGCGCACCCGCCGGTTCACTAATCGGCCGCACGACGATCGGATGGGGCCGCAACGACAGGGTGACCCCGCCAAGCCAGGCAGCCCGCGCCCAACGACTCTTCCCCGACGCGTCGCTGCACTGGTTCTCCAACTGCGGTCACTTCCCGCACTGGGACCAACCGGCCCAGACGGTGCGACTCGTCCTCGAGTCGACCGCCTAACTGCTGAGTAGATGTCTTGCGGGATAGTCGAACACCTGATGAGGTCCAGGTATGCCATTCCTGGAGACCGACGACGGCCGCGCCTACTACCGCCACTGGGCATCCCCCGACCCTCGGGCCGCCGTCGTCTTCCTGCACGGGTTCGGCGAGCACACCGGGCTCTACCACCGCTACGGGTTCGCGCTCAACGCCGCGGGGATCGACCTGTGGGCCGTCGACCAGTTCGGGCACGGCCTGACGCCGGGTGAGCGCGGCGACTTCACCTCACTCGAGGCGAGTATCGGGTTGGCCAACGGCCTCGCCGAATTGGCTCTGGCCGAGAGGTCCGACATACCCCTTGTCGCGCAAGGACATTCGTTCGGTGCCGTGGCGACCCTATGGAAGCTGCTCGAGGATGCCGATGTCTATCGGGCGGGCGTCGTCTCGGGAGCGCCGCTGGTTCCCGTCGCCGGGCTCGTCGACGCGGACTCGACCTTCGAGATCGCGCCCAGCCAGTTGTCCGCCGATCCGTTCTACCTCGACGCGATCGAGAACGACCCACTGGCATTCGTCGATGCCGACGGCGGCCCACTGGCCAGGGAACTCGACAGGGCATGGGACACCTTCGGCGCGAAGCTGCCGACGCTGACGGTGCCGACACTCGCGGTGCACGGAAGCAACGATCCGATCGCACCCGTCGGTGCGCTGCGCGCCTACGCCGAGCAGATCGAGCCACTTTCGCTCATCGAAATCCCAGGCGGCGGACACGACATCCTCAACGACGTCACGCATGCGCGGGTGGCTGCGGCCATCGTCGACTTCATCCACAGCAGTTGTGCACACTGTGGATGAACTACACGCGTGTATTTCTCCTGATCAGAGCCACGTGTCCGCTGTGGTGGTGGTGAGGAACGCGTCGAGATCGTCCCGCCACTGCGCTGGCGTGGTCTTGTCGGGTTCGATGCCGGTGTACTCACCGCGGTAGAACAGCAGCGGTCTCGGCTTGGGGCCCGGCCGATACTCCTCGCGCGAGCGCTCGTCGGTGGCGGCATCCGACATGGAGTGCACCGCGCCGAACACCACGAAGTGGTCGCCACCGTCGTGCACCGAGGCCACCGCGCAGTCGATGTGCGCCAGCGTGCCATCGATCACCGGCGAGCCGAGAGGTGACGGGTCCCAGTCGATGCCTGCGAACTTGTCCGGTTCCCTCGACCCAAACCTGGCCGACACGTCCTTCTGGTTCTCGTGCAGCACGTTCACGCAGAACCTGCCGCTGGCCTCGATCGCCTGCCAGGAGCGCGACACCTTTGTCGGGCAGAACAGCACCAGCGGTGGCTCCAGTGACAACGCGGCAAACGACTGGCAGGCAAAACCCACGGGTACGTCGTCGTGGACCGTCGTGATGATCGTGATACCCGTGCAGAACTGCCCGAGCACGTTGCGGAACGTGCGCGGGTCGATGGGCTCAGACATGCGGCGCTACTCGAAGCCCACGCTGAAGTCGTGTCCCCACAGGCTGATCGCGGTACTTTCGCGCGCCACCCAACTCTCGTCCTCGACTTCGAGTCCCTCGCAGCCGAATTCGACGTCGAAACCGCCGGGGGTCTTCATGTAGAAGGACAGCATCTTGTCGTTCACGTGCCGCCCGAGGGTGGCCGACATCGGCACCTTGCGCCGCAGCGCGCGGTCCAGGCACAGGCCCACGTCGTCGCTGTTGCCCACCTCGATCATGAGATGGACGATGCCGCTTGGGGTTTCACCCGGCATGAACGCCAGGCTGTGGTGGCGCGGGTTGACGCCGAAGAAACGCAGCCAGGCCGGCGGATCGCCGGCCTCCCGACCGACCAGCTGCGGCGGCAGGCGCATCGAGTCGCGCAGCTTGAAGCCCAGCACGTCGCGGTAGAAGTGCAGTGACTCCATGTCGTCCCGGGTGGTCAGCACCACGTGGCCGAGGCCCTGGTGCTCGGTGACGAACTTGTGACCATAGGGGCTGACTACACGCCGGTGCTCGAGGGCGGCGCCGTGGAAGACCTCGAGGGTGTTCCCGGACGGATCGTCGAAGACGATCATCTCGTCGACCCGCCGGTCGGCCAGCTCGGCGGCCGTCGCCTCCTTGTACGGCGTGCCCTCGATGTCGAGGGCGTTGCGAATCTCCTGCAGCCCAGCCGCGTTCGCGGTCTCCCAGCCGGACTGGATCAGCCGGTCGTGGTCACCGGGAACGATGACCAGACGTGCGGGGAACTCGTCCATGCGCAGGTAGAGTGCGCCGTCGGTGTGGCCGGCGCCCTCGACCATGCCGAGCACCTTCAGCCCGTACTCACGCCAGGCCGAAACGTCGGTGGCCTCGAGCCGGAGATATCCCAGTGACCTGATGCTCATTTCGCCCCTCCGCTCAGGAAGTCGATGGTCAGCTTGTTGAACTCGTCGAACTTCTCGAGTTGCGCCCAGTGGCCGCACTGCCCGAACACGTGCAACTGCGCGCGCGGGATCTGCTTCAGTGCCACCAATGCGCCGTCGAGCGGGTTGACCCGGTCCTCACGGCCCCAGATCAACAACGTCGGCTGACGCAGCTTGTAGACGTCGCGCCACATCATGCCGAGTTCGAAGTCCGCTCCCGCGAACGACTTTCCCATCGCTCGTGCGGCGGCCAGCGACTCGGGCTGACTGGCGATCGCGAAGCGTTCGTCGATCAGTTCCGGCGTGACGAGCTTCTGGTCGTACACCATGATGCGCAGGAACTTCTCCATGTTCTCGCGCGTGGGGTCGACGGTGAACCTGCCGAGCAGCTTGACGCCCTCGGTGGGATCCGGCGCGAACAGGTTGACGGACAGGCCGCCGGGGCCCATCAGCACCAGCCTGCCCGCCCGCTTCGGGTTGTCGAGGGCGAACCGCACCGCCGTACCGCCGCCGAGCGAATTACCAATCAGCGCAGCACGTTCGATGCCCAGATGGTCGAACAGGTTCAGAAGTGCGGTGCCGCTGTAGCGGTTGTACTGCTCGTGCTCGGCGTGCTTGTCGGACAGGCCGTACCCCGGCTGGTCGACGGCGAGCACGTGAAAGTGCTGCGCCAGCACGGCGATGTTCTTCGAGAAGTTCGACCAACTCGACGCGCCAGGGCCGCCACCGTGGAGCAGCACCACGGTCTCCGCGGTCCCCCGATGCTCGACGCCCGCTTCGTGATAGTGCAGGCGCATGTCCTCGCGGACCTGCGCGTACCGGGACGTCGATTCGAACGTGATGTCTTGAACCGCTTGAGTCATCAGAGCTTCCAGTTAAACCATCGTGTCAGCGGGAGGCAGTCCGAACGCCTCGTTGCCGAAGATCAGGTAGGCCCGCTCGGGTTCGTTCGCCGCGTGCACCCGACCGGCATGCGCGTCACGCCAGAATCGTTGCACCGGCTGGTCGACCCCGAGCGCGGTGGCGCCGGACGCCTCGAACAGTAGGTCGATCGACGAGATCGCACGTGCGGTTGCCCGCACCTGGTCGCGTCGGGCGCGGGCGCGCAGCTCGAACGGAATCTCCTTGTCCGCCTTGAGGAGCGCGTACTCGTCACCGACGTTGCCGATCAGCTGGCGCCAGCCGGCGTCGATATCGCTGGCGGCCTCGGCGATACGGACCTTGGCGAACGGGTCGTCCTTGGACTTCTCGCCTGCGAACGCGGCACGCACGCGCTTGCCCTGATGCTCGACGTGCGCATCGTAGGCGCCGTAGGCCATCCCCATGATCGGCGCCGAGATGGTGGTGGGATGCACCGTGCCCCACGGCATCTTGTAGACGGGCGCGGTGTTGTTCTCGAGACCGCCCGCGGTGCGGTCGTTCATCGACTTGTAGGACAGGAAGCGGTGCCTCGGCACGAAGACGTCCTTGACCACGACCGTGTTGCTGCCGGTGCCCTTGAGCCCGACGACGTGCCAGACGTCGTCGATGCGGTACTCGCTGCGCGGGATGAGGAAGCTGCCGAAGTCGACGGGGCGGCCGTCCTTGATGACCGGACCGCCGAGGAACGCCCACGTCGCATGGTCACAGCCCGACGACCACTGCCATGCGCCGCTGACCAGGTAGCCACCGTCGACCACGGTGCCCGCACCCATGGGTGCGTAGGACGACGAGATGCGGACCGATGGATCGTCACCCCAGACCTCGTCCTGTGCCTGCTGGTCGAACAGCGCGAGGTGCCAGTTGTGCACGCCGATGATCGAGCTGACCCAGCCGGTCGAGCCGCACGCGCTGCCGAGCCTGCGCACGGCCTCGTAGAACGACGTCGGATCGCACTGGAGGCCACCCCACTGCTCGGGCTGCAACAACTTGAAGAAGCCGACCTCGTCGAGTTCGGCGACGGTCTCGTCGGGCAGCCGCCGCAGATCCTCGGCGGCCTGCGCGCGTTTGGCGATCAGTGGCAACAAATCATCGATGCCGTCTAGGACCGACTGCACGTCGCGTTGTTGAATGGACGTCACTGGTTGCCTCCGGGCAGTGTGGGGCCGATACACGATCTAGACAGAGATTAGAACACGTTACGATTTGTGTCGAGTATCGCATTCCTACGGCCGCTAGACCTGCGGAAGCACGTTTTTATAACATGTTCTAGTTTTGACCTTGAATGAGGGAGGACCGCCCGTGACGGACGAGCCACTCGGCACGCACGTGCTCGAGTTGCAGCTGGCCGACGTCATCGACGAGACCGCGGATGCGCGATCCCTCGTCTTCAAGGTGCCCGACGGGTCGGAGGTTCCCGCCGACCGGTTGCGTCACCAGCCCGGCCAGTTCCTCACCCTGCGCATCCCGAGTGACCGCACCGGCTCCGTCGCACGCTGCTATTCACTGTGCAGCTCGCCCTTCTCCGACGAGAACCTGACCGTCACCGTCAAGCGCACCGCGGGCGGTTACGCGTCGAACTGGTTGTGCGACAACGCCCACGCCGGCATGCACCTGCACGTCCTAGCCCCGTCGGGCACATTCGTGCCGAAGGCACTCGACACCGACTTCCTGCTGCTCGCCGCGGGCAGTGGCATCACTCCGATGATGGCGATCCTCAAGTCTGCGCTGTCCGAGGGCAGCGGCAAGATCACGCTGCTCTACGCCAACCGCGACGAGAAGTCGGTGATCTTCGCGGCCGCCCTCCGGGACCTCGCGACGAAGTACCCCGACCGATTCACCGCCCTGCACTGGATCGAGACCGTGCAGGGCCTCCCCAGCGCGGCCGCACTGACCGCCCTCCTGACGCCGTTCGCCGGGCGGGAGGCCTTCATCTGCGGGCCAGGTCCATTCATGGTGGCCGCCGAGGAAGCACTCAAGACCGCGGGCGCCGCGCCGGAGCGCATCCACATCGAGGTCTTCAAGTCACTGGAGTCCGACCCGTTTGCTGCCGTCGTCATCGAAGAGGACGACGGCGACGAGGGCCCGGCCACTGCGGTCGTCACGCTCGACGGCGCAACCCAGGAGATCCGGTGGCCGCGCAACGCGAAGCTGCTCGACGTCCTGCTCGACAAGGGCCTCGACGCGCCGTTCTCCTGCCGCGAAGGGCACTGCGGCGCCTGCGCGGTGCTGGTCAAGACCGGCGACGTCGACATGGAGGTCAATGACGTCCTGGAGGCCTCCGACCTCGAGGAGGGCCTGATCCTGGCCTGCCAGGCCAGGCCGAAGTCCGATTCGGTGGAAGTCACCTATGACGAATGACGTGCGGGCTAACATTCGCTGGACCTGAGGAGCAACGTGAATCGGTGGGCAGGAAGTCTGGCGGCGGTGTCGGCGCTTCTGCTGGCGTTCGGCGTCGTCACGCCGACCGCACAGTCGGCCGCCGCGACGAAGACCGCGACCAGTTCGATCCCCATCGATCCGACGACCACGTTGGAGATGCACGCCACGGCCAACTGCGTGAAGGCCGAGAACCAGTGCTACTTCGACACGGCGGCGAACCTCGTCGGCGCGGACGGGGCCTACCTCCCGTTCCCCGACGACGTGTACGGGAGGCAGAACACCACGCTGCGGTCCTCGAACCGGATGGTCTACCTCGACTCCGACTTCAACGCGCCCAACACGCGGATGATGAAGTCGATCGGCCCCGTCGAACTGCCCACGGTGTTCTTCGGAGGCGGTCCGCCCGAGAAGTTCATGGTCCACGGCAACACCAGGACGGTCGACTGGGCCACGGGGCAGCCGAAGACCGACGCGGACTACATCGTGTGCGCGCACATCCAGATCGTGTACGGCGGCGTGAACCTCACGTCGCCGGACGCCTGCGCCCAGACCACATACGCCTGACGGGCCTCAGTCGATCTTGCCGACCAGCACCGGCTGAGCGCGGTACTCGTCGGGGAACAGCTTCTGCAGATCATTGAGCTTGGGCATGTCGTTCATCGCGATGTACGGATACGACGGGTTCGAGTTCAGGAAGTCCTGGTGGTACTGCTCGGCCGGGAAGAACCCCGTGTTCGGCTCGACCTTCGTGACGATCGGACCGGGAAACACCGCCGCCTGTGACAGCTGGGCGATGTACGCATCCGCGACGCGCTGCTGGGTGGCGTCCTGCGCGAAGATCGCCGACCGGTACTGAGTGCCCTCGTCGGGACCCTGACGGTTGAGTTCGGTCGGGTCCTGCACCACCGAGAAGTAGATCCGCAGCAGCTGACCGAAGGTCACCTGCTTGGGGTCGTAGGTGATGCGCACCGACTCGGCGTGGCCGGTGGTGCCGGTGCTGACGGTCTCGTAGTCGGCCGTGTCCTTCGTCCCTCCTGCGTAGCCGGATTCCGCCTGGGTGACACCCTTGACGTGCTGGAACACGCCCTGAACGCCCCAGAAGCAGCCACCGGCCAGCACGGCCGTCTCCGACGCGGACGTGCCCGGAGTCGATCCGGTGGGCTCGTCGACCGCGGGCGCGGGAACGACGAACGACGACGCCGTGCCGATCCCCGCGAGCACCGCCGGACTCTGAATGCTCCCGGACTGCACCGCGATGAACAGGGCCGCCGCCACGCCGAGTACGGCCAGCCCACTGCCGAGCGTCAGCCGCTCGTGTCTCATCGCCATGTCACCAGTGTCCCGCCATCCGGCACGAAGCGGCCACCGCCGCTTGTTACCGGAGGCTGACGAAATGGGACGGGGCTCCTGCCACCGCCACCGCGCGCGCCTACCGTAAAGACATGAACCGGCGCCGGCTACTGATGGGTGGTGCGCTGGTCGGCGTACTTGCGGGCTGCGGCACGCTGCGCAACGTCGCGGGCGCCGACACGCCCAAGGACTCGAACGAGACGTTCGCCGTCACCCACACCGACGCGGAGTGGCGCAAGCTGCTGAGCCCCGAGGCGTACGACGTGCTCCGCAATGCGGGCACCGAGACGCCCTACAGCAGCCCCCTGAACGACGAGCACCGCGCGGGCGTATTCAGTTGCGCGGGTTGCGCTCTCGACCTGTTCTCGTCCACCACCAAGTTCGACAGCGGCACCGGATGGCCGAGTTTCTGGAAGCCACTCGACAACGCAGTGATCGAGAAACAGGACGACTCGGTCGGCATGTCACGCACCGAGGTGCGGTGCCGCCAGTGCGGCGGGCACCTAGGCCACGTCTTCGACGACGGACCCCAGCCGACCGGTCTGCGCTACTGCATGGACGGCGTGGCCCTCACATTCAGGACGGCTTCCGCGCCTCACTAGCGCGGCAGGCCCAACAGCCGCTCGCCCGCGAGGTTGAGCAGGATCTGCTCGGTGCCGCCCGCGATCGACAGGCAGCGGGTGTTCAGGAAGTACCGCACGTCCGGCGAGTCGACGATGCCCGCACCCTCGTAGGACTCCATGATCGCCTCGGCGAGGTGCTGCCGGTACCGCACGCCGATGAGCTTGCGCACGCTCGACGGCGCGCCGGGGTCGTGACCGCCGACGGCCATCTGCGCGATCAGCCTGTCCAGGAGCGCGCCGACCTGGGCAGCCACGATCAGCACGCCGAGCCGGTCGGCCTCCGCGGGATCCTGGTCGCCGTCGCCGATGACTTCGAGCAGGTGCTCCATTCCCCTGTCGAGCGCTCCGCCGGTGGCGATCGCGACTCGCTCGTTGGCCAATGTCGTTCTGGCCAAGGGCCATCCGCCGTCGACGGGTCCGACCACCATGTCGTCGGGCACGAAGAGGTCGTCGAAGAAGACCTCGTTGAAGAGCGCTTCACCGGTGATCTCGCGCAGCGGCCGGATGTCGATGCCGCGCGAGCGCATGTCGACGAGGAAGTACGTGATGCCCTTGTGTTTCGGTACGTCGGGATTGGTCCTGGCCAGGCAGATGCCCCAGTCCGCGCGGTGCGCGTTCGACGTCCAGACCTTCTGGCCGGTGAGCAGCCAGCCGGATCTTCCATCGCTCCTCGGGTCCGCAGCGTCGGCGCGAACGGCCTTGGTGCGCAACGCCGCAAGGTCCGACCCCGCTCCCGGCTCGCTGAACAGCTGGCACCAGTAGACGTCGCCGTCGAGCGTGCCGGGGATGAACTTCTCGATCTGTTCGGGGGTGCCGTGCCCGAGGATCGTGGGCGCCGCCCACCACCCGATGGAGATGTCGGGGCGCACCACGCCCGCCTTCTCCAGCTCCTGGTCGATGACCAGCTGCTGAGCCGGTGAAGCCGCCCGCCCGTACGGCCTTGGCCAGTGCGGGGCCATCAGACCCGTCTCGGCGAGGGCGACCTGCCTCTTCTCCTCGGGGAGTGCGGCGATGTCCGCGACGATGCCGGCGATCTCGGCGCGGATGTCCTCACCGTCGGTGACGTCGACGTGCAACTGGCGACGGACGCCTGCGCGGGTCAGCTGCGCGCAGCGCCGCAACCAGAACGACCTACCGCCGAGGAACTGCGCGTTGGCGTAGGCGCGACGCATGTACAGGTGCGCGTCGTGCTCCCACGTGATCCCGATGCCACCGAGCACCTGGATGCAGTCGCGGGCGTTGAGCTTCTCGGCGTCGATGCCGATCGCGCTGGCGACGGCGACGGCGATGGACAGCTGCGACTCGTCGGCGTCGGTGACGGCGCCCGCGGCGTCGGCTGCTGCCACCGCGATCTGCTGAGTCCGCAGCAGCATCTCGGCGCACATGTGCTTGACGGCCTGGAAGCTGCCGATCGGCTTGCCGAACTGCTCACGCACCTTGGCATACGCTCCTGCGACGTCGAGGAACCAGCGGGCCAACCCCGCGGCCTCGGCCGCCAGCAGGGTCGCGGTGAGGTCGAGGACCCGTTGGTGGGGCAAGTCGATCCTGGTGGCCGGCGCGGAGGTCAATTCGACGGCCGCCAGCGGGCGCGAGAAGTCGGTGGCCTCGAGCCGTTCGACCGTCACCCCTGCGGCGGTCGCATCGACGTAGATCCAGTCGGTGCCTGCGTCATCCCCCGAGTCGCTGCGCTCCTGCCCCCTGGCGGGCAACACCAGCAGACCGTCGGCCAAACCGCCGAGGACGAACTTGGCGGTACCCGTCGCCGTCGCCCCGTCGAAGGTGATGTCCGACCCCAGTGCCACACCCGCGGTGCGTTGTCCCGAGGTCAGGGCGTCGAGCAGTTTCTCGTCGGTA
>JAOPUT010000195.1 GCA_025963385.1 Mycobacterium sp.
TCGGTTGACGCGTTGTTTGCCTCCGGCGTCGACGGCATCATCATCGCCGCGGCCACCCCGGCGCACGCATCGCTGACGCTGGCCTCGGTCGAGCGGGGCCTGCCCACCTTCTGCGAGAAGCCCGTCGCGTCCACCGCCGCCGAAAGCGCCAAGGTCGCCGCGGCCATCGCCCGCAACGGTGTCGCGGTGCAGATCGGCTACCAGCGCCGGTTCGACGCGGCCTTCGCAGCGGCCAAGGTCGCGGTGGACAGCGGAGCGCTGGGCGCGCTGACCACTGTCCGTAGCACCACGATGGACCCGGCGCCCCCGCCGTTGGACTACATCAAGGGCTCCGGCGGCATCTTCCGGGACTGCGCCGTGCACGATTTCGACACGGTTCGCTGGATCACCGGACAGGAGGCCGTCGAGGTCTACGCCACCGGCACCGTCCAGGGCGATCCGCTGTTCACCGAATACGGTGACGTCGACACCGCTGCCATCGTGGTGCGGTTCGACGGCGGCGCCCTCGGCGTGATCTCCAATGCCCGTTACAACGGCCGCGGCTACGACTGCCGCCTCGAGGTCCACGGCTTCGACGACAGTGTCGCCGCAGGCTGGGATCAGGGTGCACCACTGCGAAACACCGATCCCGCCAACGACTTTCCACAGGGACCCGCACACCACTTCTTCATGGACCGGTTCACCGAGGCGTTCCGCACGGAACTGGCCGCGTTCGTCGAGGTGACCAAGGGTGGCGCCATTCCCGGCGCGACGGTCGCCGACGCAGTCGAGGTCGCGTGGCTGGCCGAGGCGGCCACGGAGTCGCTGCGCCGTGGCGCACCCGTGACGATCGCGGAGGTTCGCAACGCATGAGCGGAATCAAGATCGCGGGGGCCCCGATCTCGTGGGGTGTCTGCGAAGTGCCCGGCTGGGGCTACCAATTGGACCGCGAGCGGGTGCTGACCGAGATGCGCGGCGCAGGCCTGACCGCGACCGAGCTCGGACCGGAGGGCTTTCTCCCGACCGACACCGATGAGCTGAAATCCGTTCTGCACGAGAAGGATCTGGCGTGTGTCGGCGGTTTCGTACCGGTAGTGCTGTTCAAGGACGACCACGATCCCGCCGCTGACCTCGCCGGGCCTCTCGAGTCGTTGGTCGCCGCGGGGGCCGGTGTCGTGGTGCTCGCGGCCGCGACCGGGTCCGACGGCTACGACTCACGGCCGGTGCTCGACGACGCCCAGTGGGCGACGCTGTTCGCCAACCTGGACCGGTTGGCCGCCATCGTCGCCGATCGCGGTCTGCTCGCCGTCCTACATCCTCACGTCGGCACCATCGTCGAAACGAAGGACGACGTCGACCGGGTACTCGCAGGCTCGTCGATCCCGCTGTGTCTGGACACCGGCCACCTGCTGATCGGTGGCACCGACCCGCTGGAGCTGGCGAAGGCCGTGCCGAACCGCATTGCGCACACCCACCTCAAGGACGTCGACGCCGCGCTGGCGGCGAAGGTGCAGTCCGGTGACCTGACCTACACCGAGGCTGTCTCGGCGGGCATGTACACCCCGCTCGGCAGCGGTGACGTCGACATCGCAGGCATCGTCTCGGTGTTGCAGGACAACGGCTTCGACGGTTGGTTCGTCTTGGAGCAGGACACCATCCTCGGCAGCGAGCCGACCGACGAGGGTCCTGTCCGCGATGTGCTGGCGAGTGTGGCCTACCTGCGGAACGTCACGGCGTGACGAGCCTGCGCATCGGGGTTCTGGGTGCCTCACGGATCGCCGAGCAGGCGATCGTCGGTCCCGCAGCCGAACTCGGTCACCGACTGGTGGCCGTGGCGGCGCGGGACCGGTCGCGCGCCGAGGCGTTCGCCGAGAAGTACGGCGTGGAACGGGTCGTGGACGGCTACCAGGATGTGATCGACGACCCCGAGGTCGACGTCGTCTACAACCCGCTCGCCAACTCGCTGCACGCGCCATGGAACCTCAGAGCGATTGCCGCAGGCAAGCCGGTGCTGAGCGAAAAGCCCTTCGCCCGTGACGAATCCGAGGCGCAGCAGGTCGCAACGGCGGCCGCCGCGGCGGGAGTCACGGTGTTGGAGGGCTTCCACTACTTCTTCCATCCCGTCACCCAGCGCGCCTTCGAGCTCGCTGGTGACGGCACCATTGGCCGGGTCACGCACGTCGAGGTGCGGATGGCGATGCCCGCCCCGGGCGACGACGACCCGCGCTGGTCGCTGGAGCTGGCGGGCGGCGCCCTGATGGACCTCGGCTGCTACGGCCTGCACGTAATGCGGTCGCTCGGCCGCCTCGCCATGCCAGGCATCGAAGGTCGGCCGACGATCGTGCGCGCGCACGCGGATCAGCGCACGCCGGAGGTGGATGCCTGGTGCGACGTCGAGATCGGCTTCCCCGGCGGGGCAACCGGTCTGGCCGCTCACTCGATGGTTGGCGACGACTACTCGTTCACCCTCCGAATCGTCGGCACCGCAGGCGATCTCCTGGTGCACGACTTCATCAAACCCAACAGCGACGACCGCCTGACGATCAACACCTCGGCGGGCTCCACGGTCGAACGGCTTGGCACCAGGGCGTCGTACACCTATCAGCTGGAGGCCTTCGCCGCCCACGTGCAGCAGGGCACTCCACTTCCGTTCGGCACCGCCGACGCTGTGGCGAACATGGCGTTCGTGGACAGTGCGTACCGCGCGGCGGGCATGCAGCCGCGGTAGGGCTCTCCGAAGGGCCTCGAAGTACAGGTAGTGAACTACGCAGGACGACGCCACGTAGGCCGGACCACAGTTGCCGTGTCAAGCAGCAACCGTCCGCGCACCGAGGAACTTCCATGCGAGCTTCATCAATCAAGTCAACCCAGTCAACGCTGAAGGTGTCAGCCCTGCTCCCACTGTCGCTGGCGCTCGCCATCGCGGCACCGACACTTGCTCATGCCGATCCGCTGCCCTACGGACCCGACACCTGCATCCAAGGCCTGGTGTGGCGAGAGGCCAGAAGCGGCGACACCGTCTGCGTCACCCCGGACGTCCGCTCCAGGACTGCCACGGAGAACGCACACCCGGGCTCGAACAAGGATCCCCTTGCCGGTTCCGGACCCGATTCTTGCTCGCAGGGCTACGTCTGGCGCGAGGCGTTCGACGGCGACACCATCTGCGTGACGCCGGGCGAGCGCTCGGAGACGTTGGCGGCCAATGCCGCTGCCGCATCCAACCGGCAAGCGAATCAGCCGGATCAGCAGAGCCAAACGGGCACCCAGGGCCAGTCCACGGTCGTGTTGACCGCGACCGGATCCGGCCGCGCGATCACCGTCGACACCGATCCCGCAGGCCCGCGGGCCCAGGACGTGCCACTCCCCTTCTCGCGCACGATGAAGATCGGGCCCGACGTGCAACTACTGCAGGTCGTCGTGGTCGGTGGAGACAACGCGGGATGTCAGATCACACTCGACGGCAAGGTCGTGGTCGACCAGTCCTCCGGCGGCAACGGACACTGCGTCTTCAGCCGCTTCTAGGCAGGCGAGCGGCGCCTCAGGGTCGTCGTAGGCTGCGCCGGTTCCGCGGACGCGTCGCAGCGCGTTCGTGCCAGCGCAGCCGAAGCAGCAGCACCTGGCGATGCGCACGGAAGGACAGGCTCAACGGGTCACGCCAGGCCGACGTGCGCGCTCGTTCGTGATCGATGTCCACGTGTCGATTGTGCCGGGTAACCGGAAATCATGGGTGGTGGCGCGCGTCACTGGACGGCGTCGCGCCGATTAACACTCACCCAACTTCGACGAGCCGTGGTGCCCCCGTGGAACCGCGCACCACCAGTCGGGGTTCGCACACCTCGTCGGTCACCTTGGTCGACGCATCCTCGATGCTGCCGACGGCGCGCGCCACCGCCAGTTCGGCGAGGCGCGCGCTGTCCTGCCCGATCGTCGTCAGGTCGACGTGAGCCAGTCCTGCCAGTGGGCTGTCGTCGAACCCGACGACCGACACGTCGTTCGGCACCCGAACCCCGGCGCGGAGCAGCACGTCGACGAGGCCGAGCGCACATCGGTCGTTGAACGCGAAGATCGCGGTCGGCAACGGCTCCCCGGCCTCGAGCAGCGCGGTCGCCGCCGCGGCGCCGTCCTGCTCGGTGAGGCCGCCTGCGCGGATCGTCGCCGCGAGACTCTTCGCCGCGGCGGTCCGCCGAACACCGTTGCGCCGCTCCGCCGCCCCCGGCGCGCGGCCACCATCGAGGTACGTCACCTCGCGGTGCCCCAACTCCGCCAGGTGGTCGACCGCAAGGGCTGCGCCCAGTGCGTCGTCACTGCGGACGGAGTTCACCTTGGCCACCTTTCGGGCGAGCACGACCGCCGGCAGTCGTGCATCGATCTCGAGCAGGTCGCGGCTCGGTAGTTCGCTGCCGACGAGAATCAGTGCCTCACAACGATCGTCGAGCAGGGTGCGGACGGCGCGCCGCTCGTCGTGATGCTCGGTGACACAGCTGATCAGCACGTCGAAGCCGCGAGTCTCGGCTGCGACGTAGACGCCGTCCACGAGACCGGCGTGAAACTCCTGCCCGGCCGTGAACACGACGCCGAGCAGGTTCGAGCGCTGGGCGCGAAGCATCCGCGCGCGGGGGTCGGGTCGATAGCCGATGTCATCGGCGGCTTTGCGGACCCGCAGTCTCGTCGCGGCGCTGGCGCCCGGGACGTCGCGCATCACGATGGACACCAGCGCCGTCGACACCCCGGCACGCTCGGCCACGTCCTGCAGCGTTGGCCTGTCCCGCATCCGCAACGTCCTTCCGTCACCTCGCCCGCCTTGGCATCCTAGAACGTTCTAGGGATTTGCTTGACGAATGACACGTCAACGGCTTTACTCTTGCCCAGGCCTAGAACGTTCTAGTAGCAGGAGAATGACATGCCCGATCAGCTTCGCGCCTTAACGGCAGCAGTGCGCGCGTGAGCGACTTCGAACTGTCGGTCAGTGCCGAGATGGTCTTCACCGACCTACCGATCGTCGAGCGGGTACGCCGGATACACGACCTCGGCTTCGCCGCCGAGATCTGGAGCTGGCACGACAAGGACCTGGACGCCCTCGCCGCGACCGGCGCGAAGTTCACGTCGATGACCGGCTACCTTCACGGCGACCTGATCGATCCTCAGACCGCCGACGAGGTGGTCAGGACGGCGGAGCTCAGCGTGAAAGCGGCTGAGACGCTTGGTGTCACGCGGCTCAACCTGCACACCGCCGAACTCGTCGACGGCCTGCCCGCCCGGCCCCGCCTGCGGGCGACCGGCGCGATGTGGGCGACGGCATTGCGCACGCTGGAGAAACTGGGTGACCTTGGCGAGTCGGCGGGCGTCACGTTCTGTGTGGAGAACCTCAACACCATCGTCGACCATCCCGGCGTCCCACTGGCCCGCGCCAAGGACGTCCTCGCACTGATCGAGGGTGTCGAGCACCCCAACGTCAAGATGATGTTGGACCTCTACCACGCTCAGATCGGCGAGGGAAACCTCATCGAACTGGTCCGCCGCTGCGGCGACGCCATCGGCGAGATTCAGGTCGCCGACGTGCCTGGCAGGTGCCAGCCGGGCACGGGTGAGATCTACTATCCCGCCATCGCACGGACGCTGCGCGACATGGGTTATCGCGGCACCGTCGGCCTGGAGGGCTATGCCGCAGGTGACGACGTCGACGCGCTCGAGGCATTCCGCGCCGCGTTCACGGTCTGAGAGGGAGGCATTCGACCGAGGACGGTCAGTCACTGAACCGCTCCGCGAGGCTCTGCAGCCGATCACAACGCGACGGTGGTGCCCTCCGCATCGCTGATCCGGGCGGCGTCGAGCACGGCAAGCGTCGCGATCGCCTCGTCCGCAGGCACAGGCTGGGGACCACCGGCGTCCACTGCCGCAGCGAAGCGAGCGTAGTAGTCCGAATACGCACCCTGCTCAGAGGGCACGCGACGGGAACCGTCTGCCGTCGAAAGAGTCCCCCACCGCTCCGGCGCCTCGTAGCCCCAGCCGTGCGGATCGTCGATGGGGCGCACACCGGCGAAGACCGCCTGCGCCTGCACGTCGTGCTGGGACGACACATAGCTGCCAAGGGATCCCATCACGCGCACCTCTCGCGACTCGATGCGATTCACTTTGCTCGAGGAAACGTGGGAGTGCACTCCGTTGGCGTGGGAGATGGTGAGGACGAAGCCGGCGTCGGTACGGCCTTCCGGCAGATCCACCCAATCCAGATTCGCGGTCACGCGGCGGGCGGATCCGAAGAGCCACAGCGCCTGATCCACCAGATGACTCCCGAGATCACGCAGCAAGCCGCCGTCGGGCCCCGCCTCCAGCGTCTGAGGCTGGTCGAGATCGAAGCGGGAGTCGAACCGCCAGATGTCGCCAAGTACCTTCTCGTCGAGCACCTTTCGCAATGTCGTCATGTCGGTGTCCCACCGTCGGTTGTGAAACACACTCAGCAGGACTCCCGCAGATCTGGCAGCATCGACGAGTTCGAGGCCTGCGGCGGCGCCCGGCGCGAACGGCTTGTCGGCGATCACGTTCACGCCCCGGCCGACGGCCTCGAGGACCAACTCGCGACGGGTCTGCGGCGGAGTCGTGAGCGTGACCGCGTCGACCCCCTCGTCGAGCAACTCCGCCAGTGACCCGAAGACCGGCACTCCAGCCAGGTCCGCCGCCACCTGTGCGGCGCGCTCGGGTGAGCGCGTCACGACCCCGACGAGTTCGCAGCCCTCGGCGGCCTCGATGAACGGGGCATGGAAGTAGCGCCCACCGACGCCGTAGCCGACCAGACCGATCCTCATGCCGCACTCCTCCGAACCGACGTCAACTTTGTCAGGACAATAGCACCTGACGTCGGGATCCCGTGTCAGGACAGCTGCTCCAGAAGCACCTTCGCATCCTTCAGGTCGGCGGTGTCGAATCCCTCCGTGAACCAGCCGTAGACGGGTGCCAACACGGCGCGCGCGTCGTCGGATCTGCCGTCCTCGCCGAGCATCCGGGCCAGGCTCATCGCCGCCCGCAACTCCCAGGACTTCGCGCGCTGGTCCCTCGCCGTGGCGAGCGCCTGCCGAAAGCACTGCTCTGCCAACGCGTGATCGGTGTCGTTCCTGCGAAGCAGTAGCTCACCCTTGAGCCTGCACACCTCGGCCGCGTAGAGCCGCTCGTCGTTGCGCTGCACCCATTGCTGAGCCTCCTCCAATGCGCCGAGGCCCTCGTCGATCTCGCCTACTGAGCCGTACGCGTCGGCCAGCAGCGCCAGGTACCACGGCCACACCGCACCCATCCCGAACGCGCGGCGACGGTCCATCGCCTCGCGGATGTCGGCGATGCCTCCGGCCACGTCGCCCCGTTGGGACTTGGCCCAGCCGCGCGGCAACAGGCACCACAGCGTCAAGGCGTGAAGGCCGTGTTCGGTCGACACGGCCAGCGATTCCTCCGCATGTGCCCATGCGGTTTCGACGTCACGACACAACTGTGCCAGCTGGGCGGAGAACAACAGCGAGACCCCGACGCTGTCGGGATGACCGAGCTCCCGGGCGTGTGCCACCGTGCGCTTCATGGCCTGCACCGCCTGGGTCGGGTAACCCATCACCCAGTCGGTGAGCGCATCGAGATACCCGCACACGACACCCGGATTGTTGTTGTACGCGGAGAATCCGGCGCGATGGTGCTCCGGATCGTAGAGCGCCAGACATCGACGACTGTGATGGCGCACGTCGACGAAATCTCCTTGCCACCAAGCCGTATAGGCCAGTACCCAGTGCGCTGCCGACAAGCTCTGGGGGTCCTTCGTCGGTTCGGCCAACTCGAGGAACTCCTCGGCCAATGCCCGTGCCCCCCGCATGTTCCCGCGCACTATCTGCGAATATGCCAAACCCGCGAGTGCAGGAAAGACTTCCGGGGTGGTGCCCACCTCTCGCGCCAGTTCGCGGGCCCGGTTGTAGTCCTGTTCGGCGGAATGCGGCCCGCTCACGAATGCCTTGGCCGCTCCGAGGGTCAGCCGCAGGGCGAGTTCCTGCTTCGCCCGTTCCCGGCTCGCGGGAAGTGCGTCGAGCAACTCGACGCCACGGGACGCATGGTTGACGGCTTCGGCGTTGGCGTAACCCCGCAACGCGCGTCTCGCCGCGGCATGCCAATACGGAACGGCCCGTTCGACGAGGCCGGCTTGCGTGTAGTGGTGGGCGAGCACCTCGGGCTGGGTGGCGACGGTCTCGGGGAAGCCGGATTCCATTGCGGCGGCGATTCTTTGGTGGTGCTGGCGGCGGGCGCTCTTCAACAGCGACTGGTAGGCCGCATCCTGGATGAGCGCATGCTTGAAGCGGTAGGTTGCCTGCGGCGGCGTTCCGTTCTGATGCAAGAATTCGGCGCCCACCAATTGGGTGAGCGCGTCGCCGAGGAGATCCTCGTCCCACGGCGAGACGGCCCGCAGCAGGTTGTACGAGAACTCCCGACCGATCGCTGCGCCGAGTTGGGCCAGACCCTTGACGGTCGACAGCCGATCCAGCCGGGCCATCAGCGAGTCGTGGAGGGAGTTCGGGATCGCCAGGGACGGTACGGGACCGCTCAGTGCGTAACCGTCGGCGAACTCTTCGAGCAATCCCGACTCGAGCAGCATCTTGGTGAGCTCTTCGACGAACAGCGGCACCCCGTCGGTTCGTGCCACCACCTGCTGCACGATCTGCTCGGGCAGCGGCTTGCCCTGGGCCACCTCGACGGTCAACTCGGCAACCTCGTCGGGCGAGAGACGCGTGAGACCGACTTCGCCGATGGTCATCTCGTCCCCCCACGGCGGCTGGAAGCCCCGGCGGTAGGTGAACAGCGCGAGTACCCGAGTGTTCTGAACCTGTTCGATGAGTCGCGTGAGGAACTCCAGCGTCGTCGGGTCGACCCAGTGCAGGTCCTCGACGACGAAGAGCACCGGTTGCGTGGCAGCCCTGCGGAAGAGCACCGAGAGCAAAGCCTGCATCACCGCTTGCTTCTGCAGTTCTGGAGGCAGGACGACCGACTCGAACTCGGCAGGAGGTGGTATCGACAGCAGGGCGCACAGGGGTGGGAGCGCCTCGTCGGGTGGCAACCCGAGCTGCGCCACGAAACCTTCCAGCTTGCGCAGCTTGTCACCGGGCGTGTCCGAGCGGTCGAAGTGGAGAACCAGCCTTTCCAGCAGATCGATCAGGGGATGGAAGGCCGTGTCCTGGTGGTAGGGCGAACCCTGACACGGGGTGAGCCAACCCTGTTCTTCGGCAACGTGTTCCGTCAGGGCATGGACCAACCGGCTCTTGCCGATTCCAGCTTCGCCGGTGACGAGAACGGCTCGCCCGGTACCCCGCACGACGAGCGACCACTGGTCCTCGAGGAGGCGCAGTTCGGCGGCACGGCCGACCAACGGGGTGAGTCCGACGCTGCCCATCGCCTCCAGGCGTGTGCGAGCCGTCCTCTCGCCGAGTACCTGATAGACCTCCAGGGGCGTCGGTACGCCCTTGAGTGCAGGAGTTCCCAGTGGCAGACACTCGAATTGGCCGCCGAGAAGTCGATGAGTCAGGTCGCCGATCACGACGGTGTTCGGCTCCGCCGCCGCCTGAAGGCGGGCCGCGATGTTCGGCGTTTCACCAAGCGCGGTGATTTCGTGGCGCGCCTCGCCGACGACCTCGCCGACCACGACTAGCCCGGTATGGCAGCCCACCCGAACGGCCAATGAGGCGCCGTAACGCGCACCGAGGTCGACGTTGAGTCGGCCGACGGCCTCGACGATCCCCAGTCCGGCTCGCACCGCACGTTGAGCGTCGTCCTCGTGGGCGAGAGGGTGTCCGAAGAAGACGATGAGGCCGTCGCCGAGGTATTGGGCGATGTAACCGTCGAAGCGGGCGATCACCTTGCCGCATGTGTCGTAGTAGGCACGCATCACCTCGCGGAATTCCTCGGGGTCCAGTTGCGCCGAGAGCGGTGTCGAGCCAACCAGGTCGCAGAACAGCACCGTGAGTTGTCGCCGCTCGGCCAGCGCGGGGTTCTGCTCGCTCGGTGACCACACCAGGCCATGGCCGTCGTCGTGCACGCTATCGGCGTGGGCGTACCGCAACTCGGCGCGGAGTGCATCCAGACGTTCATCGTCGAGTCCGAAGTGTTCCTTGACGGCCCGGAAGGACACTCGGCCACGGACTCGTAGTAGGTCGACGAGCTCGTCGAGCGTCGCGTAGAAGTCCATGACGGCCCCCTCAACGGGTACCCGGGGCGGCGATGTGAACGCCACGTCAATGGTGCCTCACGTCGCCGACCTTGGGAGAGCGCTTCGCCGACCCCGCGGGCCAGACAACATAACGCCACCTATGCATTTCGCCAACGACGCGGAGGATGATCCCGGCCAGTTGACTGGGTTGCGGACGCACGGCACGGCGAGCCATTGCAAAGGTGTTGCACAGCAAGGCTTATGCGGTCTTCAAGAGTTCCATACCCGTGTCTCACCGGTCTGCCCCGATCACGCACAGCGCCGCAGGGCGGCTAGCCCGATCTCGACACGTCTCGCGCTTCGATGGCCCCGCTGGACAACTACATCGTTACCCTATATAAGTTATGTACTCGGTCAACTGGCGTTTTGCCCTCTACCGGGTGAGAGTACGAATAATTTACATAGGAGAAGTGATATGAAGTCCGTAAGCGCCTGGAGTCTGGTCGTGTGCGCTGGTGGATCCGTCGTTGCGGCGGCCGCCATCGGACTCGCCGTCGGGCAGGAATCGTCCATCGCGAGCGGCGACCAGAACGCCATGCAGACCGGCGTGACCGTCACCCAACCCGCCCCGACCAATGCGCCCCTCGTCGAGAAGGCCGTACCGTCCATCACCGGTCCCGCGCCGCTTCCCGTCGAGGATCAGGGCTTGCCCGGATAGCCAGGAGAACTCCTCCGACGATCGTCGGCGAGGGTTAGCCTGGAAAGGGTGATCGTAGCTGCCGAGGGAGGTCCAGCGGGTTTGCGCGAACGCAAACGGCAGCGCACCCGCGTTCAGTTGGTCGATGCCGCCATCACCCTGAGCCGCCAGCAGGGTTTTGCAGGTGCCACGATCGAGCAGATCGCCGCCGCCGTCGACGTCTCGCCAAGAACCTTCTCGCGTTATTTCGCGACCAAGGAAGCGGCGATCCTGTCGGTCATCCAGGACATGGCCGAAACCGCACTCGTCCACCTCGGCGAGGTGGACCCTCAGTTCGGGCCATTGGACGCCCTGGTGCAGGCCCATCTGGCCATGCTCGACGACGTGCACGGTGGACGCCATCCGGTCACGCCGCCGCTGCTGGCAGGTGCCCTCCTGGTCATCGGTGAATCAGCGGTCTTGCGCCCCTTGGCAATCGGTTTTACGCCGCCAGGCCTTCTCAACGGCGTCGCTCATCGGATGGGTGTTGGGCCCGATGATCGTGGTCCATGGCTGGTGATGCGCGTGTGGTCGGCGATTCTGTCGTGCGCGTCACGCGAAGTGGGGGTGGCAGTCGCCCTCGGCAGATGCGACACAGGCCTGACCGCGGCGATGCTGAAGCAGCAGATGATCGACGTCCACGCCGAACTCACCGCCTTGGCCTCGCCGGAACCGCAACGGACCCCGCCTGCCGAGGCCGACGGGGTCCGTTGAATTCGGAGCCTACTTGCGGGCCAACTCGTGGCTCAGAGCCTCAAGCTCGTCGCCGCCCGCCATCTGCTGCGTCAGGTGTTCCAAATCGATCTCGTCATAGGCGCAGTCCAGCTTCTGCCGCCCACGGTTGAGCAGCACGAAGTGGTCACCCACCATGTGCGCGTGGTGCGGGTTGTGGGTGATGAAGATGACCCCGAAGCCCTGCTCCTTGGCGGCGGTGATGTAGCGCAACACCATCCCCGACTGCTTGACGCCGAGTGCGGCGGTCGGCTCGTCGAGGATCAGCACGCGCGCCCCGAAGAACACTGCCCTGGCGATCGCCACACACTGCCGCTGCCCACCGGACAACGATCCGATCGGAGCGTCGACGTCGGGCAGATCGATGCCCATCTTGTGCAGCTCGGAGATCGTCGTGGCTCGCATAGCGTTGATGTCGAGCGACTTCAGGATCCCCTTCTTACGGAGCTCCTGGCCCAGAAAGAAGTTGCGCCACACCGGCATCAGCGACACGACCGCGAGGTCCTGGTACACCGTCGAGATGCCGTTGGCCAGAGCGTCCTTGGGTGACTCGAACGTCATCGGCTTGCCGTCGACCAACAGTTCACCCTCGGTGGGCTTGTGCAGGCCTGCGATGATCTTGATGAGCGTGGACTTCCCCGCCCCGTTGTCACCAAGTACGCCCGTCACCTGACCGGCACCGACCCGGAGGTTGATGTCCTTGAGCGCGATGATGTTTCCGTAGCTCTTCCCGACGTTCCTCAGCTCGACCAGCGGCACCTCGCCACCGGAGGGAGCATCGGCGATCGAGGCCTCAGCGGTAGTTGTCATGGTCGTTTCCCTACTTCTTCGCTGCGTAGTTGCGGAAGGCGTTGTTGGCGATGACCGCGAACAGCAGCATCGCGCCGAGGAAGAACTTGAACCAGTCCGGGTTCCAACCCGCGTACACGATGCCCTGGTTCGTCATGCCGAAGATGAACGCGCCGATGAGCGTGCCGATCGCCGTGCCGTAACCACCGGTGAGCAGGCAGCCACCGATGACCGCGGCGATGATGTAGAAGAACTCGTTACCGATGCCCTGGCCGGACTGAATGGTGTTGAACGAGAACAGCAGATGCATGCCGACGAACCATGCGCAGAAGCCGACGGTCATGAACAGGCCGATCTTCACCTTGGTCACGGGTACACCGACGGCGCGTGCACTGTCCTGGTTGCCGCCGACGGCGAAGATCCAGTTGCCGATCCGAGTCTTGAACAGCACGTAGGTGGCGATCGCGGTGAAGAGGATCCACCACAGCACCGTGACCCGCACCGCCACCGGACCGAGCTGAATCGAGGAGGCGAAGATCGTCTTGCCGGAATCGAAGCCCGACATGTCCGACACACTGGGCGTTGCCACCTGGCCGGCCACCAGCTTGGTCACCGCGAGGTTGACACCGGTGAGCATGAAGAACGTGCTCAAGGTGATGAGGAAGGAGGGGATCTTCGTCTTCATCACCATGTAGCCGTTGAAGAAGCCGACCGCCAGAGCCACCGCCAGTGAGATCACGGCGCCGAGCCACAGGTTCAGGTGCAGGTTGTACGAGATCATCGATGCGGCAAGCGAACTCGTCGTCACGGCGACGCCCGAGGAGAGGTCGAACTCACCGCCGATCATCAACAGACCCACGCCGACGGCCATGATGCCGATCGTGGAACTGGCGTACAGCACGGTGGCCAGCGACTCCGGCGAGCGGAACGGCGGGGCCACCGCGAGGAAGAAGATGAAGATGCCGATGGCGCCAACGGCGGCGCCCATCTCGGGGCGGATCAGGATGCGCTGCAGCCTGTTCTGTTCCTTGACCCGTTCGTCGTGGACGACCTTGTGTGTCTCGAGGTCGAGATCTGTCTGTGTTGTCATGATTTCTCTCTTCGCCTGGGAGGTCTCTAGCGCGTGCCGGCCTTGGCCAGCGACGCGACCGCATCGATGTTGGTCTTGTCGATGAAGGACGGTCCGGTCAGGGTCGGTTCTCCGCCACCGATCACGTTCTTGTTGTTGATGTAGAGCCACAGCGCATCGACGGCTAGGTAGCCCTGGAGGTAGGGCTGCTGATCAACGGCCCACTGAACCTGGCCGTTCTTGATCGCGTCGACGAGAGCGGCGTTGGTGTCGAAGGTGACGATCTTGGCCTGGCTGTTCGCATTTCCGACCGACTGGATGGCGGTCAGCGCGATCGGCGCGCCGAGGGCGACGACGTGGTCGACGGTCGGATCCTGCTGCAGCTTGGCCGTGATGGTGGACTCGACCGAGGGCATGTCCTTGCTGTTGACGTTGAGGATCTCGGTGCTGCCCTTGAAGCCCTGCGTCACACCGGCGCAACGTGATTCGAGCGCGACCTGGCCCTGCTCCTGGATCACGCAGATGACCTTCTTGGCCCCGTCGCCATTCAGCTTCTCACCCGCGGCGATGCCTGCCAACTTCTCGTCCTGGCCGAAGTACTCCTGGACGCCCATCTGCTTGAAGTTGTCGAAACCGGAGTTGAATGCGGTGACGGGGATGCCCGCGGCGAGCGCGGCCTTGACCGCAGGTTCCATGGCGTCAGGCTTGGCCAGCGTCACGGCGATGCCGTTGACCTTGCTGTCCAGCGCGCTCTGGACCAGGTTGGCCTGAGCGGGCGCCTCGGGATCCGATGAGTAGCGCAGTTCGATGTTGTCCTTGTCCGCGGCGGCCTGGGCGCCCTTGCGGATGAGATCCCAGAACGAATCACCAGGCACCTCGTGGGTGATCATCGCGACGACGGCTCGGGGTGTATTGGCTTGACCTGCGCCGGCACCACCACCGCCGGTCTCGGCGGGCTTGCCGCCGGTGCTTGAACACGACACGAGCCCCAGGGCAATGACCCCGGCTCCAGCCACGGCTGCCAGCCGAACAAACTTCATCGTCTCTCCTGTCTGCGAGTGCCGTACGACACGGCCTTGGACACGATGTAATACGGGTCACAGCAGAAAGTCAAGACTTTGTTCGGACATTAGGACTGCACGTCATATGGCCGTGAGCACGACGAAGTTAGCCAGTCGGCCACGGGAGATGGCCGACCCGATACCGCCTTAGCGGTCGACCAACGTCGTCTCGAAGTAGTAGCGCGAGGCGCGGTAGCAATGGTCTCCGTATTCGACGGCTTTGCCTGAGTCATCGAAAGCGGTTCGGCTCATGGACAAGAGTGGCGCGCCCACCTTCTCGGTCAGGAGCTTGGCCTCGGCGCGGGTGGCGGGCCTGGCTCCGATGCGCTGCCTGGCGAGCCGGATGTGCACGCCCCTGGCACGGAGTGCCTGGTACAACCCGATGCGTTCGAGTTCGGACGCCTCGGGCGCCAGCTCGATCGGAAGGTAGTTCACCATCACCGCCAGCGGTTCACCGTTGGCGCGACGCAGCCGCCGGATCGTGACGATCTCGTGGCCGCTCGCCAGGTTCAACTGGGCGGCCACCTCGTCGTCGGCCTTGCCGACCTCGTATTCGAGCAACTCCGTCGTCGGCTCCTGACCCGCGCGGACGAGATCGTCGAAGAGACTGGTCAGCTCGACGCGGCGATGAACCGGGTTTTGCACGACCTGGGTGCCGACGCCACGCTTGCGGACCAAGAGACCCTTGTCGACGATCTCCTGAATGGCGCGTCGAGTCGTCGGCCGTGACAGGGTAAGCCGCTTGGCAAGGTCGAGTTCGTTCTCGAAGCGGTCGCCGGGGACGAGGTCACCATCCCGGATCGCCGCCTCGATCGCTTGCGCCAGTTGGTAATACAGCGGCACAGGGCTCGATCGGTCGAGCTCAACCTCTAGCGGCACTTCGCCTCCCGTCTCGGGTGACCAGACAAACTCGTGATTAGGGTAACACCGCCATGACGGCAAGTCTGAATGTCAGGACAAACTCTTGACAGAGCCGAGTGACGAGGGGCACAGTCTTAGGCGAGCCCACCAACAATCGCCCCGGGAGCTGACTTGTCCACCTCACAGCCGTTCGACGTGCTGGCCATCGGCCGCAGCGGCGTCGACATCTACCCATTGCAGATCGGCGTCGGTCTTGAAGAGGTGACTTCGTTCGGGAAGTTCCTCGGCGGAAGCGCCGCCAACGTCGCCGTCGCGGCGGCCCGGCTCGGCAACCGCACCGCGCTGATATCCGGCGCCGGCGACGACCCGTTCGGCCGTTTCGTGCGCGCGGAACTGGAGCGGCTCGGCGTCGACAACCGCTTCGTGTCGACCCACGACACCTACCCCACCCCGGTCACGTTCTGCGAGATCTTCCCGCCGGACGACTTCCCGCTGTACTTCTACCGCAAGCCGAGCGCACCCGATCTGCAGATCACCGCCGACGAGATCGACGGCGACGCCGTCCGGTCGGCCAGATTGTTCTGGGCCACGGTCACGGGCCTGTCCGAAGAGCCAAGTCGTGGTGCGCACTTCGCCGCCTGGGCGGCACGTGGGGCGAGCGAAGCGACGGGGAGAGATGGAGCGCGAGCCCCGCTGACGGTGCTCGACCTGGACTACCGGCCGATGTTCTGGGAGACGCCTGCCGCGGCGACCGAGCAGGTGCAGCGCGCGCTGCAACACGTCACCGTCGCCGTGGGCAACCGTGAGGAATGCGAGATCGCGATCGGCGAGACCAATCCGCGCAAGGCCGCCGACGCACTGTTGGACCTCGGCGTCGAACTGGCGATCGTCAAACAGGGCCCGCGCGGCGTGCTTGGCAAGACCAAGCACTCGTCGGTCACCGTGCCGCCCAACGAGGTCGACGTCGTCAACGGTCTCGGCGCCGGAGACAGCTTCGGCGGCAGCCTGATTCACGGCCTCCTTCGCGGATGGCCGCTGGAGAAGACGCTGCGCTACGCCAACGCCGCAGGCGCCATCGTGGCGTCGCGGCTCGAGTGCTCGACCGCCATGCCGACCGCCGCAGAAGTTGCCGAGCTGGCCGAACAGACCGCCGTGGAGGCCGTGAATGTCTAACGCACTTTGCTCCGACTACTCGGCGGTCACCGACCTCCGTGCCGCCGACCCCGGCGCCGTCGCGCGCGCATGGAACGACCGGACCACCCGGCCCACCATCCGGGGCGACGGCAGGCTCATGATCGTGGCCGCCGACCACCCTGCCCGCGGCGCGCTGGCCGTCGGCAACCGCCCCACCGCGATGAACAGCCGCACCGATCTTCTCGACCGGCTGCGCGCGGCACTCGCGGACCCCGGTGTCGACGGCGTGCTCGCGACGTCGGACATCCTCGACGACCTGCTTCTGCTCGGGGCACTCGAGGACAAGGTCGTGTTCTCCTCCTTCAACCGCGGTGGGTTGGCGGGCTCGTCGTTCGAGTTCGACGACCGCATGACCGGTGCCACGCCCGAGTCGACGGCCGCTGCGAACATGAACGGCGGAAAGATGCTGTGCCGCATCGCTCTCGACGACCCGGGGACGGTCGCCACCATGACGGCGTGCGCTCAGGCCGTCGACGAGCTCGCGGCGCGTGGCCTGATCGCCATGCTCGAGCCCTTCATGTCCAGCCGCGTCAACGGCAAGGTGCGCAACGACCTGAGCCCCGACGCGGTGATCAAGTCCGTGCACATCGGCCAGGGTCTGGGTTCGACGTCCGCCTACACCTGGATGAAGCTCCCCGTGGTCGAGGAAATGGATCGCGTGATGGAGTCGACGACGCTGCCGACCTTGCTGCTCGGCGGGGATCCGCCGGATCCCGACGAGGCGTTCGCGTCGTGGGAGAAGGCACTCGGCCTGCCGTCGGTACGCGGCCTCATCGTCGGACGCACGCTCCTCTACCCCGCCGACGACGACGTGAGCTCCGCGGTCGCCACCGCAGTCTCGATGGTGCGCTGATCATGGGCGAGCGAAGCGACGGAGGAAACTGACATGCACAGCAAGCTCTACATCCCGGCACGCAGCGCCACCCTGCCCTTCACGGTGGACGTCACCCCGGAGTCGGCGGGCTGGAGCGAATCCTCCTTGCAGGTAATCGAATTGGACGACACCCAGAGTGCCGAGCTGAACACCGGTGACACCGAGGTGATGATCCTCCCGCTCACAGGCGGCGGGACCGTCGAGTGTGACGGCGAGACATTCGAACTGTCCCCCCGTGTGTCGGTGTTCGACGGACCGTCGGACATGGTCTACCTCGGGATCGACCGGACCTACGTGCTCACGGGCGAGGGACGGTACGCGATCTGCGGGGCCAGGGCCAAGCGGTCGTTCCCGAACCGCCGCGTCGCGGCGGCCGACGTGTCCGTCGAACTGCGTGGCGCAGGCAACTGCAGCAGGCAGGTCCACAACTTCGGCACCGCAGGCGTTTTCGAGGCCGACTCCCTGATCGCCTGTGAGGTCATCACGCCGGGCGGCAACTGGTCGAGCTACCCGGCACACAAGCACGACCAGAACACGCCGACCGAGTCCGAGCTCGAGGAGATCTACTACTTCGAGATCGACGGCGGCCCCGACGGTTCCCGCGGCTTCGGCTACCACCGCGTGTACGGCACTCCCGACCGCCCGATCGAGGTGCTCGAAGAGGTCCGCACCGGTGACGTCGTGCTAGTGCCGCACGGGTATCACGGTCCTTCGGTCGCCGCGCCCGGGTACCACATGTACTACCTCAACGTGATGGCCGGACCAGGTGCCGAGCGCGCCTGGAAGATCGTCGACGACCCGGAACACGCGTGGCTCCGCGGCACCTGGGACGACCAGGCCATTGATCCAAGATTGCCGCTCCACCGCACCTCACACGCCCCGAAGGGAGCATGACGATGGTCTCCACCGCACCCAAGCGCGCCGAGAAGGTAAACGACACCGAGGCCACCGTGCGACTCACCGTCGCGCAGGCCACCGTTCGGTTCCTCGGCAACCAGTTCGTCGAGCACGACGGCACGCGCACCAAGTTCTTCGCAGGCGCCTTCGGCATCTTCGGACACGGCAACGTGGCCGGCCTCGGCCAGGCGCTCCTGCAGGACGAGATCACGGCGTTCGAGTCGGGTACCGAACCCGCACTTCGTTACGTGCTCGGCCGCAACGAGCAGGCCATGGTGCACAGCGCCGTCGCGTATGCAAGGCAGAAGGACCGGCTGCAGACCTGGGCCGTGACCGCCAGCGTCGGACCCGGTTCGACCAACATGCTGACCGGCGCCGCGCTCGCGACCATCAACCGCCTGCCCGTGCTGCTGCTGCCCGCCGACACCTTCGCCACCAGGGTCAGTTCACCGGTGCTCCAGGAACTCGAACTGCCGTCCTCGGGCGACGTCACCGTCAACGATGCCTTCAAGCCCCTGTCGCGCTACTTCGACCGCGTGTGGCGGCCTGAGCAACTGCCCGCCGCGCTGCTCGGCGCGATGCGGGTACTCACCGACCCCGTCGAGACGGGCGCGGCCACCGTGGCGATCCCGCAGGACGTCCAGGCCGAAGCCCACGACTGGCCGGAATCCCTGTTCGCCGAGCGCACGTGGCACGTCGCTCGCCCGCTGCCGGAGCGCTCGGTGATCGCCCGCGCTGCCGACGTCATCCGGTCGGCGAAGAAACCGCTGATCGTGGCAGGCGGTGGCGTCATCTACTCCGACGCCACCGAGGCACTCGCGGCGTTCTGCGAGAAGACCGGCATCCCGGTCGGGCAGAGCCAGGCGGGCAAGGGGTCACTCCCCTACGACCACCCGCAGTCCGTCGGCGCCATCGGCTCCACGGGTACGACGGCGGCCAACGCGCTCGCCACCGAGGCTGACGTCGTCATCGGAATCGGAACCCGCTACAGCGATTTCACCAGCGCCTCCCGCACGGCCTTCAACAACCCCGACGTCCGCTTCGTCAACGTCAACGTGGCGTCCATCGACTCGGTCAAGCAGGGCGGCGTCAGCGTCGTCTCGGATGCCCGCGAAGCCATCGAGGCGCTCGGCGTCGCGCTGGGCGACTACTCGGTCAGTGATGAATACCGCGCCCGCACCGCCGATCTCGCGGCGGAGTGGGAGGCCACCGTCTCCGCCGTGTACAAGATCGACGATGGCGCAGCATTGAACCAGAACCAGGTGATCGGCCTGGCCAACACGCTGTCCGATCCCCGTGACGTCGTCGTGTGCGCGGCGGGCTCCATGCCCGGCGATCTGCACAAGCTGTGGCGTACCCGCGACCGCAAGGGCTATCACGTCGAATACGGTTTCTCCTGCATGGGTTACGAGGTGGCCGGTGGTATCGGCGCCAAGATGGCCGAGCCGGATCGCGACGTGTTCATCATGGTCGGGGACGGCTCGTACCTGATGATGGCCACCGAGTTGGTCACCGCCGTACAGGAGAACGTCAAGGTCATCGTCGTCCTCGTGCAGAACCACGGCTTCGCCTCCATCGGCGGGCTTTCGGAGTCCCTTGGCTCGCAGCGCTTCGGCACGTCATACCGCTACCGGTCCGACGACGGCCGCCTCGACGGCGACAAGCTGCCCGTCGACCTCGCGGCCAACGCCGCCAGTCTCGGCGCCGACGTGATCCGCGTCGTCACCGCGGCCGAGTTCACCGATGCGGTCAAGGTCGCCAAGGCCAGCGATCGCACCACCGTGATCCACGTCGAGACCGATCCGCTGATCTTCGCCCCGGACAGCGAATCCTGGTGGGACGTCCCGGTATCCGAGGTCTCCACCCTGGAGTCGACCCAGTCCGCGTACCAGCGGTATGCGGACTGGAAGAAGATCCAGCGCCCGTTCGTACGGCCCAGCGAATGAGCACCATCCTGGTCGGGTCTGCCCCGGATTCGTGGGGTGTGTGGTTTCCCGACGACCCCAAGCAGACCCCCTACAACCGGTTCCTCGACGAGGTCGCCGCCTCGGGGTATGAGTGGATCGAACTCGGTCCGTACGGCTATCTCCCCACCGACCCCACGCAGCTGGCCGACGAACTGGAGTCGCGCGGCTTGAAACTCTCCGCAGGCACGGTCTTCGAGCATTTGCACCAGGACGATTCCTGGGACGCGGTGTGGAAGCAGATCGAGGACGTCGCAAAGCTGACCGCCGCCGTCGGCGGCAAGCACGTCGTGGTCATTCCCGAGATGTGGCGCGATCCCTCTACGGGCGCCGTCCTCGAGGACCGCCACCTGAGCCCCGAACAGTGGCGCAAGAAGACCGAGGGGATGAACGAGCTCGGCAAGGCGATGTACGAGAAGTACGGCGTGCGCGCGCAATACCATCCGCACGCCGACAGCCACGTCGACACCGAGGACAACGTCTACCGCTTCCTCGACGGCACCGACGGCCAACACGTCAACCTGTGCCTGGACACCGGCCACATCTCGTACTGCGGTGGTGACAACATCGCCATCATCCGCCGCGCGCCCGACCGCATCGGGTACCTCCACCTCAAACAGGTCGACCCCGACGTCCGCGCCAAGGTCGAAGGCGAGGACCTGCCGTTCGGTGAAGCCGTGAAGCTCGGCGCCATGACCGAACCCCCGTTGGGGATCCCGGACATGCCGCCTCTGCTCGCCGAGATCGACAAGCTCGGCATCGACGTGTTCGCCATCGTCGAGCAGGACATGTACCCCTGCGACGTCGACGCACCCCTGCCGATCGCCCAGCGCACCCAGAAGTACCTCGGATCCTGCGGCATCCCCTCCCTCCGATTCAGATAGGAACACCGAAAGACATGTCCGACCTACGCATCGCCGTCCTGGGCGTCGGCATCATGGGTGCAGACCACGTCGCCCGCCTGAGCAGCCGGATCTCCGGTGCCCGCGTCGCCGTGGTGAACGACTACGTCCACGAGAAGGCCGAGGCGCTCGCCGCCGGGATCGACGGATGCCGGGCGATCGTCGACCCGCTCGACGCGATCGCCGACCCCGACGTCGACGCCGTCGTGCTCGCCACCCCCGGTCCGACGCACGAGAAGCAGCTGCTGACGTGCCTCGAGCACGGCAAGCCCGTGATGTGCGAGAAGCCGCTGACCACCGACGTGGCAACGTCTTTGGAGGTCGTCAAGCGTGAGGCCGAACTCGGCAGGCGACTGATCCAGGTCGGGTTCATGCGCCGTTTCGACCACGAGTACGCCGCGTTGAAGGCGCTTCTCGACAGCGGTGATCTGGGTCGCCCGTTGGTCCTGCACTGCGCGCATCGCAATCCCGCGGTGCCCCCGAGCTTCGACAGTTCGATGATCGTCAGGGATTCCCTGGTGCACGAGGTCGACGTCACCCGGTTCTTGTTCGACGAGGAGATCTCCTCTATTCAGATCATCAAGCCGTCGGCGAATCCCAGTGCGCCAGAAGGCATCGCCGATCCACAGATTGCCATCCTGCGCACGGCTTCCGGTAAGCACGTCGACGTCGAACTGTTCGTCACCACCGGCGTGGCCTACGAGGTCCGGACCGAGGTCGTGGCCGAGAGGGGCAGCGCGATGATCGGACTCGACGTCGGCCTGGTGCGCAAGACCGCGCCCGGTGTCTGGGGCGGCCAGATCACCCCGGGATTCCGGGAGCGGTTCGGCCAGGCCTACGACACCGAATTCCAGCGCTGGGTGGACGCCGTCCGCGCCGGTGTGAACGTCGACGGTCCCACCGCCTGGGACGGCTACGCCGCCTCTGCCGTCTGCGAAGCGGGCGTCGAATCGCTGAACACCGGGTTGCCCGTGAACGTGAAGATGGTTTCACGCGACTCAATCAAGGGAGCATGACGATGAAGATCGCACTCGATCCGACGCCTTTTCACCATGACTACGAGCTGCTCGAGTTTCCGCGAGTGGCAGCGGAACTGGGATATGAGTATCTACAGCTGACGCCGCACCGGGACTTCATCCCGTTCTACAACCACCCGCGCGCCGACGACGATCTGGTCGCGAAGTTCCGCAAGGCTTGCGAGCACGCCAACGTCGGCATCGCGTCCGTGCTTCCGGTGCTTCGGTGGTCGGGGCCCGACGAGGATGCCCGTGAAGCAGCCGTGCGGAATTGGAAGCGCGTCATCCAGATCACCGTCGACCTCGGCGTGAACGTCATCAACACGGAGTTCTCCGGTAGACCCGAACGTGCCGAGGAGTCCGAGCGGGCGTTCTTCCGTTCGATGGAGGAATTGATGCCGATCATCGAGCGCGAAGGCATCGACGTTCGCATCGATCCGCACCCCGACGACTTCGTCGAGGACGGTCTCGAAGCGGTCCGCATCATCCGGGGCGTCAACTCCCCCAACCTCGGCATGGTGTACGTCGCCTGCCACACGTTTCACATGCGAGGCACGATGGGCGCAAGCATGACCCAGATCATGCGCGCCGCCGGCGACCGACTGCGGCTGGTGCATGTCGCCGACACCATGGATCACCATCGCAGCCACGGCCTGCGGTACATCACCAACCCACCCGGCAGCCCCGCACGGGTGCACCAGCATCTGAAGATCGGCGACGGTGACGTCGATTGGGACGAGTTCTTCTCGGGACTCGCCGAGATCGGCTTCTACGACCGCCCCGACACCGTCATGGTGTCGTCGGTGTTCGCCGAGGACGAAAACGCACACGAGGTATCGCGATACCAGCTCGCCACCATGACCGATTACGTCGCCAAATACAAGAATTGAGAACAGAAATGCCGAACACCATTTCCCATTGGGTCAACAACGCGGCCTTCGCAGGCACCAGCGGTGACACCGCGCCGGTGACCAATCCCGCCACCGGTGAGGTCACCGGACAGGTCGCCCTGGGCAGCGTCGCCGACGCCCGCACGGTGATCGACGCCGCCGCCGCCGCGTTCCCCGCCTGGCGCGACACCAGCCTGGCCAAACGCACCCAAATCCTGTTCACCTTCCGCGAACTGC
>JAOPUT010000197.1 GCA_025963385.1 Mycobacterium sp.
GCGCGGTCAGACTGATATACGCGGGTTGGTTACCGCAGGACGGTGTTTCGGCTGGATCGCATCCGCGTGTCTAGGGTCGAGCGTCGATCCGGTTGGGTCTGCTCATAGTTGTGTCGCGGGTCGATCCACGCGCTGCTACCACCGTGCTTGCGAGGAAGCAGTCAGGTGGCGGTCAGTCGTCCATGACCGCTAGCGACCAGCACCAGCCGGCCAGTTCACGGGCGATCGCGACGTTGGCCACGGTGGACCGCTTGCGCCGCGCCAGGAAGTCCACCCACCGGTGATGCAGACGACGGTTGCCCTCGTGACCACGAGCGCGGGCCGCTGCCGGGGCCTTGTCCCACCGTGCACGCATGACCGCTCGCACCTGATACTTGGATCGGTGATGCCAGGCCGCCTCGACCAGTAGCCGGCGCACGTGAGTGTTCCCGGTCTTGGTGATCGGTCCCTGCGATCGCGTGGAACCCGACGAGGACTCCGAGGGCACCAGTCCGACGAACGAACCGATCGTGTTGCCGCTGAACCGGTTCCAGTCGCCGATCTCGACTGCCAACGCGAACGCTGTCAACGTGCCCACCCCACGCAGACAGGACAGCCTGCGCACCACGGGAGTGAACTCACCGTCGGCGGCGATGCCCTCGATCGCCGAGTCCAGACCTCGGCGTCTGGCCTGCAACATCAACACGTGCTCGTAGTCGGAATCGAAGGCCATCCGCGTGGCCAGCGTCGGCAACCGGGGTGCCGCCTGGGCCCGCAGCCACCGATCGTGCACATCGGTCCAGGCAGCACCGTCGTAGTAGACGATGCCGTGGCGAAGCAGCAGCTTGGACAGTCGATGGCGTGCTCTCATCAGATCACCGCGGCAGTCTTCGCGCGCACGCACCAGATCGCGACAAGCCTCCTGGTTCATACTCGGGATCGACACCGAGGTGATCTCGTCCAACCGCAGTAACCGCGCCAGATGCAGCGCATCCCGAGCATCGGTCTTCACCCGGTCCCCAGGGGCTTCTGCAGCTTTGACGGCGCCACGACCTCGCATCTGAGCCCTGCATCGGTCAGTGCCCGATACAACCCGAAGCCGGTTGGACCCGCCTCATAGGCCACCGCCGTCGGACCGGGCAAGTCCGCAATCCACGACTGAATGTGCTCATAGGACGGCGTCAGCCGGGTGCGGGTCACCTCCCCGGTGACGCCGTCGATCGCTGCGGCTACGACCGAGCGTGCGTGCACGTCCAGCCCAATACTCGTACGCTCACTGAACACCGGGGCCTCCCACCACTGTCGGATAGACCGAGCAGGCGACTCCCTACTCGGTAACCCACGAACATGGGTGAGTGGGGCCCCGGCCCGCAACCCCCAGCCCACGCCGACGGTCACTCATACCGTCTAAGCCGCACAACCGGTGCGTTGGTGGCTTCGTGGTGAGCCAGGTGCTGACGACGGTCGACGACCAGACGCTGCCCCTCTATATCTATCCTGGTCTTCGTGGAGCGATTTCCCCCGCACTGGGAGCGGTTTCAGCGTTCTTCATCGCCGTCGTGGCGATCGCATTCGCCTTGGTGCTCCGACTCGGCAAGCTCGAGCGATTCCTGTTCCGCATGACTAGCGCCGCGATAGTCGGCACCGGTTTCATGGCCTCGGTGCACGCCGAGTCGCTGCGCCGGATCGGGGTCACCGTCCTCGGCGTGGTCGGTTCATCGCCCGCCCGCGCCGCCGAGCAGGCGCAGTCCGGCGGTCTTCCATTGCCGTACATGGACTTCGAGGAGCTTCTCGCCGACGAGCGGGTCGACGTCGTCCACGTGTGCTCACCGAATCACCTGCACCGCGAGCATGCCATCGCCGCGCTGCGGGCGGGCAAGCACGTCGTCTGCGAGAAGCCGCTCGCCATGACCACCGAGGAGGCGCTCGAGTTGCGCGACGTGGCCAGGGCATCCGGCCTGGTCCATGCGATCTGCTTCATCAACCGCTTCTACCCGCACTGTCAGGAAGCGCGCGCCCGCGTCGAGTCCGGCGCAGCGGGAACGGTCCGGCTCATCACGGGTTCCTTCCTCCAGGACTGGCTCGCCAAGGACACCGACTGGAACTGGCGGCTCGACCCCGTGCTCGGCGGATCGCTGCGCGCCGTTGGTGACATCGGGTCGCACTGGCTGGATCTCGCAGGCTTCATCGGTGGCCGCAGGGTCGAAGCGGTGATGGCGGACCTGACCACCGCGATCCCGACCCGGCTCCGCCCGCTCGACGGACCACGGGCGACGTTCGCCGCGGCAGCCGACGGTCCGACGGAGCCGACGACGATCGACACCGAGGACATCGCAGGCATCCTCATCCGGTTCGAGGGCGGTGCGCGGGGCGTGCTGACCCTGTCGCAGGTGTCACCGGGGCGAAAGGCGCGGCTGTCCTTCGAGCTGAGTGGCTCCGAGGCGTCGCTGCACTGGAGTTCGGAGACCCCTGAGGAGTTGTGGATCGGGCACCGGGACGACGCCAACCAGGTCCTGCTGCGCGGCGGCGCGACGTCGAGCGCGCGGGCCGACGCCTTCAACGACTATCCGGCGGGCCACGCCCAGGGCTACCCCGATGCGTTCAAGGCGTTGCACCGCACGGTGTACGCCGCGGTCGCGGCGGGGGGACCTCCTGCGGCGCCTGACTATCCGACGTTCGACGACGGAGTCGAGCAGGCGCTCATCGCGGACGCGGTGGCGCAGAGCGCACGCGACGGCCGATGGGTGTCGATCGATCGCTCGCTGGCCTGACGCGGAGGCTACTCGGCGCCGATGGTCTCCTTGGCGACGAAGATCGCCACGTAGCCGATCGGAATTCCGGTGCGGGTGGCGATGCACTCCCGCGCCGCCAACTCGACTCCCGCCCGGCGGCGGGCATGGGTGACGCCGCCGATCTCGGGAATCCGGATCGTCCAACCATCGATGTCGCGGCTCACCTCGATGTCAAAGCTCTGGCCAACCGTGGGGCAGTTCACGCGAGGCGTGATGCGCTGCCTGCGGGTGCTGCGAAGGGACTGTGCACGCCGCAATGTGGGCTGAATAGGCATGAAGGAATTCCTGTGTCGATGACGAACCGCGGGCAAGACTAATCCGTGCGCGCCCCGATCACCTAATCGGTTGACGGCCGTGGTATTCCGGGCTCTGCGGATCGCCCGACAGGTCGGGCCGGACACCCTGAATCAGGCTGGCTGACAGGGAGATTGGAGCCAGTACCAAGGTTCAGCGGATGTTCACCTCAGCGTGGCCGGATCTTCTATCGGCAGTAGGACCTGGTGGCGAACTCCAGCCCGCGCCGGTACAGCGGGTCGAGATCGCGGGCCGTCACGACGGCGTCCCTGGCGGCTTCCAGGTCGGCGAGGCAGCCGGGGTCGTGCAACGAATCCCATTGCTGGGCAATCTCGGTCACCATGGCGTGGTTCAGCGCATCGATGGCAGAGCGCGAGTCGGCCAGATCGGGTGCCCTCACGGGAGCGTTGGCGGGATCGAGCTTCCACTCGCTGAAGAGTCCGTACTCGACGGCGACCGTCGCGGCGATCTGATCGCGGAAGGCGGTCTCCACGAAGCCCGGGTCGACACCGCGCGCCCTGGCGGCCGCGGTCACGGCGTCGATCACCTGCTTCTCGCGGGCCGGATCCTCGATCGACCCGCCGGTCGTCCACTTGGCGGCGGCGACGGCGTCGGCGGTCTGCAAACGCTGCGCCGCCGCGTCGATCAATGTGAACAGGGGACTCGGCTCGTCGGCGTGTGACTGGATCGGCGCGGCCATCAGGATGAGCGCGGCACCGATCGCGACGATTCCGACGCGCACGGCAGAAGCGGCATTTGTCATGCCGACACGCTAAGTCAGCGGCGCCCCGCGTCAGCGACGACCCGACGGCGTGAACTCGATCGGCAGGGTGGTCGGTCCGCCGAGCCCGGTCAGTGGCTTCCACGGCGCCGCTTCGCCGACGCGGCGGAGGTTGGGCATGCGCGCAGGCATGACCGTCAGCGCCTCGACGAGTTCGAGCCGGGCCAGGTGGGCTCCGAGGCAGTAGTGCACGCCGCCACCGAAGGTCTGCATGACCGGTGCGCCGGCGCGGGTGACGTCGAGACGGTCGGGGTCGTCGTAGACGGCGGGATCCCGGTTGGCGGCAGCGGTGTTGGCCACGATCAGCGTGCCTGCGGGAATCATCACCCCGCCGAGTTCGACGTCCTCGTCGGACGTGCGCAAGGTGCCGAAGGAGATCGGAGAGTGACGCATCGTCTCCTCCACCGCCCCCGCGGCGAACTCGGGGCGCTCGGCGAGCAGCCGCCACTGCTCGGGGTGATCGCACAACACGTCGACCGAGGCCGCCACCTGGTTGCGGGTGGTGTCGGTCCCAGCCATCAACAGCCCCGCCGCCAGCATCCGGAGTTCGTCGGTGTTGAGGCGATCACCGTCGTCCTCGGTGCGGATCAGGTCGGACAGCAGGTCGTCGGTCAGCGCAGCGCGGCGCCGGGCGACCATGTCGTCGATGTAGGCGTCGAACTCGTCCCACGCGGCGAGGATGACAGGCGTCTCTGCGGCGGCGTTCCAGCTGAAGGCCTTGAAGATGTCGTCGGACCAGTCGGAGAACAGCTCCCAGTCGGAGGCGGGCGCCCCGAGTAGGGCGCAGATGATGGGAATCGGGTAGCGGCGCGCAATGTCGGCGACGACGTCGCACCTGCCCTCGGCGCTCTGCTGATCGACCAGTTCGGTCATGACGTCGACGACCGTCGCGCGCAGCCGCTCGGTGGCCCTCGGCGTGAAGGCCTTGCACACCAACCGCCGCAACCGGTGGTGCTCGGCGCCGTCGAGGCTGATCAGGTTGGTGGCGATGCGGTCCCACAACGGGCCCGACGTGATGCCCTGGGCCGCCAGGAACATCCCCACGGGCATGTGGAGCCGGGGATCGCGCAGTGCGGAGTGCACCAGTTCGTACGTCAGCAGCTCGGGGCCGTGCTGCCCGAGCGCGATGGGGGATTGGAGTCGGGCTTGCCGGATGGCCACGTGCGCTTCGTCGGGATTCGCCGCGGCCTCGTAGTCGAGGAACGGGAGGTCTGCGTCGAAGACGTTCGGGCAGTCGACGCGCTGATGGGTGATGGTCATGGGTGCCCCCCTCACTGGACCTGGTCAGATTGTGGATTCCGGCAGGCAGCGCTGACGTACGTAGTGGGGTACTGCACTTCCGAACCGCTGGCGACGACGATCCGCAGAATTCGACGACAAACGCGCAGCAGTCGTGGTCGGGCTTCTAATCTGGGCAGATGCGGCTGTCTTGGCCGCTAACCGGCCGGTCGACCGAGATGCGCGTCATCGGGACCGCAATCTCGGATCCAGACGTGTCCGGAATCGTGATCTGCGGCGCCGCCGGTGTCGGGAAGAGCCGCATCGCCCGCGAGGCACTGGCCGCCGTCGGCGCAGATGGATACGACGTCCGGTGGGTGGTCGGCACGAATTCGGGTAGGACCGTGCCGCTGGGCGCGCTCGCCGCCTGGGTGGGTCCCGGGGTCGAGAGCGACAGCCTCAAGCTGGTGCGCCGAGTGATCGATGCCCTGACGTCCGGTGCGCCAGGGAAGCGGGTCATCGTCGCGGTGGACGACGTCCCCCTCCTCGACGAGCTCTCCACGTTCGTGGTGGAGCAGGTCATCGCCCGGCACGCGGCCAAGGTGGTCTTCACGGTGCGGGACGACGAGCCGCTGACTGCGGCGGTCCAGGATCTGTGGAACCGTGGCCGGTTCGAGCGGCTCGATCTTCAACCGCTGTCCCACACCGAGACGACCGCGTTGGTCTCGGCGGCGGTGGGCGGGGTGCTGGATCCGGCCGCCACCCAACGCCTGTGGGAGCTGACCCGCGGCAACGTCCTCTACCTGCGCAACATCGTCGATCAGGAGTTCGCGGAGCGTCGCATCGTCCAGGAGCACGGATTCTGGCGCTGGACCGGCGAGCCCGTCATTCCACCCGGCTTGGTCGCGCTCATCGAATCTCGCATCGGCGCACTGCCGAGCTCGGTCAGCGACGTCCTCGACGCGCTGGCGGTCGGCGAGCCGATCGAACTGGGTGCGTTGACGAGGATGACCGATCCCGCCGCGGTGGAGGAGGCCGATCTGCGGGGTCTCATCACGGTGGACCGGACGGGGGACCGGGTGGAGGCGCGGATCGCGCACCCGCTGTACGGCGAGTTGCGCCGCAATCGCGCCGCCCCCATCAGGCTCCGAAGGCTGCGGGGGTTGGTGGCGACGGAGCTCGCCGGATCGGACGACCGGGACGAACTGCGGGTCGTCGTCCGGCGCGCGACGCTGAGCCTGGACTCCGACCTGGAACAAGACGCCGAGCTGCTCCTGAGAGCCGCGCGGGGGGCCATCTTGATGTGGGATCTCGCGCTGGCGGATCGACTGGCCGGCGCGGCGATCCGCATCGGCGGTCCGGTGCAGGCCAACTTCATCAGGGCCTACTCGCTGTCGTGTCTCGGTCGCGGCGAGGAGGCCGACCGGGTCCTCCGCGAGATCCCCGTCCGAGAACTGACCGACCTCGACCGCGCCAGGCTCGCGTTCCATCGCGCCACTAACAAACTCTTCACGCTCTTGGACCCCGCCGGGGCAAAGGCGTTGGTCGAGGATGCCCTGCAGTCGACGCCGCCCGCGGCGCAGAGCTCCCTTCACGCGTTCCTGACGGTGTACTGGGCGGCGATGGGCAAGCCTGCCGCGGTCGTCGAGTGGTCGAAGGAGTTCGTCTGGGATCAGTTGCCCGACATCCTGATCGCCCGTCTGACGGCCTGGGCGTTGACGGTCGCCGCAGGGGATGCGGGACGCACCAGCGATGCGGTCGCGGCGGCGGAAGCCGGCTACCCCGTCCCCATTCGGTCCTTCGTCATCATCACCGACGGCCACACGAGTGCGCTCCTGCTGGCGGGCGAGATCGCCCGCACCCGGCACCCGGCGGAGATGCTGCGTCAGCGTGCCCGCGACATCCCCAGCACGGCGATTCAATTCACCCTCCTGGCCGACGGGTTGGCGGGTCGTGCCCGTCTCGGTGCGGGTGACCTCGGCGCCGCGTGCGCACTGCTGGAGCCGAGCGTCAGACTGCTCGTCCCGCCGGCCGACCCGAACGGATGGGGTTACCGATGCCGGATTCCCTACACGGCCGCACTGGCGATGCGCGGGCACACCGAGCAGGCGGCCGCAATGCTGGAAGTGCTCGACGCGCAACGGCATCCGAGCTGGCGGTACCTCGACTACGAGTATTCGATCGCGCGGGCCTGGGTGGCAGCCGGCCAGGGAGCCGTCAGCGAGGCGATCGCGACGGTACTGTCCGCCGCCGAAACCACCCGCGAGAACGGACAATTCGCTGCCGAGGTGATGTGCCTGCAGGTCGCCACCCAGTTCGGCGAGACGTCCTGCGGCGAGCGATTGGGCGAGCTCGAGGCGATCGTCGAGGGACCGCGAGTGCGCGTCGCGGCAAGATTCGCCTCGGCACTGGAATCCGGTGACGCCGTCGAGCTGGGCACGGTCTCGGAGGACTTCGAGCGCATCGGGGACCTGGTGGCGGCCGCCGACGCCGCGGCACACGCCGCCCTGATCTACCGCCGGCGCGACCATCGCGGTTCGGCAATGGCCTCGTCGGCACGCGCCGAGGACCTTGCGCGCCGCTGTGGGGGCGCCGTCACCCCTGCGCTGCGGCAGGCCGCCGAGCGGCTCCCGCTGACCGACCGCGAACGCGAGGTGGTGATGCTCATCGGGGAGGGAATGTCCAACCGCGACATCGCCGCCCGGCTCACCGTCTCCACCCGGACCGTCGAGACCCACGTCTACCGCGCCATGTCCAAGACCGGCACCACCACCCGTGAGGAACTGGCGACGCTGCTCGCCAGATCAGCTGATCGGCGATCGCCACCGAATCGAGCCAGACGTTCTCGCGACGGATGAGACCGTCGCGGAACTCGAAGACGTGCCAATCACCGCACCCGCGACGACGCAGGGGTCAAAGCCGGTACATCGCCCGCGACATGGCGGCCCTCTCGAGATACTCGTAGCGTTCGGGATGGTGCCGCGGCGGCGTCCGGGGACGGTCCGCCCTCGCTGCGCGCGCGACCTGAATCCGGTCGTGGAACGCATGGCTGGTGTCGTACCACCAGTGCGGAAACGACCGTGCGTAATGCACGGACAGATGTGGCGACCACGTATGCGCCATGTCGGACCCCTTACCCCTGAGACGTACCGATCTTGATTGGTCTCTGGTTAGGGTCCAACGCCTCGTTGATGTGGTCGTCAGTAGCGCGATACTGCCTTTGCGCCGGGCTCGTCGGCGAGGTACTTACGGGTTCGCGGCGATTCGAAGGCCTGGGAGCGGCGGAGCAAACTAGGTTGGACGTCTCAGAGCAAACGACAGGAGACATGATGCGGCGCAGCCTGCCGTTCGGAACTCTCGCCGCATGCGCGCTGATGCTCGTCGCGTGCGGTAATACCGCAGGCACCAACGGGTCTGGCGCGGACGCGGGGACCGGCAAGCCCACCAGTTCCACTTCGCCGGCGCCGCGACCGGTCGTGAGTCCGTCGCTTCTCGACGCAGGCAAGTATCCGACCGCACCTCGGCCGCCACTCGGCGTCGCCGGCAACCCGGCCGTAGGCGCGGTCGCCGATGCCCAGCACATGGCCGACTTCGTGCTCGGGCCGTGGGAGGTCGACGACAAGCTGGTGGGCACCTACCTCAACAGTTACTACGTGATCGGGTCGGCCAACGTCCTGGAGCAGTTGGGTCCGCCGGGAATCGCCGCTGCGGCAGGTCAACACGGTCTGATCAACGGGTTCGCCTCGGCACGGCAGGAACCGGACAAGACGGCCATGGTGGACGCGGTGCTGCGCTTCCCCGATCCGGCCGCTGCGACCGCAGCGAGTACGGCCATGGGTGACGCGTCGGTGAAGCAACCCGTCAAGGGCGTCACCCCGACCGCGGTGTCCATCCCGGATCACCCCGGCACCGTCGCGTCGACATACCCGTTCACGCCGACGGGGTCCGATCAGGCGCGGGCGACGGTGCGGGCCTTCACCGCACACGGCCCGTATGTCTTCATGCACTTCGTCCAGTCGATCGAGGGGCTCGACCGCGCCACATCTCTGATCGCCAAGGGGATCGACGCGCAGGGTCCGGCGATCGACGAGTTCACGCCTGCCTCCGATCTCACGGCCGTCGCACTGGACCCGACGGGGCTGTTGGCCAGAACGCTGCCCGCCGCTGCCAGCGACAGCGCGAAGAACGCGGTCTACGCGACCAGGGGAGCGGAGCACTTCCAGAGTGACCCGGTCGCGTCGGCGACCCTGTTCAAGGACACGGGGACCACCGAGGTGGCCATGGGCAGCACCAACGTCTACCAGACCAAGGACGAGGGCTCGGCGTTGATGGTCACCAACTCGTTCAGCCAAGAGGTCTCCTCGGACGGCACGACACCCGCCGACGCCGTCGCGGCTCTCCCCGACAGTCACTGCTACGCGCTTCCGAAGGCGTTCTACTGCGTCGCGCCCGCCGGTCGTTACGCGATCGAGGCGCGCAGCGACCAGTTGGCCGACGTGCACCAGCAACTGTCTGCCCAGTACGTCATGCTCACGACGAAGTAGGCCGTGGCCGATCACACCCCGCGGCCTGACGAAACCGCCTCGGCGCGGCACCCGGGCTGACGTCGGCGGCTTGCGCCCGGTTGACGCCGACCAGGATCAGCAGCGCGCCAAGCACACCGACCGCCGTCACCGGGTCGCCGGCGAGCAGCACCCCGAATGCGGCCGCCCACAGCGGTTCGGTGCCAAGGAGCAGGCTCACCCTCGCGGCAGACGTCCGGCGTGCCGCCCACATCTGGACGGCGAACGCGAACACCGTGCACGCCAGCGCCAGGTACCCGGTGAGAAGCCAAGAGCGGACGCCCATCCCGGACACGAACTCCACGACGCCACGCCCGGTGCATGTCGACAGCGTCGCGAAGACCCCCAGCGCGGTGCACAACTGCACGAGCGTCACGCGTGCGGAGTCGAGTGTCCGTCCCTCGGACACGCGGGCGATCACGGTGACGTGCACGGACCGAGCCACAGCCGCAAGCAGGATCAGCAGGTCGCCGAGGCTCGGTGTGGCGAACCCGCCGCCCTGGGTCAGTAGGGCCACCCCCGCGAGCGCGATGGCGGCGGCCACGTAGAACCCGCGCGACACCCGGCGCTCGAGCAGCGGCGTCAGGACGATCGTCAGCGACATGATCAACCCGGCGTTGGCGGCCGACGTCCGCGTCACGCCGAAGGTCTCGAGCACGAGGACGACGCTGAGAATCGACCCGAACGCCGTGCCGCACGCGAGTTCGTGGCGGGTGATGCCGCGCAAGCGTGGGGCAAGCAGCACCGCCAGCCCGACCGAGGCCAGCGCGAATCTCAGGACAAGGAAAGCGAATACGCCGTCGGTGGAGACGACGTCCTTGGCGGCGAGGTAGCTTGAACCCCACGTGACGGCGACGCCCAGCAGCGCCAGGTCGACGGTGCTTCGGGCGGTGGGGTGCGTCACGGCGTCCATCGTCACGAACGGATTCACCGTAGACAAGCGAAACATTCTTCGCCTAATGAGTAGATTTACTACATGGATGTCGAACGGTTGCGGCTGTTGCGGGAGCTGGCCGACCGTGGCACGGTCAACGCTGCGGCCAAGGCGATGTCACTGACTCCCTCGGCGGTGTCCCAGCAGCTCAAGACCCTGCAGCGCGAAGTGGGCGTGACGCTGCTGGAACCGGACGGCCGTCGGGTTCGCCTGACCGATGCGGGGCTCGTCCTCGTCGCGCGGACCGACGAGGTGCTCGCCGCCCTGGACCGGGCGCAGGCCGACATGGATGCCTACCGCACCACACCGCGCGGTAGCGTGCGGGTGGCGCTGTTCCCCTCGGGAGCGGCAATGCTGTTGGCGGGCTTGATCACTCGCGCGGCTGCGATCGGCGTCGACGTGCAGGGACGGGACATCGACCAGCCGGCAGCCAACGCGCCGGCGCTGCTGGCCGACTTCGACGTCGTGGTCGTGCACCGTGACGAGCGCGACACCACGCAACTGAGCCCCAGGGTGGAGTCCACCGTTCTGTTGCGTGAACCCCTCGACGTCCTGCTCCCGCCGCACCACCGCCTCGCCGCACGCAGCAGGGTGGCCCTCAGGGACCTGGCCGGCGAAGCGTGGATCGGGGTGGAGGGCGGCCTGGTGGTCGACGACGTCCTGCGTTCACTGGCCGCGATATCCGGCGTTCAGCCGCGAATAGTCCAGCGTGTCAACGACTTCCGTGTCGTCGAGGAGCTGGTGCTGGCCGGTGTCGGGGTGGCGTTGCTGCCGCGGTACTCGCTGGTGGTTCGGGAACTGGCGCGCAGGCCGCTCGGCGGGGTGCAGGCCGCCCGCCGCATCGAGGCCGTGACCCGTGCCGGCGCCACCGCCAGGCCCGCCGTCGGCGCTGTCGTCGAGATCCTCGCCCAGGTGGCCGGGGAGGTACCTGGGAGGTAGAGGTAATTGTCAGACCTTCGTAACGCTTCGTCGGCGCAGGAACACCGCGGGACGGATCGCTGCGGACGATGATCTTGCGTGGGAGCTGTCCACTCAGCCGACGGCAACGAAGAGGTAGACGTGCACACGGACGAGGACTCAGAGGTCGACGGGAAACCCGGGCACGGGTTTCCCGCCGTGCTGTGGAGGGCGCTGGAGAACCATCCGCCACCGGGGCTGTCGCGGATCCGGTGGCGCAGCCCGCTGCGTGGCCCGTGGTTGACGTCGGTGTTCGGCGCCGTGCTGCTGGTGGTCCTGCCGATCGTCATCATCACGGGACTGCTGTCCTACATCGCCTACGGCCCCAGGTTCGGCATGGCGATTCCCGCGGACGTCGGATGGCTGAAGCTGCCGACGTTCGACTGGCCGAGCAACCCGAAGTGGCTCTACCGCCTCACTCAGGGGCTGCACGTCGGCCTCGGTCTGGTGATGATCCCCGTGGTGCTGGCCAAGCTCTGGTCGGTGATCCCGCGGTTGTTCACCTGGCCGCCTGCGCGTTCTGCGGCCAACGTGCTCGAGCGGGTCTCGCTGGTGATGATCGTCGGCGGGGTCTTGTTCGAGATCGTCACCGGCGTGCTGAACATCCAGTACGACTACGTCTTCGGGTTCAGCTTCTACACCGCCCACTACTTCGGTGCGTGGGTGTTCATCGCGGGTTTCGTCGCGCACGTCGCCATCAAGCTGCCGATCATGATCCGCAGCCTGCGGTCGCGATCGTGCACCGCCGTACTGCGGACGTCGCGGGAAGACACGGTGCCCGAGCCGCTCGACGACGACGGCCTGGTCGCGCCCGATCCCGACCCTCCGACGCTGAGCAGGCGCGGCATGCTCGCCGTCGTCGGTGGCGGCGCGCTGCTCGTCGCGGTGTTGACCGCAGGCCAGACCATCGGCGGCTGGACCCGGCGGCTGGCGATCCTGTTGCCGAGGGGCCGGAGCTACGGCGACGGTCCCAACGACTTCCAGACCAACCGAACCGCGTTCGCCGCGCGGATCGACCCGGCTCTGACGGGCGACCGCTGGCGACTTCACCTGCTCGGTGGCCCGAAGCCGGTCGTGCTCGATCGGGCCGTGCTGGCCACGATGCCGCAGCACACCGTGGATCTGCCGATCGCCTGCGTCGAGGGATGGTCGACCGTGCAGACGTGGACGGGCATCCGGTTGGCGGATCTCGCGGCGGCGGCAGGTCGACCAGAGCCTGGCTCGGCCGTCGTCTCATCGCTCGAGCGGTTCGGCGCATTCAACCATGCGCGGCTGCAGCGGAATCAGGTGATGAACCCCGACGCGCTGCTGGCCCTTCGGGTCAACGGCGCCGACCTGTCGCTGGATCACGGTTATCCGGCCCGCATCATCGTGCCCGCTCTTCCCGGGGTGCACTGCACGAAGTGGGTGGCCTCCATCGACTTCCGGGAGACCTGATGAGCGAACTACCGGACCTCTTCAGGCGGCTGTACGGCGAGCGTCTGCTGCACCTGCTCGTGCTGCTGGCGGCGCTAGCCCTTGCGGCGTACACGATCTCGGTGCTCGGCGTGCCAGGACTGTTCAACCCGCGGGTGTGGTGGCAGTCGATCGCGGTGTGGTTCGCGGTCGCGGTGATCGGGCACGACCTCATCCTGTTCCCGCTGTATGCGTTGGCGGACCGGTTGTCAACGAGACGACGCCGAGACACGCCCGTCGGTCCGCATCGGGTACCGCTGACGAACTATCTCCGGATACCCACGCTGGCAACGGTTTTGACGTTCGCGCTGTTCTTCCCCGGGATCATCGGACAGGGCTCCTTCACCTACACCGCGGCGACCGGCCTGACTCAGGAGCCGTTCCTCGATCGCTGGCTGCTGCTCACCGCGGGCTTCTACCTGACGAGCGCCGTCTGCTATGTGGTGCGCAGCGTCATGCCCATGACTCGTCGAGCTCGCCGAGCGACGCGATGAGGGCACTGTTGGCGGAGTAGTCGACGGGGCAGGCGATGACGCTGACGGTGTCGTCCGCCAACGCTTCCCGCAGCGTGGGCAGCAGTTCGTCCGCCGCGGAGATGCGGTAGCCCTTGGCCCCGAAACTCTCGGCGTAGGCCACGAAGTCGGGGTTGTTGAACCGGGTGTCGACGTTGTGCCCGATCTCCAGGTCCATCTTCCAGCTGATCAGCCCGTACGCATCGTCGACCCAGATGAGGATCACGATCGGGGTGCCGACGCGCAGTGCGGTCTCGATCTCCTGCGAGTTCATCAGGAAGGAGCCGTCGCCGGTCGCGACGAGCACGTTGGCGGTGGGACGTGCGATCTTGGCGGCGATCGCACCCGGCAGCGTCCACGCCATCGTGGACAACCCATTGGAGATCAGGCACGTGTTGGGTTCGTACGTCGGGTACAGCCGGGCCATCCACATCTTCAGCGCGCCGGTGTCCACCAGGACGATGTCGTCGCGTTCCAGCGCCGCCCTGGTGTCCGCGACGATGCGGGCCGGTGCCATGGGGAACCTGCCGTCGGCCCGGCCGCCGTCGAGTTCGTTGGTCAGCAGCTCGCGGATGCGCTCCTGCCCGGATGCGGGCGGATGATCGCGTTCCACTGCTGCGGCGAGCTCGTCGAGGGAGCGGCCGATGTCGGCGTGCAGTCCGACCGCGACGTCGTAGTGGGCGTCGACCTCGGCGGGAAAGCGGTGAATGTGAATGATCTTCGTGTCACCGCGTGGGTTGATCCGGATCGGATCGAACTCCTGGAGTTCGTAGCCCGCTGCGACGATGACGTCGGCCTGATCGAAGCCGAAGTTCACGTAGTCGTGCCGCATGAAGCCGACCGCACCGAGCGCCAGCGGGTGGTCGTCGGGCATCACGCCCTTGCCGTGGAACGTGGTGGCGACGGGAATGCCCAGGGACTCCGCGAACCGACGCACCGCCTCGGACGCGCCGGTACGCGCCGCGCCGTGGCCCGCGAGCACCACCGGGTTGCGCGCCGCGCGGAGGATGTCGGCGGCGCGGCCCACCTGCGATGAGGACGGGTCGTCGGGACGCGGCACGTTCACCCGCAGCGCCGCGGCGGCCGTGGGAGCGTCGGAGGACTCCACGTCCTCGGGCACGGCGAGGTAGACGGCGCCGGGACGCTCGGTCTGCGCCAGCTTGAACGCCTTGCGCACCATCTCGGGCACCGCCCCCGGCGTTGCCACCAACGCCGACCACTTGGTCACCGGCGCGAACATCGACACCAGGTCGACGCCCTGGTGCGACTCCTTGTAACTGCGCTGCATCCCGACTTGGGCCGAGAGTGCAAGCACCGGAGTCGAATTCGTGGTCGCGTCGGCCACCCCGAGGAGCAGGTTGATGGCGCCCGGCCCCAAGGTCGCCGAGCACACGCCTGCGTTGCCGGTGAGTCGCCCGTAGACTTCGGCCATGAACGACGCGCCCTGCTCGTGGCGTGTGAGCACGTAGTCGATCGACGATCGTGACAGGGCGTCGACCAGTCGGATGTTCTCCTCCCCTGGGATGCCGAAGACGTGTGTGACCCCTTCGTTCTCCAGGCATTCGACGATCAGCTCGGCCGTGGTGCGACGGGTCTCTGCCATTGGTCGAGCGTAAACGCCGGTCCGGTCGGCAAGGCGCCCGAGTTACCGCTAGCAGGTATCGGGGGATGGGGGTGAGCGTCGACGCCGTCGTCGGTGGGTCACGACATGATCGGTGGGTGGACTTCATGGTTGGCGACGCGATCACTGGGTGCGAACTGCCCGAGGGCCCGGACACCGAAGTGAGCATTCCGTATGAGGGCGGCGATCTCCGGGGCCAGCTCTACCTGGCCAACGTCGTCGAAGGGCCGCGCCCGACGGTCGTGTACACCAGCGGCTTCGGCCCGACCGGCGCCGACGGCGCCTTTGACCTCGGCGCGGCGGCCCTGCGGCGCGGCTACAACTTCCTGACCTACGAGGGACCGGGGCAAGGGTCGACGATCGACGAAGGGGGAGTGGTGTACCGGCCCGACTGGGAGCACGTGCTCGGCCCGGTAGTCGACTTCGCGCTGACGGTGCCCGAGGTCGACGACGCCAGGATCGTGCAGTTCGGCCATGGCCTCGGCGGTCACCTCGTCGCGCGCTACGCGTCGCGCGACGACCGATCGGCGGCGATCGTCTGCAGCGATGCCATGACGACGTTCTACGCGTCCTGCCCGCCGATCCCGGAATCGATCCTCGAGCTCATCGAGAAGGACCGCGACGACGAGGCGATCCGGTTGCTCGACGTCCTGGCGAAGGGTGATGCCACGAGCGCGTCGGAATTGGAGGACGGGACAAGGATGTTCGGAGCGGACACGAGTGCCGATTACGTTCGCAGGACGGCTGATTACAGCCTCACGGCGACCGACATCCGCAACATCTCAACGCCCGCACTGATCGTCGAGGGCGACGTGGCTTCGGTGTTCGCCGGCCAGGCGGCCACCTTCGCCCACACCATGAAGGCACCCGTGCAGCACGTCGTCATGCGCTCGATGGACGGCGCGGTGGACCAGACCGTGTTCGACTGGCTCGCGACCACGCTGCGCTAGTACTCGTCGCTGACGTCAGGAGTCCGGGATCCCGGCCTGCAGCTTCTCCATCACCAACTCGAGGTTGAAGCTGGCGGACTTCTGCCGCTGAGGGAACTCGACGAGCGTCTGAAGCATGTTCGCCACGTAGGCCTGCGCGGGGGTGAACACGAACACCCTGTCGAGCATCCAGTCGAAGTACGTGTTGGACGTGATGTCGGCACGCTCGTACGGGTCGGTCCGCAGGTTGAAGAGCTTGGGCCCGCGCAGCACGACGTACGGTTCCAGCCAGATGCGCAGCGTGCCCTGGACGCGCTGCTCCATGAAGACGATCTTCCAGTTGTCGTACCGCAGCGCGGTCAGATCCCCGTCGTCGGAGACGTAGAAGAAGTGCCTGCGCGGGCTCTCCTCGACGGCGCCGGTCAGGTAGTCGAGCTGGTTGTGGCCGTCGAGGTGCACCTTGTAGGTGGTGCCGTTCAGCTCGGTCCCCGTCTTGAGCCGCTCGGCGATGTCGGTGTCGCCCGCCGCCGCCAACAGCGTGACGAACCAGTCGTTGTGGCTGACGATGCCGTTGAGCACCGAGCCGGCCGGGATGTGGCCCGGCCAGCGTACGACCGCCGGAACGCGGTATGCGCCTTCCCAATTCGAGTTCTTCTCGTTCCGAAAGGGTGTCATACCTGCGTCCGGCCAGCTGTTCATGTGCGGCCCGTTGTCGGTCGAGTACACGACGATGGTGTCGTCGGCGATGCCGAGCTCGTCGAGCTTGTCGAGCAGGTTCCCGACGATGTCGTCGTGGTCCAACATGGTGTCGTGGTACTCCGACTGCCACTGCCCGGCCCTGCCGATGCTCTCGGGCTTGGGGTGGGTCCGGAAGTGCATGTGAGTGGAGTTGAACCAGACGAAGAACGGGGTGTCGGCCTCGGCCTGACGCGTGATGAAATCGATGGCGGCATCGCGGAATTCCTCGTCGCAGGTTTCCATCCGCTTCTTGGTGAGCGGCCCGGTGTCCTCGATGCGCTGGGTTCCGTCGTCGTTGGCCCAGGCGTGCAGCACGCCCCTCGGCCCGAACTTCTTCCGGAATTCCGGGTCCTTCGGGTAGTCGACGTTCTCCGGCTCCTCCTCGGCGTTGAGGTGGTAGAGGTTGCCGAAGAACTCGTCGAAGCCGTGCATGGTGGGCAGGAACTCGTCGCGGTCGCCGAGGTGGTTCTTGCCGAACTGGCCGGTGGCGTAGCCCTGAGCCTTGAGCGCGGTCGCGATCGTCGGGTCCTCGGCCTGCAGGCCGAGCGTCGCACCGGGCATGCCAACCTTGGTCAGGCCGGTGCGGTAGGGATTCTGGCCGGTGATGAATGCGGCCCGGCCGGCCGTGCAACTCTGCTCGCCGTAGTAGTCGGTGAAGAGGGCGCCCTCGGCAGCGATCCGGTCGATGTTGCGGGTGCGGTAGCCCATCACGCCGTTGCTGTAACAGCTCAGGTTGCTTTGGCCGATGTCGTCGCCCCAGATGATCAGGATGTTCGGCTTGTCGCTCACGTTGCGTGCCTTTCGACGTGGCGCCCCCTGCTGGACGCCCTACGCCAAAAACAGTAGGCGAACTATCCGCCGGGGGCGTCAGTTCCGGCGTCGCGGAACAGGTCACGCAGTGCGGGATAGATGGTGACGTAACGCTGATACAGCGTTTCGTAGGTCGCGGCGACGTCGGACCTCGGCGTGAACGTCCGCTCGACCCTGGCCATCTCCTTGGCGGCGGTGGGCAGGTCGGGATGCACCCCGACCGCGCAGGCCGCCAGCATCGCGGCACCGAGTGCGGTGGTCTCCGACTCGGCGCAGATGTCGAGTCTGCGGCCGGTCACGTCGGCGATCAGTTGCGACCAGGTGGCACTGCGGGATCCGCCGCCGGTGGTCAGGAAGTGGGTCACCTCGATGCCCGTGTCGGCTTCGACGCCGTCGGTCTGCAAACGGGTCTCGAACGCGATGCCCTCCAGGAGCGCGCGGTACAGATGGGCGCCGGTGTGGGCACCCGACCAACCGATGACGGCTCCGCGCGCGTCGCCGTCCCAGTAGGGAGTCTGGGCGCCGTTCCAGTAGGGCAGCGCGACCAGCCCTTCACAGCCGGGTGCGATTGCGCCTGCGCGTTTTTCGAGATCCTCCTCACGGGCGACCTCGCACGCGCCGGTCGGCGTTTCGGCGAGCAGCGACGGTGAGAACCGGTCGACGAACCAGGAGATCAGGTAGGTGCCGGACTGGGTGAAGGTCTCGAGCAGATAGCCCCGGCCAGGCGCGTCGAGCACGGTGCGGTAGCGCCGCGACCAGAGGTACTCGGGCGACGCGTAGCCGGCCACCAGTGCCGTTCCGACGTTGAGGTACATGGCATCCGGCTCGGCAAGGCCGGTGCCCAGCGCGGCGCACTGACCGTCGCCCGCGCCCGAGACGACGGGGGTGTCCCCGACGAGGCCGAGTTGGCTGGCGACGTCGTCACTGAGCCGTCCGATGACCGCGCCGGGCGGCACGATCGCCGGGAGTTGTGAAGGATCGACACCGGCGATGGCGCACAACGGATCCGACCACGTCTGGGTGGCGAGGTCCATCAGTCCCATCGAGTCGCCGCTGGAGGCGCTCGTCACCCAGCGGCCGGTCAGCTTCTCGTTGAGGAAGGCCGACACGTCGCCGATCCTGGCGCTGCGCTGCAGCGTCTCCGGCTCGTGCTCGCGGAGCCACGCCAGTTTGAAGATCGACGGGGTGATGTCGGGAACGCGTCCGGAGATCCGGTGCGTCTCGTCCGACCCATACCGGGCCACCTGGGGCACCGACCGGCCATCGGCCCAGACGATGGCGGGACGCAGGGGCCGACCGGCTGCGTCGAGGCAGACGAACGTCTCTCGCTGGTGGGTGACGACGAGCGCGGCGATCCGGGTGGCATCGACGTTCTCCATGGCCCGTGCGATGGCTGCGGACGTCGCGGTCCACCAGTCGTCGGCGTTCTGCTCGTGCCTGCCGGGCGCGGGGCGTTCCAGCGCGAAGGACTGCTTGCCCGATGCGACGGAGTGCCCGTCGGCAGTGAAGACGACCGCCTTGGCCCCACTGGTCGAACAGTCGACGGCGAGCAGCAGATCGCGGTTACCGGTCACGGTGGCACGCCTCCATGCTGTTAGTTATAACATGTTGTCTGTTATAAACGGATGGCTTTTTCAATCCGACGCCGTGCCAAATCTCCGACCCCCGGAAGAGACGTGATCAGATGTCCGAGTCTGCAGCAGCACTCGACGCAGCCCGCGAAGAGGTTGTCAGGGTCGCCCGACGGATGACGACGGATCGCCTGGTCGTCGGCACGTCGGGGAACGTCTCGGTGCGCGTCGACGACCTGGTCTGCGCGACGCCGTCCGGTGTCGACTACGCGACGATGACGGCGGCGGACGTTCCCGTCGTCCGGCTCGACGGCACAATCGTCAGCGGCGATCTCACTCCCACCACGGAACTGCCGATGCATCTACGGTGTTACCGGGATTTCGACGCGGTGGCGGTGGTCCATACGCATTCCGTTGCAGCAACTGCCCTTTCGCTATTGCGGGACACCGTACCGCTGGTGCACTACCAGTCGGCGATGTTCGGCGGGCAGGTCAGGGTGGCGCCCTACTGCACGTACGGGACCGATGAGCTCGCCGACGCGATGGCTGCCGCACTCGATGGTCGCAGCGCCTGCATCCTCGCCAATCACGGCACCATCGCGTACTCGCATTCGCTGGGCCACGCGTACGACAAGGTGAGCCAGCTCGAGTGGCTGTGCGACGTCTGGCTCCGCGCCTCCAGCGTGGGTCGGCCCGCCGAGATCACCCAGGAGGAACTGGCCGTCGTCGTGGAGAAGTTCGGCACCTACGGCCAGCC
>JAOPUT010000199.1 GCA_025963385.1 Mycobacterium sp.
CGGCTGACCTGGTGCTGCTCGGCGAGTTCGCGCTCCGAGGGCAGAAGCGTGTGTGGTCCCAGCTGCTCGACGATGATCCGGTCGCGCACCTGCGCGGCGATCGCGATGTACCGCGGAGTGTTCGACGGCCGCCGTGGCTCCCTCGATGCCGTCACCTCTGCAGGGTAGCGCCGCCGACCCCGCCGATAGACATTCTGTCCGGGGTTGACGGACTGATCCGCCGCTCCCATACTTTGGTTCACCCACATGGTCTATACCAACTGGAGGAACCAATGCCCGACCCCCTGCCCGCCGCCCGAGGAAAGGGCGACGAGGCCGAGCTCGCGCAGTTCGGCTACACGCAGTCGATGGAGCGGCACACCGGCAAGTTCGCGTCCTTCGCCGTGGCGTTCGCGTTCGTGTCGATCGCCACCGGCATCTTCACCACCTACGGATCCGTCCTCAAGTCGTCGGGTCCCGTCGGGATCTGGACGTGGCCGATCGCCGTGGTGGGACAGCTGGCCGTCGCCTTCGTGCTGGGCACCATCGCCTCGCGGATGCCGGTGACGGGATACGCCTACCAGTGGATGTCCCGGCTGGCCAACCCCGTGCTCGGGTGGATCATCGGGTGGATCTCGTTCACCTTCCTCGCCATCGTCGTGGTGGCAGTCGACTACACGATCGCCTCGACGGTGCTTCCCGTACTGCTTGCCTACGACGCGACGAGCACCGTCACCTGGGCAGTGACCGCGCTGGTGCTGTTGGCACAGGCGACGCTTCTTGCCCTGTCCACCAAGTGGAGTGAGCGCGTCAACAACGGGGCGGTGTCCCTCGAGCTGATCGGCATGGTCACCCTGACCGCACTGCTGTTGATCGTCGCGGCGGTACGTGGCGACATGGACCCGAGCAATCTGTTCAGCAAGGGAGCCGTTCCCCTCGACGGTCCCGTGAGCTTCTGGAGCTTCGGCGACTGGACCTCGGCCGGTCCGTGGATGCTCGGCTTCCTGCTCGGCGCCTTCACGATCGTCGGATTCGAGTCCGCGGCCAACCTCGCCGAGGAGACCAACGATCCCGAGCGGGTGGTCCCGCGCGCGATGTGCCAGGCCGTGATCGCCTCGGGCGTACTCGGTTTCATCTTCCTGATCGCCGTCACGCTGGCGGCGGGTGACCCCGTGGCGCTGGCCGAGTCGGGCACGCCCATCGCCGACGTCATCAAGCACACCCTCGGGTCAGCCGTCAGCACGCTCCTTCTGCTGATGGTGGTGATCGCCATCTTCGCGTGCGGACTGGTCATCATGATGACGGGAGTTCGCTTGACGTGGGCCATGTCTCGCGACGAACGCTTCCCTGGCTGGCAGCAGTGGAACCAGATCTCGCCCCGGTTCCACACGCCGCTGCGGGCCACGGTGCTGTTCGTGGTGCTCGCCGAACTCATCCTCGCCATCTTCTCCCAGTCCGAGGACGCACTCTTCACGCTGTTCGGTGCCGCGACGCTGCTTCCCGCCGTCATCTACGCCGCGACCGTGGTGATGTACCTCGCCAAACGCAAACAACTGCCCGTCAACGGCAAGTTCGATCTCGGCGCATGGGAGAAGCCCATCCTGGTCGTCGCGGTGATCTGGTTGGTCTTCGAGCTGGCCCTGTTCCGCGATGCCTCCTTCAAGGACGCCTGGCTCTATGTCATCGTGATGGTCGTGATCGGCGCGGGTTACCTCGGCTACCTGCTCGTCCGACGCGGGCGCGACGGCCTGGCGATGCCCGACCAGCATTCGATCGACGCCGTCCTCGACGAAGAAGCGGGCACCCTGCGGCCATGACCCACGTACTGGCCATCGACCAGGGCACCTCTGGCACCAAGGCGATCGTCGTCGACGACGCGGGGCAGGTCGTCTCCATCGCAGAGGTCGGGCTTCGCCCCGAGTACCTCCCCGGCGGTGGCGTCGAGCAGGATCCCGAAGCGCTGTGGCACTCGGTGGTCGAATCCGGCCGGCGGGCTCTGGACGAGGCGGGGGTGACGGTCGCCGCGGTGGCGCTCGCCAACCAGGGCGAGACCGTGCTGGCGTGGGACCGCGCCAGCGGGCGCCCGCTGAGCCCGGCGATCGTGTGGCAGGACCGCCGCGCGGAGTCGATCTGCGCGCCGCTCGCCGCCTCGGCCGGCGACGTGGCCCGGCGTACCGGCCTGGTGCTGGATCCGTACTTCTCGGCGCCCAAGATGGCCTGGATCCGGGCCAATCTGACGCGCGAAGGGGTGGTCACCACCACCGACACCTGGCTGGTGCACCGCCTGTGCGGGGCGTTCGTCACCGACACCTCGACCGCCAGCCGGTCACTACTCCTCGATCTGGATGCGGCGACGTGGAGCGACGAACTGCTCGGCCTGTTCGGGCTCGGGGACGAGCAGCTGCCCGACGTGGTTGCATGCGACCAGATCATCGGTGAGACAACCGCTTTCGGCCCTTTGATACCCGTTGCCGGCCTCATCGTCGATCAGCAGGCGGCGCTGCTCGCCGAGAGCTGCCTTGAGCCCGGTGCGGCGAAGTGTACGTTCGGCACCGGTGCGTTCCTGCTCGCGCAGCTCGGCGAGAACGCCGCCCGGTCGGGAGCAGGCCTGACCACCTCGGTGGCGTGGACGCTTCGGGATCACACCTCCTACTGCGCCGACGGACAGGTCTACACCGCCGCCTCGGCCGTGCGGTGGGCGATCGACCTGGGTCTGGTGCCCGCCGCCGACCAACTCGACGCCGTATCGGCGCCCGATTCCGACGGCGTGCTCTGCGTACCGGCACTCGCCGGTCTGGCCGCCCCGTGGTGGGATGCCCAGGCGACCGCGTCGTTCACGGGCATGACGCTCAGCAGCGGCAGGGGACACCTGGTTCGGGCGCTGCTCGAGGGAATCGCCGCACAGGTCGCGTGTGTGGCAGACCTGGTGGCACGGGACCTCGGCCAGCCGTTGACGAGGCTCCGCGTCGATGGCGGTCTGACGCGCTCCGCCGTTCTGATGCAGGCGCAGGCCGACCTGGCCAGGATTCCCGTCGAGGTGTACCCCTCGTCCCACGCGACGCCGTTGGGTGCCGCGGCGTGCGCCCGGCTCGCGCTCGACCCGACGCTCCGTGCCGCGGACGTCGTCGGCACCTGGACGCCTCAGCACACCTACGAGCCGGTGTGGTCCGATGACCGCGCTGCCGACCACCTGGCCGGGTGGCGCCGCGCCGCCGACGCCGTTCTCACGTCGAAGGAGCCCCAATCATGAACGCGCCCATGGACATCCGCGATGTGGTGGTCATCGGTGCAGGTATCGTGGGCAGCGCCATTGCGCGTGCGTTCGCAGGTACCGGCCTGACGGTGACGCTCATCGAAGGTCGCGACGACATCGGCGACGGCACCAGCAAGGCCAACACCGCCCTGCTGCACACGGGATTCGACGCCAGCCCCGGCACGCTGGAGTCGCGCCTGGTCGCGCGCGGCTACGACCTCCTCGGTGAGTACGCCGAGCAGGCGGGCATCCCCGTGGAACGCACCGGCGCGATGCTCGTCGCGTGGACCGACGAAGAGCGCGACGCGCTGCCCACACTCAAGGACAAGGCCGTACGCAACGGATACCTTGCGTGCGAAATCGTCGGTGCGCACGAGGTTTACCGTCGCGTGCCCGATCTCGGTCCCGGTGCGCTCGCCGGCCTGACCGTGCCCGGCGAGGCGATCATCTGCACCTGGACCACGAACCTCGCACTCGCGACCGACGCCGTGCAACGCGGCGTCGAACTGCGCCGCGGCGCACAGGTCACCGACATCGCCCCGCGCGGCGACGACGTCGAGTACACCACCGTCGTCACCACCAGGGGGCCGGTCCACTGTCGCTGGCTGATCAACGCCGCAGGACTCGGCGCGGACCACCTCGACGCCAAGTTCGGGTACGAGCGGTTCACCGTGATCCCTCGGCGCGGCGAACTTCTGGTGTTCGACAAGCTGACCCGGCCGATGGTGCCCTGCATCGTGCTGGCCGTGCCCTCGTCGCGAGGCAAGGGAGTGCTCGTCAGCCCGACCATCTACGGAAACGTGATGGTGGGACCGACATCGGAGAACCTGACCGACCGCACTGCCACCGGCACGTCGGAGGAGGGTTTCGAGTTCCTGCTCGGCAAGGGCCGCGCACTGATGCCGAAGCTGTTCGACGAAGAGATCACCGCGACGTATGCGGGTCTGCGTGCCGCGACCGATCACGACGACTACCTCATCGACGTCGACCGACGGCAGCAGTACGTCCTCGTCGGTGGGATCCGCTCGACGGGTCTGACGTCGGGAATGGCGGTGGCAGAGCACCTTCTGGAGCTGCTGGCCGATACCGACCTCGACTTGACGCCGCGTCCCGACCTGCCTGCCCCGCCGCGGATGCCCAACATCGGCGAGGCGACGACACGGCCGTACCAGGACGCCGCGCGCATCGCCGAGGATCCGGAGTACGGCCGCGTGGTGTGCTTCTGCGAGCGCGTCACCGCAGGCGAGATCCGTGACGCGTTCGGCTCGGTCATCCCGCCGCGGGATCTCGACGGGCTCCGTCGCCGCACACGTGTGATGAACGGCCGCTGCCAGGGCTTCTACTGCGGTGCGCACACCGCGGAGCTGCTGACCGCCGGCGTCGGGTCGGGTCGATGAAGGTCGCCGTCGCCATCGTCGGGGGCGGCCCGTCCGGCCTCACGGCCGCCGCGGCGCTCGCCCCGCTCGTCGACGGTGAGGTGCTGGTGCTGGAGCGAGAAGCCGAGATGGGCGGAATCCCAAGGCACAGCGACCATCTCGGTTACGGAATGCGTGACCTCAGACGGTTCGTCTCCGGACCCGCATACGCCCGGCGCCTGACTGACACCGCGCGGGATGCGGGAGCTCACCTGGAGACCGAGGCGATGGTCACCGGGTGGTGCGGTGACCGTCGGATGGAGGTCACCTCGCCGCGGGGTCGTCGCCTCGTCGAGGCGGACGCCGTCATCCTCGCGACCGGGGCCAGGGAGCGGCCGCGGCCCGCGCGCCTGATCCCCGGCGATCGGCCCGACGGGGTGTACACCACCGGCCAGTTGCAGAACCTGGTGCACGTCCACCACGCAGACGTGGGCACCCGCGCCGTCGTGGTGGGTGCCGAGCTGGTCAGCTGGTCGGCCGTCATGACGCTACGCGAAGCCGGTTGTGCCACAGTCGCGATGGTCAGTGCCTACCCGCGCTCGGAGGCCTACGCCGCGTTTCGGATCCCCGGCCGCGCGCTGATGCGGGGTCCGGTGCTGACCCGCAGCCGGGTGGTGAGCATCGACGGCAAGCGCCGGGTGCGGTCCGTCGTCGTGGAGAATCTCGACACGGGTGCACGCACGACCATCGAGTGCGACACCGTGATCACCACCGGCGACTGGATCCCCGACCACGAGCTCGCCCGAACGGGCGGTCTGACAATGGATTCCGCTACCCGCGGTCCCGTCGTCGACGCCAGTCTGCGCACCAGCGGGGCCGGAGTGTTCGCGGTCGGCAATCTGCTGCACCCGGTGGACACCGCCGACGGCGCGGCGCTCGACGGCCGCCACGTCGCGCCATCGGTTCAGGCGTGGCTGGCCGGAAGGCGCGGTGCGCCAAGGGGAATCCGGGTGCGAGCCCAGGCCCCGTTCCGGTGGGTGACGCCGCAACTCGTCGCCCCGGACGGCGGTGTCGCGCCCCGCGGCGATCTGCTGTTCTGGGTCGACGAGTACCACCGCGCCCCGCGGGTGCGTGCGGTCCAGGACGGCCGCACCATCGGCGTGAAGCGGACGCCGTGGCCTGCCGCACCGGGCCGGATCTACCGGGCGCCGTGGTCACTGGTGTCAGCGGCCGACCCGTCGGGTGGCGACATCACCGTCGAACTGTCCGTCTGAGAAGGTGGACGTAGTTCCACAGACACTAGGAGACCCCATGTCCGTCACCGTTCTGCTCGAGCTGAAGTTCAAGGCCGAATCGGTCGCCGAGGCCCGCGAGGTGTTCCGTCGCGAGCTGCAGAAGACCCGCGGCTTCCAGGGCAATGTCGTCACCGACGTTCTCGTCGACGAGTTAGATGAGGCCCACTGGGTCATCTACGAGGTGTGGGAGACCGTCGCCGACGACGACGCCTACCGCGCCTTCCGCGCCGGCGACGGCAAGATCGACGACCTCCCGCCGCTGCTGGCCGCGCCCCCGGTCAAGACCAGGTACGCGACCAGCGACGTCTGAGCCGTGGCTGACCCGAGTGGCCAGTTACGGAACGCGTTTTCGCCGATTGCGTGTCATAGGTGGCCACTCGACGGTCGGACCATCACGAGAAGCCGGCATGACGCCGTCGTCACCAATCGGGAGTCGCCGGGGGTGAGCAGCTCGCCAGCAAATGGCGCTCGAGGCTTTACAAACGGGTTTGGCCCCGTCACGCTCACACATATGTCCGCTCAAAGTGTCAGACGTCCCCACCACCGCTGGGGGTCGGCATGAAGTCGATAGTCGATCCAGGTGACGTGGAGGCGACGCTTGCGCGGTCAGGCATCGTGCAGGGAGTCGAACCCGACGCCGTGGCGGCACTCGTCACCCAACTGCAGCGCGTGGACTTCCCTCGCGGACACACCATCTTTGTCGAGGGCGAGCCGGGCGATCGGCTCTACATCATCATCTCGGGCAAGGTGAAGATCGTTCGCAGCGCGCCGGACGGCCGAGAGAACCTGCTCACCGTGCTCGGCCCCTCGGACATGTTCGGGGAACTGGCGATCTTCGATCCCGGCCCGCGGACGTCGAGCGTGACCGCGGTGACCCAGGTGCGCGCGGTGTCCATGGATCGCGATGCGCTGCGGGCATGGATCTCCGGCCGTCCCGAGATCGCCGAGCAGTTGCTCCGCGTGCTGGCCCGTCGGCTACGCCGCACCAACAACAACCTCGGCGACCTGATCTTCACCGACGTCCCCGGTCGCGTCGCCAAGCAACTCTTGCAGTTGGTGCAGCGATTCGGCGCGCAGGAGGGCAATGCGCTGCGGGTCACCCATGACCTGACTCAGGAGGAGATCGCTCAGCTGGTCGGGGCGTCCAGGGAGACGGTCAACAAGGCGCTCGCCGACTTCAGCCAGCGCGGCTGGATTCGCGTCGAGGGCAAGAGCGTGCTCATCCTCGAACCTGAGCGGCTCGCGAAGCGCGCGCGCTGAACTTCGCATTGACGGTGCTGCCCGGATCGGGCAGGCTCGAAAGTTACCGGCTAGTAGTGCGGAGAGTTCATCCATGAATGACGTGAAGTTCCTCGACCTGCACGGGGACCGGGTCGCCTACCGCGACGAGGGCAGCGGCGAGGTCCTGCTGCTGATCCACGGCATGGCAGGCAGCTCTGACGCGTGGCGGGAGTTGATTCCGCGGCTCGCGAAGAGCTACCGGGTGGTGGCACCGGACCTGCTCGGCCACGGGCAGTCGACGAAGCCGCGCGGTGACTATTCACTCGGCGCGTTCGCCGTCTGGCTGCGCGACGTCCTCGACGAGTT
>JAOPUT010000205.1 GCA_025963385.1 Mycobacterium sp.
CGGTCGCAGAACGCAGTTTCCCGCTGCGGAGCACGGACTCGCCGATCACCTCGCCCGGACCTATGAGGGTGATGCGTTTCTGGCCGACGTACACCGCGGCCTCGCCGCTGAGGATGATGTAGCAGGCGTCCGACGGAGTCTGCTCGTGGATCAATGGCCATGGCGCGGACCTCGAGGTGTGATGTGCCGCCTTGACGAGTCGCAACAGGTCGTCGTCCGAGAACTCGTCGAACGCGGTGAACCCCCGTAGCCGACGTGCGTCTTCCGCGTGTCCCTTTGTGGCGGCGTCCATGGCAGCTCCTGATCACGAGGTGGTCCTAACATCGGGAGCGTAGCCAATGGTCGTTGTCTGCAGTTCCGAACTGACAACGCCATTACCAGGTTCATCGGTGACGCCTCACCGGGTCACGCCATCGCCCGCGCCAGTGCGATGTGCCCTTCGAAGCCGGAGCCCTCCGCGCGGACGCGATACCGGTCACGGAACTCGAGGTAGCGGCCTTCGTCGCCGACGGCCTTGGCGAGCATCGCGTTCAACCGGAGCAGGGGAAGCTCGTGGTAGACGAACCCCGGCGGCGTGGGTGTCGCCGCCAGCTCGTCGACGGCCCTTCGCGCTTCGACGGCGTCTCCCTCACCCGCTCGATTGAGCAGGGCCTCCACGAGAATGCTGGTGCACCAACCGCGGTTCGTCATCTCACCGCTTCGGATCTCGTTGTCCAGGACGGCACGACACGTCTCGATGGCACCCGTGTAATCGCCGGTCCGGTTCTTCTCTGCCGCGACGTCGATGTCGACGCACCACGCCGCGACGATGGTGTTTCGGTGTTCGAGCGCCACTCGACGCGACCTGTCCAGCAGTTCGAAACCCAAGTTCCGGTCGGCGTCGTCGCGACGGATCAGGATGAGCCCACGCGTGAACTCTGCGTTGGTGAGCGTGAAGTCGTCGCCGAACTGCTGGGCGATCTCCAGGGCCTCGGCAGTATCTCGCAGAGCAACCTCGTCGGGTGGAAGCGCCCCGCTCTGCGTGGCGATGTACTTGAACATGACGACGGCGCAGAACGTGAACTTGTCGGTCCTGCGGGCGAGCGCGACGGCGTCGTCGAAGTCGTCGCGCCAACCGGGAATGCCGAGGGCGCATCTGGTCGAAGCGCGCATCACCAACGCAAACGCGAGCGGTGAGCCCACGATCACGTTGCCCATGGTGGGATCGCCTCCCGCGGCGTCGATGGCCCGCTGGCTCAGCTTCATCGCGTCGGCCACCTCGCCGACCGACCACTTCACGATCATCGGCACCATCGAGAGGCCGACCATCAGCTGAGGATCATCGATCGCATCGAGCAGCTCCACGTGGCGTGACGCCAGATGCGAAGCCTCGGTGTACTGCCCATGGAACTGCATCAGCTGGACGAGCCCCGTCATGCCGATCACCAACGATCGCTTGTCGCCTGCGGCAGAGGTCAATTCGCGGAGTTCCTCGAACCCATTGTGGTCAAGGCTGCTCCCGACCCGCCACATCGTGGCGCACAACAGCGTCCGTGGGGCGATGCGCATCGTCATCCGAGCTGCGTCGTCGTCGGCCAGTCGGTCGGCCACCCGGCGCGCGCGTTCCCAGCTCAGGTGCGCGGCGGAGATGTCACGGTGCGTCGACCATCCCCCGGCGCGCATGTGCCACTCGAACGCCGCATGCAGTTCACCCGCTGCTTCGAGGTGATTTGCGATCAGGGCCGCATTGTCGTCGACCGAGTCGGGCTCGCGAACCTCGATCGCCGCGGCGAGCCGCCGGTGCAGTTCGGCGCGAACGGATTTGAGCTGCGACTCGTAGGCGACCGCGCGGATCAGCGGATGGTGGAACGCGTACTCGGGCCGGGAGCTGTCCCCGACCTCGTCGATGAAATGGCCGAACACGAGGTCGTGAACGGCTGGTTCGATTCCCAGCGCCGCCACCAGTTCCAGGCTGAATCGAGCGCCGACCACCGCCGCCGCGCTCAAGGTGCTCTTGGCGGCCGGTTCGAGTCGATCGATGCGTGCGGCGATGGTGGCCTGCAGCGTCGCGGGCACGCTGATCTCGGCCACCTCCGCCGTCGTCCGGTAGGCGCCGCGGGCGCCGCGCAGCACGCCCTGCCCGGCGAGCTCGCGCACGATCTCCTCGGCGAAGAATGGTGTGCCAGCGGCTCTTTCGGAGATCAATGCACCGAGGGGAAGGACAGATACGTCTGGCCCGAGCAACTCGGAGATGAGCGCGGCGGTTTCCCGATCGGTCAGAGGTCCCAGGACCATGGTTCGTGGACCGAGCACCTCCGCGAGCCGGCCGCGGTATTCGGGGCGGTAGGTGACGATCATCAGCGAACGCGTCTGCAGCACCGCCTCGAGGAGGTCGACGATCATCGACTCGCTCACCGCATCGACCCAGTGCGCGTCCTCCACCACGTAGACGGCCGGATCCTGCCGCGCGGATGCGGTGGCATTGACCATCGCCATCAGACGGCGTCGACGTGCATCGGGATCGATCCGGGGGAGGTCGGCTCGAGGGTCCGCGATGCCGAGCAGGTCGTCGAGAAGCATCAGATCTTCCGGATCGGCACCAGCGACCTGAGCTCCCAATGCCTCTCGTGCCGCGCGGTCGTCGAGGCGATCCACGCCGGTGACCGCGCGCATGAGCTGGGCGACGGCATGGAAGGGAATCTGGCTGGTGTGCGACTCGCAGAAAGTGGCGAACACGTCCAACCCGCGAGAGGCCGCGAGGGCCGAGACCTCGCGGGCGAGCCGGCTCTTTCCCATCCCTGCGGGCCCCACCAACCCGATCGCCGCGCCGTGACCGTCGATGGCGCCGTGCAGCAGCTGGTCGACGGTGGACATCTCCCGCCGCCGACCGACGAGGGTGGACTCCGCGCGCCGCAGCGGGTGGTCGTGACGCATGCCCATCAGCCGATATCCCGCCACGGGTTCGGCGGAACCCTTGATGCGGACCAACTCTCGTTCACCGATGACTGCTGCGCCCTCGGCCAGCCTGGCGGTCGACTCGCTGAGCATCACCCCTCCGGGTGTCGCAACCGACTCCATTCGCTGAGCCATTCCCACCTGCTCGCCGATGGTGGTGTAACCCGATGGGCCGGAACCGATTTCGCCAGCGATGACCTGACCGGAGTTCAGTCCGACCCGCAGGCAGAGTTCCACGCCGTCGCGATCGCGGACGTCGGCCGTGAGGCGTTTCATTCCCGTGTGGATCTCCAGGCTCGCCAGACACGCGCGGACCGCATGGTCCTCCAGCGCCACCGGCGCACCGAACACCGCCATGATCCCGTCGCCGGTGAAGTGACGTACGGTGCCGCCGAAACGTGCGACGGCAGTGCCCGCGGACTCGACGACCGCGGCGATGATCTCACGCAGGCGCTCCGCACCCACCGTCGCCGCGATGTCCATCGAGTGCACGACGTCGGCGAACAGGATGGTCACCTGCTTGTACTCCGCCGGTGGAGTCGTCGGTCCGAGTCGCGCCCCGCAGTCGACGCAGAAATGGGCCGTGTGGCTTGCTTGCGCGCCGCACGAAACGCAGACCACACCCGTCGCGGTCAGTCCACCATCGCCATCCCCTATGGCGCCCACCTCGACATCGTGTCACTTCAGCCCGACGGTGTCCGTCGTATTGATCGCCCTCGTCGGCCCACCGCGTCGGCGAGGTAACTTACCTGCATGGTCCGACCTGCGCAGACCGCGCGCAGCGAACGCACTCGCGATGCGCTGCGCCAAGCCGCCCTGGTGAGATTCCTCGCCCAAGGCGTCGAGGAGACCTCGGCAGAACAGATCGCCTCGGACGCCGGTGTGTCGCTGCGGACGTTCTACCGGCACTTCACGTCCAAGCACGACCTCCTGTTCGCCGACTACGACGCCGGGCTCGAGTGGTTTCGAACGGCGCTCGCCACACGGCTGCCCGACGAGTCGCTGATCGAGTCGGTGCACTCGGCGATCATGGCGGCGCCCTACGACGCCGAGGCGCTGCCGAAGATCGCCGAGCTGCGGAAGCAAGAGCTCGACCCCGGCCGGGTCGTGCGCCACATCCGCCAGGTCGAGGCCGACCTTGCCGAAGCACTCGAGGAACATCTGACCCAGGACCAACCGCACGCCCCGGGTACCGACGGTCGTTTGCGAGTGACGGTGACCGCCCGCTGCATCGCCGCCGCGGTCTTCGGTGCGATGGAGGTCTGGATGCTCGGCGACGAGCGGTCCCTCGACGAACTCGCCCGGCTGTGCCGCATGGCGCTCGAAGCAGTGGCAGAGGGTATCAGCGACAGTAAGTGATCAAGTTTCGTCATTATTGACAAAACTTGGGGGCCGTGCCAGCCTCGGACGATGGTGCAGTTCGACGCGATCGTGATCGGTGCTGGGCACAACGGGCTCGCGGCGGCAGCCGTTCTGCAGAAGGCGGGCGTCCGCACCCTCTGCCTGGAGTCGAAGCTCTATGCGGGTGGAATGGCTTCCACCGTAGAGCTTTTCGACGGTTACCGGTTCGAGATCGCCGGCTCGCTGCAGTTCCCGACGTCCGCGAAGGTCAGCGACGAGCTGGGACTGGACGATCTCCCGACGGTCGACCTCGACGTCATGTCGGTGTCGCTGCGGGGCATCGGTGACGAGCCCGTCGTCTACTACACCGATCCCATGAAGCTGCTGACCCATCTCAACGACGTGCACGGCGCCGAGGCCGTCAACGGCATGGCCGGTCTGATGGCCTGGAGCCAGGGCCCGACCCGCGCGCTCGGCCGGTTCGACGCGGGTGCGCCGCCCAAGACGATCGACGAGATGTATGCCTGTGCGCACAACGAACTCGAGCGTTCGGCCATCACCGACATGTTGTTTCGGTCCGTCACCGACGTGCTCGACCGGTATCTGCCCGACGCCGAGAAGCACGGTGCCCTGCGTGGGATGCTCTCGTTCCTCGCCATCAACACGACCTACCGTGGACCCGCCACGCCGGGAAGCGCGGCGGCGCTGGCCTTCGGCCTGGCCATGCCCGACGAGAACGCCAAGCTGATGAAGAAGCTCAAGGGCGGAATAGGCGCCCTCACGGCACATCTCGTCGAGACCCTGACTGCCTGCGGCGGTGAGCTCAGACTGCGCAGCAAGGTCGAGGAGATCCGGGTGGCCGACGGGCGGGTCGCAGGCGTCCGACTCGAGGACGGCTCGACGATCGACGCGGCGATCGTCGTCTCGGCGGTGGCGCCCGACCTCACGGTCACCAAACTGATCGATCCCAATGCGGTGCCGTCGGAGGTTCGCGACCGGTTCAGCCACGTGGACCATCGCGGAAGCTACCTGCAGATGCACTTCGCGCTCGACGGGATGCCGACCTTCGCCGAGCCCTACGAGAAGCTCAACGACCCCGAGATGCAGTCGGCCATCGGCCTTTTCAGTACTCCCGAAGAGTTGCAGCAGCAGTGGGAGGACAGCCGCCGGGGGATCGTGCCCGCGGACCCGGCGATCGCGATGCAGTTCCCGTCGGTCCACGACCGTGACCTGGCGCCCGACGGCAAGCACGCGGTGTCGGCGTTCTCGATGTGGTTTCCCGTCGAGGAGGGGGCCTACGGGGAGGCGTCATATGGCGATCTCAAGGTCGAGATGGGCCGCCGGGTCATCGAAAAGATCACCCGCGTCGCGCCCGACTTCGAGTCGAAGATCATCCGGCACACCACGTTCACGCCGCGCCACATGGGCACCATGTTCGGCGCTCCCGGCGGGGACTACTGCCACGGCCTGATTCACCCCGAGCAGATGGGGCCCAATCGGCCGGGGCCACGGGGATTCATCGATCAACCCATCCCGGTAGACGGGCTCTACCTGGGCAGTGCAGGGTGCCACGGGGGGCCGGGCATCACCTTCATCCCCGGCTACAACGCCGCGGTGCAGGCGCTGGCCGACGCCCGCTAGTTATCGCCCTCGGAGGGTGCGCCACCCTCGTCGGACCAGTCCGTCCTGTCGTCGGAACCCTTGGCGGGATCGCTCTGAACGTCCTCGGCGCCCTTGGGGCCGGCGTCTGACTCGGTGGTCTTGGGCCCTGTGTCATTCACGAAGAGGGACTTACCCCCATCGTCGGGCTCGGAAACCGTCAACACGGCCTCGCGTACGTATTGATCCTCCTCGAGGCGATTCTCGAGTGTCCGCAGCGTCTTGGCGATCGAGGACTCGACGTTATCGCCCACCAGGTCGACGCTCGCGATGACGAACAATTGCTTGGGCCCGATGAACTCGGTACGGAGAAAGCGGACTTCGGCAACCTCGGGGAACGCGGCGAGGCGGTCCACCAGCGCCTGTTTGATCCGGGGTGAGCCCCCCTGTCCGGTGAGGAAGATCCGGTTGCGGTTGATCAGGACGACGGCCACCACACCGAGCAGGACGCCGACGAGGATCGAGCCGACGGCGTCCCACACGACCTCGTCGGTCAGTTGGTGCAGCAGGATCCCGAGAAAGGCGATCACGATACCGATCAGTGCCGCGAAGTCCTCCGCGAACACCGCCCGCACCGTCGGATCCGAGGTCTCCATCGCATACTCGAACACGCGGCTCTCGAATTCGCGTGCCCCCGGGCGGAGTTGTCTCACCGCCTGGGTGAGGGAAATGCCCTCGAGGACGAACGCGATCGCGAGGACGATGTAGGCGAGCCGGTAGTCCTCGCCGCCGTCGGCGCCATGGAGGAGTTCGGTGACGCCTCTCCAGATCGACACCACAGCACCCACCACGAACAGACCGACCGCGGCCAGTAGGGACCAGACGTAGGCCTCCCGTCCGTAGCCGAGGGGCCGATCGGCGTCGGCCTCGCGGGTGCTGCGCCGGGTGGCGACGAGGAGGAAGACCTCGTTTCCGGTATCGGCCCAGGAGTGCGCTGCCTCCGCGCTCATCGACGCCGAACCGGACAGCACGGCGGCGAACGTCTTCGCGCCAGCCACCAAGAGATTCGCCGCGAACGCGACGACGACCGTGACGGTGCTGTCGCCTCCGGACTTCACCACGTTGGGTCAGTCACCCCGTCGCTGGAGTTCGGCCATCCAGTCCTTGGGAACCCGCTCCTGCGGGCCCGGCACGGTCTGGTCCTCCGGATGGCATTCCGGCGGAGCGAGTTCCGGTCCGTCGTAGTACTCATTGGTCTCGTAGTTCCAGAACCAGTCCTCGCCGGGCTCGAACGAGCGGATGATCGGGTGACTCGTCTCGCGCCAGTGGGCGGCCGCGTGCCGGGACAGCGAGTCGTCGCAGCAGCCGACGTGTCCGCATGCCGTGCAGCGGCGTAGGTGAAACCACCAGCCACCCAACGCGTCGCACTCGACGCAGCCCGTCCCGCTCGGAGGGATGGTGGGGTTGACCGCATCGCTCATGGTCATCGAGCCTAGACGGGCTTCGGCCGGTAGGGGTGCTCGCGGCGGGCCGCTCGGGTTGCGCTCACGCTGAGCTAATGGTCCGCCGGGTCGTTGCGCTGCGTCTATGCATCCGGGAGGGCTTCGATCCGGGACCGAATCGACTGGCAGCTAACCCTGGTCGCTGCTGTCCCAGGGTGTCGCCGTGACGGCGAACCCACAGCGCACACCACTGCCGACGCCAAGGCGCGTGGTCGATCGTCTCTGAGCCGGATGTCTGCCGTTATCAAGAGGAGTGAGCGAGGTTGGTTGCCGAGCATTACTCCGTGGCCGGCGAGTCAGGAGCCCAGGCGGATCTCCACGCGATACGCGCCGCCTACGACGACGCGCCGTACGAGTCGTATGCGCATCCGGTGTCCGCGCCCGGCCACGTGGCTGCGACCGCATGGCTGTTCGGGCTCGACCCGCCAGAGGTGGTCTCCGCGCGCGTGCTCGAGATCGGCTGCGCCGCCGCGGGCAACCTGATCCCGTTCGCCGCAGCCCATCCGACCGCACACACGGTCGGCATCGACCTCTCGCCAACGCACATCGAGCTGGGACGGGAGCGGGTGCGAGCACTCGGGCTCGGTAACGTGCGACTGGTCGAGGGTGACATCGCGCGGGTCGACCTGAAACGACTGGGGCAGTTCGACTTCGTGATCTGCCACGGCGTGTACAGCTGGGTACCCGCCGATCTCCAGACTGCGATCCTCAATGCATGCCGAGAATCGTTGGCCCCCAATGGCATTGCGTACATCAGCTACAACGTCTATCCCGGTTGGAAGGCCAAGGAGATCGTGCGCGACGCGATGTTGCTCAGCGTGGGTGATGCGGTCGATCCGGAGCAGAAGGTGCAGCGCGCACGGTCGGCCGTCGAGTTCCTTCGGACGACGGCGAACCCCGACAGCGTGTTGGGTCACGCTCTTGCCGACTACGCCGCGATGGCGTCGGAGACCGGTGACTACTACCTGCTGCACGAAGAGCTCGAGGCATTCAACGCGCCGTGCTACTTTCGCGAGTTCATGCAGCGGGCCCGCGGGCACGGCTTGGAATACCTTGCAGACGCGCAACTGGAGTACATGTTCCCGGCCAACTACGGACAGGCCACCGTCGAGCACCTCGCCGCGGCCGGTATCGGCGACCAGGTATCGCTCGAACAGCATCTCGACTTCGTCGTGAACCGGAGTCATCGTCAGACGCTTCTCGTGCACCGGGGCCGCGCGCCGCACGTTTCACATACCCTGGACCGCACGCGAATTCGTGGTCTGCACATCGCGAGCGCGGCGACCGCCGTCGACCCCGACCCCGTCGTGGGGGCGGCGCTGGAGGTGCTGAACGCGCGCTGGCCGTGGACGACGTCGCGGCAGGAGTTGCTCGCAGCGGCCAGAACGCGGCTCGCCGACGCCGGGATCGCCGAACCATCCGGCTTCGAAGCACAGATCGACGCACTCGTCGAGGTCCTGCTGGTGCAGGGCCGGACGCGGTTTCGCCTCGACCCGGTGCGCGGCCCCGAGGCATCCAGTCGACCCAGCCTGCCCGACCCGGTCCGGCGGATGGCCGAGCTGACCCGCGACGACGCCGAGGCCTTCACCTTCAGTCCGTGGCACGAGTCGGTGCCGCTGGGACCGCTCGAACGTCATCTCCTGCCACTGCTGGACGGCACAACCGATCGCGATGGGTTACTGGCCGCCGCACTGGACTTGTTCCGCCAGAACGTGTTTGCAGTCGACCGGGATGGCGAGGCGCTGTCGGACCCCTCGGAGATCGAGCAGGCCCTCGCCGACGAGGTCGACGCGATGCCGCAGCGTCTCGTCGAGCTGAAACTGCTGAGCAACCGAGACGACTAGGGACCTGCACTACTTCTTCTCGCGCCACGTCCGCTCGAACGGCAGCCGCCACGCGTTCGGCGCGATCAGCTGATGGATTGCGTTGGGCCCCCACGTGCCCGGCTGGTAGGACTTCACCTGGGGCGGGTCGTCCAGTAGTTGCGTCGAACGCTCCCAAAGGGATTCGATGCCCTCGGCTGTGGTGAACAGGGTGTGGTCGCCCCGCATCGCATCAAGGATCAGGCGTTCATAGGCCTCCAGCACGTCGCCTAGCGACTCGGTCTCCTGCGTGGAGAACTGCATCGACATCTTGTCGAGCTTCATGCCGGGTCCAGGGCGCTTGCCGTAGAACGACAGCGATACCTTCGACGCGTCGGCCAGGTCGAACGTCAGGTGATCGGGCCCCTGCGAGCCGACGCCGGATCCCGCCGGGAACATGGTGCGCGGCGCCTCCTTGAAAGCGATCGAGATGATACGCATGCCCTCAGCCATCTTCTTGCCCGTGCGCAGGTAGATCGGCACACCCGCCCACCGCCAGTTGTCGATGCCGACCTTGAGCGCGATGAACGTCTCGGTGTCGGAGTCCCGCGCCACGCCGTTCTCGTTGCGGTAACCGGCGTACTGCCCACGGACCACCTCGTTGGAGTGGATCGGCAACATGGACCGGAAGACCTTGTTCTTCTCCTCGCTGATCGCCCGCGGCTCCAGCGCCGTCGGCGGTTCCATCACCACGAACGCCATCACCTGGAGCAGATGCGTGACCACCATGTCCTTGTAGGCACCGGTGCTCTCGTAGAAGTTGGCCCGTTGATCGAGGCCAAGCGTCTCCGGAATGTCGATCTGGATGTGGTCGATGAAGTTGCGGTTCCAGATCGGCTCGAAGAGGCCGTTGGCGAACCGGAACGCGAGGATGTTCTGGGCAGCCTCCTTACCGAGGAAGTGGTCGATGCGGAAGATCTGTCGTTCGCGGAACGTCTCGTGGACGAAGTCGTTGAGCTCGATGGCACTGGCCAGGTCAGTACCGAACGGCTTCTCCATCACCACCCGCGACCGCTCGACCAGGTTCGCGTCCTTCAGCATCGTGATGACGGCACGCGCCGCCTTGGGCGGCACCGAAAGATAGTGCAGCCGACGGACTTCGGGCCCGAGCTGCTCCTCGGCGGTGGTTACCGCGGCGGCCAGCGCCTCCGGTCCCGCGCCCTGCGGGACGTACGAGATCCGGCTCGCGAAGCTGTCCCACTGCTCCTTGGTCAGCTTGTGGGTACCGAAGGAGTCGACGGCTTCCTTGGTGAGCTTGCGGAACTCGTCGTCGGTGAGATTCTCCAGCGACGTGCCGACCACCCGGATCTCCGGCGCCAGCGCCGACTGGACCAGATAGGCCATGCCGGGAAGCAGCTTGCGCTTGGCGAGATCGCCAGTCGCACCGAACAGCACGATGACGTGAGGTGCGAGCGCATCGGTGTCGCGGCGGTGCGGACGGGCGCCGTCAGCCGGGTAGGCGATGGTCTGCGCAGAGTCTGGGGTGTCGATTGCCACGGGTCGATGCTTCCACCCCTTGGTGAACGGCGCAGGACAGTGCGGTGAAAGCGCTCAACGACCCAGCGGACCTGGCTAAGGTCGCGGGCATGGCAACCAGTGATTCCCGCGAAGTCGTCATCGAAGCAACCCCCGAGGAGATCCTGGACGTCATCGCCGACGTCGAGGCGACCCCCGACTGGTCCCCGCAATACCAGAAGGCGGTCATCCTCGAGCGGCATCCCGACGGGCGGCCCAAGCAGGTCGAGATGACGGTGAAGGCAGCAGGTCTGACCGACGTGATGGTCATCGAGTACACCTGGACAGACAGCAGCGTGAATTGGACGCTGGTCAAGTCCGGCCAGTTGAAGAAGCAGGACGCCGGCTACACGTTGACGCCCAATGGCGAGAAGACGGAGGTCCGGTTCGACATGGAGATCGACCTGTCGATCCCGATGCCCGGCTTCATCCTGAAGCGCACCCTCAAGGGTGGCATGGAGACGGCGACCGATGGTCTGCGCAAGCAGGTCTTGAAGGTCAAGAAGGGCGGCTAGTAACCGATCGTTGCAGTGGTCGACTACTGACCTGACCGCCCGAAACACCAACGGAGCCAACGGAATCGAGGGATCGTGAGTCCATAGCCAAGGCGTCCTCGCCGGAAGCGTCGGACTCGAGGGAACGCGCCCGGCAGCGCAGACCGGATGGTGACGGCCGGGTGGGGCTGAGTACTCTCACCTCGCGTGGGCAACACGGGACCCCTGGCGGGGGTGCGGGTGATCGAGCTCGGCGGCATTGGGCCGGGCCCGCATGCGGCGATGATGCTGGCCGATCTGGGAGCCGACGTGATTCGGGTGCGCAGGCCCGGCGGGCTGCAGATGCCTGCCGAGGACGTCGACCTGCTGCACCGCGGCAAACGCGTCGTCGACCTCGACGTCAAGAACGAACCCCAGCTGCTGCTGGACCTGGCCGCCAAGGCCGACGTCCTGCTCGACTGCTTCCGGCCTGGCACGTGTGAGCGGCTGGGCATCGGCCCCGACGACTGCGCGGCGGTCAATCCGCGGCTGATCTTCGCCAGGATCACCGGTTGGGGCCAGGACGGTCCGCTGGCGAAGACCGCGGGTCACGACATCAATTATCTGTCGCAGACCGGCGCGCTCAGCGCCATCGGGTACCGCGACCGGCCGCCCGTCGCGCCGCTGAACCTGGTCGCGGACTTCGGCGGCGGGTCCATGTTCGTATTGGTCGGCATCGTCGCGGCGCTGTACGAACGGGAGCGGTCTGGCAAGGGGCAGGTAATCGACGCAGCGATGGTCGACGGCGTCAGCGTGCTGGCGCAGATGATGTGGACCATGAAGGCGACGGGGTCGCTGAAGGATCAGCGCGAGTCGTTCCTGCTCGACGGCGGGGCGCCGTTCTACCGGGTGTATGAGACGTCCGACGGCCGGTACATGGCGGTCGGCGCGATCGAGCCGCAGTTCTTCGCCCAACTGCTCGTCGGGCTGGGCCTCGACACCGACGAGGTGCCCAACCAGTTCGACCTCGGCCACTACGACGAGATGCGGGCGATCTTCGCCGAGAGGTTCGCGACCAAGACGCGCGACGAGTGGTCGGCGGTGTTCGCGGGCACCGATGCCTGCGTGACGCCCGTGCTGACCTGGACGGAAGCCTCCGGCAACGAGCATCTCGCGGCGCGCTCGACCATCGTGACGAGCGACGGCGTCGACCAGGCCGCGCCGGCGCCGCGGTTCTCCAGGACCCCCTCCGGCCCGGTCGGCACCCCGCCCAAGGGCACCACGGCGATCGGCGACATCGGTTGGTGATCCGGAGTTAGCTGGTGGAACCGCTGCGAGGGGTCTGTTCGTTCAATACGATTTGCTCATGGCAGTGCGCGCCACACGGGAGATCGTGTTCGACGCCTCGCCCGAGGCGATCCTCGATGCCCTCGCCGACATCGAGGAGGTGCCGTCGTGGTCGACCGTGCACCGGCACACCGAAGTCCTCGACCGGCACCCCGACGGCCGTCCGCACCACGTCAAGGCGACGGTGAAGATCATGGGCGTCACCGACAAGGAGCTCCTCGAGTACCACTGGGGTCCTGACTGGGTGGTCTGGGACGCGACCGACACGTTTCAGCAGCGGGGCCAGCACGGCGAGTACAACCTCACCAGGATCGGGGACAAGACGATGGTGCGGTTCGACATCATCGTCGACCTCGCCGCGCCGATCCCGGAGTTCCTGATCAAGCGGGCCAAGAAGATCGTGCTCGACGTCGCAGTCGACCGGCTCCGCTGCCGCGTGACCCGAAATCACGGCTAAGGCGCACGCTGACCGAAAGGGAATGCGTCCGGCGGCGGGTTCGGTTGACGTGAAAATGCCCACTGGAGTAGTCCTCAATCCCAGCCCTGCCGCCACCAACGCCGTCGACGACGTCATCGCCCAGGCCCGCCGGGCCTTCGACGTCGGCGTCCGCCAGATCTGGCTGGCGCAACAGTTCAGCTATGACGCGATCTCGCTCGCGGGCCTCGTCGGTGCCGCCGTGCCGGGACTCGGTGTCGGGACGTTCGTCGTCCCCATCAACCCGCGGCACCCGCTCGTCGTCGCCACCCTGGCGCAGACGGCACAGGCGGCCTCGCACGGAAACTTCAGCCTCGGTCTCGGCCTCGGCGCCCATGGCCCCGAGCAGCAGGCGTTCGGAACGTCGTGGCCGAACCCGGCCGGACGACTGAGGGAACACCTCGAGGTGCTGCGGTCGATCTTCGACACCGGGGCGGTGGACTACCACGGCAGTGAATTCACCGCCGCCCCCGAGTGGCCGGTCAGTCTGGCCGGTGGCACACCGATCCCGCTGTACGTCGCGGCCATGGGGCCAAGGGCGCTTCGCGTCACCGGTGAATTGGCCGACGGCACACTGCCTTACCTCGCAGGCCCGCGGACCGTCGAGGGCTTCATCGTGCCCACCATCACCGAGGCGGCGACGGCGGCGGGGAGGCCTGCGCCGCAGATCATCGCCGCGGTGCCGGTGGTGGTGTCGGGAGACGCCGACTCGGCGCGCGCCCTTGCGGTCGAGGAGCTGAAGTTCTACGAGACCATTCCGTCCTATGCCAAGGTAATCGCGCGTGAGGGCGTAGACCGCGCGGCCGACATCGCGGCCGTCGGTTCCCCGGAGGCGGTGCGCGAGCACCTGAAGCGCTACGTCGATGCCGGCGCGACCGATCTGGTCCTCAGCGGGCTGCGTTCGGACTCGACGGATCCCGAAAGGCTCTGGGAGGTTGCCGCTTCGATCTGAGCACAACGTGTTTGGATGACACGGTGGCGCAACCGGACCCAAGTGAACAGGAACCGCCTGCGATCGCGGCCAAGGCCATCACGATGCGTGGGCCGTGGGGTCCGGTCTACGGGCCGGTGGATCTCGAGGTGCAGCGGGGCGGGCTCACCGTTCTCATTGCGCCGCCGGGATCCGGTCGCACGGCGCTGCTGATGACGCTCGCCGGACGGATGAAGCCGATGGGCGGATCGTTGGAGGTGCTTGGGCGGAACCGAGCCTCGGCGATCTTCGGACAGAGTGCTCTTGCCGGGATCGAAGAGCTCGACCGTGTGTACGAGTCGGTCACCGTCCGAGACGTCCTCACCGAGCAGATATGTTGGGACGCAACGTGGTACCGCCTGGTGCGCCGAGCCGACGGGGGCGATCTGGCACGTCTGTGCGCTCCCGTCTTCGGCCCGCTGCCGCTGCCGGATCTGACGGCCTACGTCGATCAGCTCTCCGAGCTGGACGCGGTGTTGTTGCGCATCGCGTTGGCCAACACCGCGGCGCCTCCGCTGCTGGTGGTCGGCAGCCTCGACCAGGTCGACGAGGACGGCAGCCGCGCCGAACTGGTGCGTCGGCTCGTCGAGCTCGGCGAGCACCAGACCGTCGTCACCGCGTCGGCCAACCCCGTTCCCGACGGGCTCGGCGTCCGCGCGCAACTCGACCTGACCCACGACCAGAAGGGCACGGACTGAGCATGCTTGCCGGAATGTCGCTGGGCACCGACCTGAAGCGCTATTCGCGCGGCGTGATGCCGCGCGTGGCATTGATCACGATCGTCCTGCTCCCGCTGCTGTACGGGGCGATGTACCTCTGGGCGTTCTGGAACCCGTTCGCCGCCGTCGACAAGGTCCCGGTCGCACTGGTCAACGAGGACCGGGGCGCCGTCGCCGCGGGGCAGGAACTTCACGCGGGCGACGAAGTGGCAGGTGCGCTGCTCAAGTCGGGCCAACTCGATCTGCACCTGGTGTCGGCGCAGGACGCGGCGAAGGCCGTCAAGGCCGGTACGTACTACTTCTCCATCACCCTGCCCTCGGACTTCAGCGAGGCCATCGCGTCGTCGGCGACGCCCGCACCGCGCCAGGCGCAGATCCAGTTCGACTTCAACGACGCGAACAACTATCTCGCGTCCGTCATCGGGCAGAACGCGTCGCGGGAGGTGCTGAACCAGGTGAACGCGCGCGTCGGCGAGCAGGTGATCGGCAAGGTGCTGATCGGCCTGACGGACGCGGGAGACGGCATCAAGAAGGCCGCGAACGGCGCAGACCAGCTGACCGCCGGGTTGACGGCCGCCAACGACGGTGCGCACCAGTTGGCCAGTGGCGCAGACACACTCGCGGCCGGACTGGTGACGGCGCGCAACGGGTCGGCGGCTCTCGCTGCGGGTGCCGACCAGCTGTCGGGTGGCATCGACAAGGCCACCCGGCCGTTGCTCGACACCCTCGACAGGGTGCAACGACTCAACCTGAATCCGGACGACGTCGCCGCCCTGGCGGCGCGGATCAGCAGCGGGGTCGCGACGGCCAGCGATCGAATCGCCGCACTGAACGTGGATCATCAATTGGCGGCGGGGATCGTCGATCAGGTGGTCGGTGGGTTGCAGGCGAATGCGGACCCGTCGGCGCGGGGTCTCGGCGAGGTGCTGGGGGGAGCGCAGCGACTGCTGAACTCTCAGGGCCTCGATCCGACGACCGACGACGGGCTGAACCACATTCGCGACGGGGCCCGACAGCTCGAGGCCGAGTTCGGTGACCCGAGCAGTCAAACGCGACAGTTGCTCACCCAGTCGTTGAACGGCCAGTTGAAGTCGGACGTCGTCCGGCTCCGCGATGGCGCGTCCCAACTGGACAGTGGCGCAGCCAAACTCAACGCGGGACTGGTCAAGTTGGCCGACGGCGGCAGGCAGTTGGCCGGTGGCGCCCATCAGCTGGCCGCGGGCACCCAGAAGCTCACCGACGGCTCCCGGCAACTGTCGGACGGACTGGACAAGGGCGCCGCGCAGCTCCCGACGTTGACCGATCAGCAGCGTGACGCCGTGGCGCGGACCGTGGCTAGCCCCGTCGGCGTCCAGCAGAACATCGCCAACGAGGCACCAACCTTCGGGACCGGGTTCGCGCCGTTCTTCCTGCCGCTGGCCTTGTTCATCGGCACGCTCATCATCTGGATGTTGTTGACACCGCTGCAGACTCGGCCCATCGTCGCGGGGCTCGGCTCGCTGCGGGTGGTGCTCGCGTCGTACTGGCCTGCCCTGACCGTGGCGGCGTGCCAGGTCGTGGTGATGTACGCCGTCGTGCACTTCGGGGTCGGACTGCACGCCAAGTACACGGTCGGCACCGTCGCCTTCCTCCTCCTCGTCGCCGCGACGTTCCTGGCGATGATCCAGGCCTTCAACGCGGTGTTCGGGGTGGCGGTCGGCAGAGTCGTCACGCTGGCGTTCCTGATGTTCCAGCTGGTGTCCTCTGGTGGCATCTATCCGGTGGAGACCACTGCCAAACCGTTCCAGATCATCCACCCGTTCGACCCGATGACGTACGCCGTCAACGGTTTACGCGAGTTGACGGTCGGCGGAGTGGAGTCTCGGCTGTGGGTGGCGATCGTGGTGCTCGTCGGTGTTCTGGCAGCCTCGCTGGCGGCGAGCGCACTGGCGGCCAGACGCAACCGGCAGTACACCATGGAGCGGCTGCACCCGCCGATCGAAGTCTGAGCGGCGGGTCAGCTCTTCAGCACCTGCAGGCGCCTGATGGCCTCTTCCATGGTGTCGTCACGCTTGCAGAAGGCGAAGCGCACCAAATGATTCCAGTCGCCGATGTGGCCGGAGTCGGGATCGCAGAAGGCCGACATCGGGATGGCGGCGACACCCGCCTTCTCGGGAAGTTCGGCGCAGAACGTCGTGCTGTCGGTATAGCCCAGCGGGCGGGGGTCGGCGCACAGGAAGTAGGTGCCGAAGCTGTCGAGCACGCCGAAGCCGATGTCGGACAAGGCCCCGGCCAGTCGATTCCGTTTGGCCTGAAACGATTCTCGCAACGCGGCCGTCCAGGCGTCCTCGCCGTCGAGTGCCTCGGCGACGGCGGGTTGGAACGGCGACCCACCCACGTACGTCAGGAACTGCTTGGCGGCTCGCACCCCCGCGATGAGGTCGGCCGGACCGCAGGCCCAGCCGATCTTCCAGCCAGTGACGTTGAACATCTTCGCCGCACTCGAGATGGTGACCGTCCGCTCGGCCATGCCGGGGTAGCCGGCCAGCGGGAGATGGCGTCGCCCGTCGAACACCAGCTGCTCGTACACCTCGTCGGTGATGACCAGAAGGTCGTGCTCGACGGCGAGCTGGGCGATCGCCGACAGCTCCGCATCGGTCGCCACCATGCCCGTGGGGTTATGGGGTGAGTTGACGATCAGCGCCCTGGTGCGCGGCGTGATCGCCGCCCGCAGCGCATCGACGTCGATGGCGAAGCCGCGCCCGTCGGCGACCAGAGGCACGGCGACCCGGTCGCAGCCCGCCATCGCGACGACGGGGGAGTACGAGTCGTAGAACGGCTCGATCAACAGCACCTCGGAGCCCGGCTCCACCAGGCCGATGATCGACGCCGCGATCGCCTCGGTGGCGCCGACGGTCACCAGGACCTCGGTGTCGGGGTCGTAGGTGATGCCGTAGTGGCGTTGCCGCTGCGCCGCGATGGCCTGGCGCAGCGGTGCGATGCCTGGCCCAGGCGGGTACTGGTTGACGCCCTCGGCGATCGCGTTCTCGGCGGTCTTGAGCATGGCCGCCGGGCCGTCCTCGTCGGGAAAGCCCTGCCCGAGGTTCACGGCACCGATGCGCGCCGCCAATGCAGACATCTCGGCGAAGATCGTCACCGCGTAGGGCTGAAGCCGGGAGACCGTCATGGGTGGGAGCCTATTCCCCGGTCGCCCACCGTCGTCACCGCGAGGCACGTGATCAAGCGCCTCGACCACCGTTCTCGGTCCCTTCGCCGACGTCGCAGACCGTCGACGCGAGAGCTGCTGCAGCGCTTCACCGCTGAACTCGGGAATGAATCGAGCGTCTCAGACGCTTACCGCGACATGACCTACACGCTCGCTGGTGACGCCGCGCTGTTGAAACCCGTTCGCATCGGCGACATCCTCGCTGAGAATCGAATCTTCATGGCGCCCTTGACCCGATCGCGGGCGCAGGTCGACGGCACGCCGTCGGACCTCGCAGTGCAGTACTACGCGCAGCGCGCGTCGGCGGGCGTCATCATCACCGAGGCGACGGCCATCTCGCGAGAAGCCAACGGCGCCTACCTCAACACTCCCGGCAACTACACCGATGCACACCAGCGCAAGTGGGCCGAGATCGCCGATGCCGTGCACGCGGGAGGTGGCAGAATGTTCATGCAGCTGTGGCACGTCGGCCGTATGGGCCATCCCGAGATCAGCGGTGTCGAACCCGTGGCGCCGTCGGCCATCGCCGCGGACATGACGACCCACACGCCGTCGGGCAAGAAGCCGCTGCCGGTGCCAAGGGCTCTGGAGACCAGCGAGATCGCCACGATCGTCGACCAGTTCCGCCGTGCCGCGCGCCGCGCGATCGAGGCAGGCATGGACGGGGTCGAGATCCACTCCGCCAACGGATACCTGCTGCACGAGTTCCTCTCCGACGTGACCAACCGTCGCGCCGATCGCTACGGCGGATCGCCGGAGAATCGCGCCCGTCTGACCGCCGAGGTCGTCGAGGCGGTCGCCGACGAGATTGGTGCGGGCCGCGTCGGTCTGCGCATCTCGCCGGGAAACACCGCGGGTGCGATGGAGGAGATAGACGAAGTGAGTGCCTACGAGGCGCTGCTGTCCAGGATCGGCCCGCTCGACCTCGCCTACCTTCATGTGTTGATCAACCCGGACGTGCCCGCCTTCGGTGCCCTTCGGGGACTGTGGTTCGGGCCGTTGGTGCTAAACACTGGCCGCGACACCGAGACGAGTTTCTGCCAGCTGGAGGAACTCGCCGAGTGGGGCGTGATCAGCGCGGCCGCCGTCGGCAGGGCGTTCCTGGCCAATCCCGACCTCATCGAGCGACTGGTGCTCGGAGAGGACCTCAACGAACCCGACGTCGCCACCTTCTACGCCCCGGGACCCGTGGGCTACGTCGACTACCCGACCATGGCCGAGCGCGAGTTGAGGACCGCCTGACGCTGCCTCGCGCCCTGCGAGTGGCTCCCGCTGGGCAGACGCCCAACCAACGGGTTGGGCGAGGCTGCTAGGCTCGCGTTCGCGGGGACGGACCTCCGGGCGGCACACGTCGGCGCGGATGCCTCCCCATCCACGAATCGACGAGGACCTGGAGTCAAGCATGTCCGAAGAAGCCTTCATCTACGAGGCGATCCGTACACCGCGCGGTAAGCAGCGCAACGGATCGCTCAACGAGGTCAAGCCCGTCAACCTGGTCGTCGGCCTGATCGACGAGCTGCGTAGCCGCCACCCCGACCTCGACGAGAACCTGATCAGCGACGTCATCCTCGGTGTCGTCTCGCCCGTCGGCGACCAGGGCGGCGACATCGCCCGCACCGCCGCGCTGGTGGCCAAGCTGCCGGAGACCACCGGCGGATTTCAGCTGAACCGCTTCTGCGCGTCCGGCCTCGAGGCCGTCAACACCGCCGCCCAGAAGGTGCGCTCCGGCTGGGACGACCTCGTCATCGCTGGTGGTGTCGAGTCGATGAGCCGCGTCCCGATGGGCTCCGACGGCGGCGCCTGGGCAACCGACCCTGAGACCAACTACCGCCTCGGCTTCGTGCCCCAGGGCATCGGCGCCGACCTGATCGCCACCATCGAGGGCTTCTCCCGTGAAGACGTGGACGCCTATGCAGCCCGCTCGCAGGAGAGGGCCGCCGCGGCGTGGTCGGGCGGGTACTTCGCCAAGTCCGTCGTCCCGGTCAAGGACCAGAACGGTCTGGTCATCCTCGACCACGACGAGCACATGCGGCCCGGTTCGACGGTCGAGAGCCTCGGCAAGCTGAAGACCGCGTTCGACGGCATCGGCGCCATGGGTGGCTTCGACGACGTGGCGCTGCAGAAGTACCACTCGATCGAGAAGATCAACCACGTCCACACCGGCGGCAACAGCTCCGGCATCGTCGACGGCGCCGCGCTGGTGCTCGTCGGCTCAGAGGCTGCGGGCAAGTCCCAGGGTCTGACCCCGCGCGCCCGCATCGTGGCGACCGCCACCAGCGGGGCCGACCCCGTCATCATGCTGACCGGCCCCACGCCTGCCACCCGCAAGGTGCTCGACCGCGCGGGCCTGACGGTCGACGACATCGACCTCTTCGAGCTGAATGAGGCGTTCGCCTCGGTGGTGCTGAAGTTCCAGAAGGACCTGAACATCCCCGACGAGAAGCTCAACGTCAACGGCGGCGCCATCGCGATGGGCCACCCGCTGGGCGCCACCGGCGCCATGATCACCGGAACCATGGTCGACGAGCTCGAGAGGCGCAATGCGCGGCGCGCCTTGATCACCCTGTGCATCGGCGGCGGCATGGGCGTCGCGACCATCATCGAGCGGGTCTAGGAGATAACGACCATGGCAGAGAACACCATTCACTGGGACCAGGATGCCGACGGCATCGTCACCCTGACGCTGGACGACCCGACCGGGTCGGCCAACGTGATGAACGAGCACTACCAGCAGTCCATGCACACCGCCGTCGAGCGGCTGTTCTCCGAGCAGGAGACGGTCACCGGCGTCGTCATCACGAGTGCGAAGAAGACCTTCTTCGCCGGTGGCGACCTGAAGGGCATGATCGGCCTCGGCCCCGAGAACGCCGGCGAGGCGTTCGCCATGGTCGAGGCGGTCAAGGCCGACCTGCGCACGCTGGAGAAGCTCGAGAAGCCCGTCGTGGCCGCCATCAACGGCGCCGCGCTGGGCGGCGGCCTCGAAATCGCGCTGGCCTGTAACCACCGCATCGCGGCCGACGTCAAGGGCAGCCAGATCGGCCTGCCCGAGGTCACGCTCGGCCTGCTCCCCGGCGGCGGCGGCGTCACCAGAACCGTGCGCATGTTCGGTATCCAGAAGGCGTTCATGGAGATCCTGAGCCAGGGCACGCGCTTCAAGCCCGCCAAGGCCAAGGAGACGGGTCTGGTCGACGAATTGGTGGGCAGCGTCGAGGAATTGGTGCCCGCCGCCAAGGCCTGGATCAAGGCCAACCCCGACAGCCACACCCAGCCGTGGGACCAGAAGGGCTACAAGATGCCAGGCGGCACCCCGGCTTCGCCAGGTCTGGCGGGCATTCTGCCGTCGTTCCCCGCCCTGCTGAAGAAGCAGCTCAAGGGTGCGCCGATGCCCGCGCCGCGCGCGATCCTGGACGCGGCCGTCGAAGGTGCGCAGGTGGACTTCGACACCGCCAGCCGCATCGAGAGCCGCTACTTCACCCAACTCGTCACCGGCCAGGTCGCCAAGAACATGATCCAGGCGTTCTTCCTGGACCTGCAGTCGATCAACTCGGGTGGGTCACGCCCCGAAGGCATCGGCAAGACGCCGATCACCAAGATCGGCGTGCTCGGCGCGGGCATGATGGGCGCGGGTATCGCGTACGTCTCGGCCAAGGCCGGTTTCGACGTCGTGCTCAAGGACGTCAGCATCGAGGCGGCCGAGAAGGGCAAGAACTACTCGGAGAAGCTCGAAGCCAAGGCGCTGGAGCGCGGTCGCACGACCCAGGAGAAGAGTGACGCGCTGCTGGCGCGCATCACGCCAACGGCCGACCCGGCCGACTTCAAGGGCGTCGACTTCGTCATCGAGGCCTTGTTCGAGTCGGTCGAACTCAAGCACTCGGTCTTCCAGGAGATCGAGGACATCGTCGAGCCCAACGCACTGCTGGGGTCGAACACCTCGACGCTGCCGATCACGGAGCTGGCGACCGGAGTGAAGCGTCAGGACGACTTCATCGGCATCCACTTCTTCTCGCCGGTCGACAAGATGCCCCTGGTCGAAATCATCAAGGGCGAGAAGACTTCTGACGAGGCGCTGGCTCGCGTGTTCGACTACACGCTGGCCATCGGCAAGACCCCGATCGTCGTCAACGACAGCCGCGGCTTCTTCACCAGCCGCGTCATCGGCACGTTCGTCAACGAGGCGCTGGCCATGCTCGGCGAGGGTGTCGTGCCTGCCAGCATCGAGCAGGCGGGCAGCCAGGCTGGCTACCCGGCGCCGCCGCTGCAGCTGTCCGACGAGCTCAACCTCGAGCTGATGCACAAGATCGCCGTCGCATCGCGCAAGGGTGTCGAGGATGCCGGAGGCACCTACGAGGCGCACCCCGCCGAGGCGGTCGTCGAGAAGATGATCGAGATCGGTCGCCCGTCCCGGCTGAAGGGCGCCGGCTTCTACGAGTACGCCGACGGCAAGCGCGTCGGACTGTGGTCGGGCCTGAAGGAGACCTTCAATTCCGGCTCCGCCGAGCTTCCGCTGCAGGACATGATCGACCGGATGCTGTTCGCCGAGGCGCTCGAGACGCAGAAGTGCATCGACGAGGGCGTGCTGATCACCACCGCTGACGCAAACATCGGCTCGATCATGGGCATCGGCTTCCCGCCGTGGACCGGTGGTTCGGCGCAGTACATCGTGGGCTACGAGGGTCCGCTGGGAACGGGCAAGGAGGCCTTCGTGGCCCGTGCCAAGGAGCTGGCCGCCCGCTACGGCGAGCGCTTCAACCCGCCGGCGTCGCTCGAAAGCTAGTTGAATACGACGAGTCCCCCGGAGCCGCAACGGCTTCGGGGGACTCTTCGTATTCAGCCGGGCCAGTGCCTGAGACTAGAAGGTGCCCATGTCAGCCGACAGCCAGTGCTCCGGCTTCATCGAGATGACGACGTGCTCACCGAGTTCGTTGCGCGCGAACTCCAGATACCTGTCGGCGGCTTCGCCGCTGAGATAGCGGCGGGTGATTTCCTCCAGATGTGCTTCGGTGCCGGGCACGATGCTGCTGACCGACCCGTCGACGGAGACATAGCGCACGGTCGGCTCCAACCGCTCGACCATGAGGGAGAAGAAGCCGTTGGCCTCGATGAGCCGGGCCTTGCGGGAGGCGGGTCCGGTCAGGATCCACGGCTCGCCCCCCGGGGTGTACTGGTACCAGATGGGCACGGTCAGCGGTCCGCGGGCGTCACCCGCGTAGGCCGACAAGGCGGCGATGTGCGGCTCGGCGAGAAATCGTTCGCGTTCGTCCTGTGAAAGCGCCATGTCGGAGGCTAGCCACGGACGCTGATCTGCAAACCTTGCAGGCTTGAGGCGCGGCAGGTGTTCAGCCCGTGTCGGGTCGGCGAGTCGTCGACCTCGGATGGACGTTGACTTCGAGCCACCGGGGACTGGGGAGGATCGAATCAGGGGTGGAGCGGGTGCAACGTGCTAGTCGGATGCGGTACCCAGGATGTCCGAGGTGCTCGCGCCGCCGACGACGTCACGGGCGAGTTCGGCGAGACGGCGGTTGGTTCGGCGGGCGTGCGCGCGGAGCAGGTTGAAGGCACGATCCATGTCGATCGCGCCCCGCTCGGCGAGCACCCCCTTGGCCTGTTCGATGATCAGACGGGTGTTCAACGCCGTCTGCAACTGCTGGTTGACCACCTCCGAATGGGTCAGGACGCGCTGGTGCAGAATGCCGATCGTCGCCACGTCGGCCAAGGCTTGGGCGACCGCCACGTCGGCGCTCTCCATCAGGCCAATCTGGCGGCGGAACAGGTTCAGCGCACCGACCTTCTCGTCGCGCAACCGCAGGGGTAGTGCCGTGACGGCCAGGAAGCCGTATTCCTCGGCGCGCTCGGTGAAGGCCGGCCATCGCGTCGTCTCGTCACGGAGATCTGAGACGAGCACCGGCTGCCCGGCGCGGTACGCCTCCAGGCATGGGCCGACGTTGGCCTCCACCTGCAGAAGTTCCAACAACCTGCTCTGCTCACTGCTCGAGGCGAATACATGCAATTCGCCGCCGGGGTCACCAAGCAGGATGCCTGCCGCGTCGATCGGCAGCAGGGTCATCGTGCTGTCGATGAGCTGCTGTGCTAGCTCGATGACGTCGTAGTCTGCGACCAGCGTGTCGGCCAGGCCGACGAACGCGCTGGCTAGACGCTCGTAGCGATCCATCGCTCTTCCCTTCCCTTCCAGATTGTCCCGCGGAACGCCGCGGTGCGCGTCTTGTTCTCAACTCTCACGGGCGATGGCCCACCTCTTCCGGGTCCCCATCGCGGTCGGGGTCGAACCGCAGTCGCCGGTGGACGACGGCGTGCGCGACCTCGCTGAGCATTCGTCCGCGTGCGAACGCAAAACCCTGCATCCGGACGTAGGCCTCGTGGGCGGTCACGCCGAGTTGGGCCACGACCATTCCGGTCGCCTGGTGCACCTCCCTGGTGCTCAGCGGTTGGTCCCACCAGGGTCCGAGCGACTCGCTGATCCGCCCGGTCCGGCCGACGGTGAGGAGGATGGCGGTCACCAGATCGGCGACGGTAAGGGCGTCGGCGAAATCCTTGGAACCCAGCGCTCCCGGGGCGTCGCGGTAGAGGTCGAGGACGCCGACGCGAATGGCGCCGACCTCGAGCGGAAGGGCTGACATCGCGCGCACGCCGGAGTGGAGGGCTTCGGCGGCGAAGGTCGGCCATCGCCCGTTGGAGGTGGCGAAATCGTCGACCGTCATCGGGCCACCTGCGGCGACGGCGTCCACCCCCGGCCCTTCGCCGAGCGTGATCTGTGCCCACTCGACCCGCTCCGCGACGGAGTCGCTGGCGCACAGCACCTCGAGACCCGCGCCGTCCACGTGCACGGCGATGGCGGCCCGCCCCACGGGAAGTGCCTCTATGCACGCATCGCACAGATGCGATGGGGCGTCCCGTTCCGACTCGAGCCTGCCCACGGCGGCGAGGAACCTGGCCCGGGCCCCCTGCGGATCTGTGGCGTCCACGCCGAACACCACCTCACACATCGGGTGGGTGGTCTCGCGTGGCTGCGGACCCGCGCACCACCGTCGACACTACGACCAACACGCAGCGGATCACACCAAGCGCTGGCCTAGAGTCGGGAGCATGCGTTTCGGACTCTTCATCCCGCAGGGCTGGCGTCTCGATCTGGTGGACATCCCCACCGCAGACCACTGGCGGGTGATGCGCGACCTTGCCACCTACGCCGATGGCGGGGCGTGGGATTCGCTCTGGGTCTACGACCACTTCCATACGGTGCCTGTGCCGACGGACGAGGCGACCCACGAAGCGTGGTCGCTGATGTCGGCCTACGCGGCGACGACGACGCGCATCAAGCTCGGTCAGATGTGCACGGCGATGAGCTACCGCAACCCGGCGTATCTCGCGAAAGTGGCGGCCACCGTAGACATCATCTCCGGCGGCCGGGTGCAGATGGGCATCGGTGCCGGCTGGTACGAGCACGAGTGGCGCGCCTATGGCTACGGGTTCCCCTCCGCGGGAGTGCGACTCGCCCGCCTCGACGAGGGCGTCCAGATCATGCGCGACGCGTGGCGTGACGGCAGGGTCAGCTTCGAGGGCAAGCACTACCAGGTCAACGATGCGATAGTCGCACCAAAGCCGTTGCAGGAGGGTGGTATTCCACTCTGGATCGCGGGCGGTGGCGAGAAGGTCACGTTGAAGATCGCCGCAAAGTACGCGCAGTACACCAACTTCACCTCCGAGCCCGAGGGCTTCGCGCACAAGTCGAAGGTGCTCGAGGAACATTGCGCCAACGTCGGCACCGACTACGGCGCCATCGTGCGCTCGTCGAACTTCAACGCCATCGTCGGATCATCCGAGGCGGAGGTAGCGGAGCGCGTCGAACGGGTCAGAGCGCGGCAGATCGGCAAGGCAGACCCCGAGGCGGTCGAGGCCATGCTCGCGAACGCCACCTCGCCCGATTCGGCGACCGGTACGCCGGAGCAGATCGTCGAGAGGCTCACGCGGATGCGCGACCTCGGCTGCGAATACGCAATCCTGTACTTCCCCGAGGCTGCGTACGACCGTTCGGGCATCGAACTTTTCGAACGCGAGGTCATCCCCGCGTTGAGCTGAGATTGCCAAAGGTGCGCGGTGACGTCACCTGGCGTCGGCAAAGTCCGGTGCCGATCGGTTCCGGGTCGGTCGCCGTCGGCAAACATCGGGTCAGCGGGGTTGGATCTCGTTCCGAGAAGTGCGCCAGGCTTGCGTCGGCTCTGTCCGGCCATTGATCGGTGCCTCTTTCGGATAATGTCGGCGACGTTGCCCGCGTCGACTTCAATGGGCGGATGCGTCGGCGCACGACGCCGAATCGCTTGACTCACTGCGCTACCTCCTTCGCGTCACCACGATTCATTGGACGTAGTGTTCACCTCCGCTTTGGTTGAGGAGAGGGATTGCGAACACGCTAAGTGGTCACGGAGTTGTCCCGTGTCGCTCATCTGGCGAATACAGCCATTTCGAAGGTAACTGTCGCACGCGTAAAAAGCGCATTTAGCAGGCATTTGACTACTGCGTAGGACACCTAGGTTTGCGTGATAGTTGCGAACGCAAGAACCCTCCGAGCGGCATCGGCAAAAAATTGTCACCAGCGTCATTCTTGCGTTTACGCTCGCGAAGCCGGGCCACCGCCGGCCACCCCCAGCAACCACGGCGGGGTCGACGGAAGGTGCCAATGGAGCAGCAGGAGCCATCACGGCGACGGATCGCTAACAGGTGGGGTCGCTTCGCTCTTGCGGTATCAGGCAGGCATTTGTTCAAGGGTTCGGGATGTCCTCGCTCACGAAGCGGCGCAGGTCAGTCACGAAGCGCTCGGCACTAGAACACCCGGAGACGATCGTATGTGTGCAAACACTTCCAAACACCGTGTAGCGCGCGCCCGAAAGGGTGCTTCGTCCACGCCTGGTGTCTGGGCGGCCAAGCAGATTCTCGACGGTGCCAGCATGAACC
>JAOPUT010000219.1 GCA_025963385.1 Mycobacterium sp.
CGAGGTCGTACCCGGTGTTGCCGATCGGTCGTGGAGCCAGGTCAGCGTGTCCGCACGGGAGTGCCTCGGCGCCGCGCGCTGCCCGTATGGCACCGACTGCTTCGCCGAGAAGGCGCGCGGCCGCGCAAGCACCGCCGACGTGGTGATCACCAACCACGCACTGCTGGCGATCGATGCGATCTCGGAGGTGAACGTGCTGCCCGAGCACGAACTCCTCGTCGTCGACGAAGCCCACGAACTCGTCGATCGGGTGACCAGTGTGGCGACCGGCGAGTTGTCGGCGACCATGCTCGGCGTCGCGCATCGCCGGTCGTCCCGGCTCGTCGATCCCGAACTCGCCCAACGGTTCGAAGCGGCGACGGCGACGTTCTCGTCGGCCATCTACGACGAGGAACCCGGACGCAAGGACGTCCTCGACGAGGAGCTGTCGACCTACCTGACGGTGTTGCGGGACACCGCGGACAAGGTCCGCGCGGCCATCGACACCGCGCCGGGTGATCCGAAGGCCGCCGCCGCGCGCAACGAGGCGGTGACGGCACTGAACGACGTCAGCGACACTGCGTCGCGCATCCTGTCGTCGTACGGTCCGGCGATTCCCGACCGCACCGACGTGGTGTGGCTGGACCACGAGGAGGTCAGGGGGAATTCGGCGGGCAGGCGAGCCGTGCTCAGGGTGGCGCCGCTGTCGGTGGCAAACCTGTTGCGCAACAGGCTTTTCGACCAAGGCACCGTCATACTGACGTCCGCAACCCTGACCATCGGTGGCAACTTCGACGCGATGGCGCGGTCCTGGGGTCTCACCGCGACCGGCGACGAAGCAGCCGGGTGGAAGGGCATCGACGTCGGATCACCCTTCGCGCATGCCAAGTCGGGCATCCTCTACGTCGCGGCGCACCTCCCGCCGCCGGGACGCGACGGTACCGGCTCGGCCGAGCAACTCGACGAGATCGAGGCCCTCATCAACGCGGCGGGAGGACGGACGCTGGGGCTGTTCTCGTCGATGCGCGCAGCCAAGGCGACAGCCGAGGTGATGCGCGGCCGCCTCGACACCCCGGTGCTCTGCCAGGGCGAGGACACCACCTCGGCGTTGGTCCGCCGGTTCGCCGAGGACGACGAGACGACGCTCTTCGGCACGCTGTCGCTGTGGCAGGGTGTCGACGTCCCTGGACCGTCACTGTCCTTGGTGCTGATCGACCGAATACCGTTCCCCCGGCCCGACGATCCGCTCATCACCGCCCGCCAGCGCGCGGTGGCGGCCCACGGTGGCAACGGGTTCATGGCCGTCGCTGCCAGCCACGCCGCACTCCTGCTCGCCCAGGGCGCAGGGCGGTTGCTTCGCGACGTCGACGACCGCGGCGTAGTCGCCGTCCTCGACTCGCGGATGGCGACGGCGCGCTACGCCGGTTTCCTGCGGGCATCGCTGCCGCCGTTCTGGGCGACCACCGACTCCGGCCAGGTGCGACGGGCGTTGGAGCGCCTGCGCGCCGGCTGACCCCCGGGTCGGGCACCGCGCCAGAAGTTGGGATCGGGGTGCTCGGGATTCACTATCCTGGCCTGCAGCTACAGTGCGCGCCGTCCCGGCCGCCGGGCGGATCGAAAGGGCGGCGTCGATGACACGACGGCACCTCGTGGGCGGCGTCGTCAGCGTCGCGGTCACCACGCTCCTTCTCACGTCATGCGCGACGACGCTGCGGGGCACACCCGTGTCGGTGTTCGCGAACCCCTTCAGCGTGGCGGGTATGCCCGCGGTGGACGGTCCGACCGGCCTGCGCGATGACGCCGCACCCCCGTCCCGCGATGTCGAGAACACCGACGGCGGTCAGATCGACGAGCTCGCTGGCAGCGCGGTGAGCGACATCGAGGAGTTCTGGGCCGCGCACTACGGCGAGTCCTTCGACGGTGACTTCACGCCGGTCAAGGAGCTCGTCTCCTGGGATTCCACCGTTCACGACCCCGTCGAGTTCTGCGGCGACGGCGTGGTCGGCCTGGTCAACGCGGGCTACTGCACCGACGAGAACACCATCGGATGGGACCGCGGCGAGCTGCTGCCGCAGTTGCGCGACGCCAACGGCGACATGGCGGTCACCATGGTGCTGGCCCACGAATACGGCCACTCCGTTCAGCGGCAGGCAGGCCTGGTCGGCAAGCAGACCCCGACCATCGTCAGCGAACAGCAGGCCGACTGCCTGGCGGGCGTCTACATGCGCTGGGTGGCCGAGGGCAACTCCCCGAGGTTCACCCTGAGCACGGGCGACGGGCTCAACAACCTCCTCGCCGCGATGATCGCGTTCCGCGACCCGCTGCTCAACGAGAGCGACTTCGAAGCAGGCGAGGACGAGCACGGTTCGGCCTTCGAGCGGGTGTCGGCCTTCCAGTTCGGCTTCACCGACGGAGCGTCGGCGTGCTCGGCGATCGACCTCGAGGAGATCAAGCAGCGCCGCGGCGACCTCCCGGTGCTGCTGCCCGACGACCAGACGGGTGAGCTGCCGGTCACCGAACAGTCCGTGCAGTCGATCGTCGACGCGATGAACATCGCCTTCGCGCCCGCCAACCCGCCGCAGCTGAGCTTCGGGAAGGTGAACTGCCCCGACGCCCGCCCGGGCGGCCCCGCGTCCTACTGCCCGGCGACCAACACCATCGCCGTCGATCTGCCTGCACTCGAGGCACTCGGCGCCAAGAGCGCCGACGACAGCGGCGTGGTGATGGGCGACAACACCGCCTACTCCGTGGTGGTGTCACGCTTCATGCAGGCGATCCAGCACGAACACGGCGGCGTCGCGCTGGACACCGCAGAGGCCGCGCTGCGCACTGCATGCCTGACGGGTGTCGCGACGGTCAAGATGACCGACACCATTTCGACCCCCAGCGGCGACACCATTCAGCTCACCGCGGGCGACGTCGACGAGGCGGTCTCGGGCATCCTCGTCAACGGCCTGGTCGCGAGCGACGTCAACGGTGACTCGGTACCGTCCGGCTTCTCCCGCATCGACGCCTTCCGGGTGGGCGTACTCGGCGACCAGGCCCGCTGCTTCAAACGCTTCGACTGAGCACGATTCGTTCTCAGACGGTCGGCAGGCGCATTACGAAACCCGCTTCCAGAGCGGCCCACAGCGCGCCGTCGGGTCCGATCGCCAGCCCGTGGGGCTCGCTGCCCGCAGGCAGATCGATGGTGGCGACCTCACCGTCCGCGCTCACCCTGGCGATCTGGTCGGCGCCCCACAGGCTGACCCACACCCCGCCCGACGGATCGGCGACCACGGCGTGCGGCTTGCCAGGCAAATCGAGCTCCTGCATCGCCTCGTCCATCGGGATCCGACCGACCTTGTCGGCGAGGATCGCCGTGAACCACACTGCGTCATCGTGGGTACCGGCAATGCCGACCGGACCCGCAGCAGGCGTCGGCACCGTGCGGAGCGTGACGGTCCCACGGTCGAGTCGACCGATCGCGTTGGCCTGGTTCAGGGTGAACCACAACGCGTTGTCGGGGCCCATCGTGATCATCGAGGGCATGCCGCCGGGGACCGCCTCCTCGCTGATCTCGCCGTCGACCCCGATCCGGCCGACGACGCCGGTGCCCATCGCCGTGAACCACAACGCGCCGTCCGGCCCGGCCGTGATGCCGAACGGTGTACTGCCGCTGCGTAATTCGAATGCCGTGAGCTCACCGTCGGTGGTGATCCGGCCGATCCGGTCATCGCCGGCGCGCGTGAACCACAGCGCGCCGTCGGGGCCTGCGGTGATGATCGAGGGCCTGCTGTCCTCGGCGACGGAGAAGACCTCGAGACCGCCGTCCTGACCGACCCGCGCGATCGCGCCGCGATGCACCAGGGTCACCCACATCGCGCGGTCGGATCCCGCCGCCAGCGCATAGGGACCGCCGTCGACGGCGACTTCGAAGATGCGGCTCACGCGAGAGCGACGAGACCGAGCTCGTTGTCCGCAGCCAGCAGCCGGTGGTGCGGCAGTACGCGAACGGTGTACCCGACGCGGCCCGCGACCGGCAGCGGCGTGGTGGTCGAGAAGACCTCGTTGCCGTCCGCGGAGCCGGTGTGGTCCATCAGCACCGTGACGGGATCCAGCAGCACGTCGCTCGCGTCGACACGTCCGACGACCGCCTCGACCACCACCTCGTCGGCCCGCAGCTCGTCGAGGTGCACGGTCGCGGTCAACGTCAGCTCCGACCCGAGCAGCGGGGTGTCGGGGAGGCCGTAGCTGTCGACGTCGGTGATCCGCACCTTCGGCCAGGACGTCCGCGCCCGCTCGCAGTACGCCGCGAGATCGCGGGCCGCGCCGAAGGGCACGCCGTCGACCTCCTCGATGGTGCGGTGCAGCGACCGCGCCGCGGGCGCGTAGTACTTCTCGGTGTAGTCCCGCACCATGCGCGAGGCCAGCACCTTGGGTCCGAGCACCTGCAGCGTGTGTCGCACCATCTCCACCCACCGGCGCGGGACCCCGTGCTCGTCGCGCTCGTAGAACTTCGTCGTCACGGACTTCTCGAGCAGGTCGTACAGCGCGGAGGCCTCCAGGTCGTCGCGACGTGCCTCGTCGGCGAGGCCGTCGGCCGTCGGGATCTCCCAGCCGTTCTCGCCGTCGTACCACTCATCCCACCAACCGTCGCGGATCGACAGGTTGAGGCCACCGTTCAGGGCGCTCTTCATACCCGAGGTGCCGCAGGCCTCCAGCGGCCGCAGCGGATTGTTCAACCAGACGTCGCAGCCCCAGTAGAGGAACCTGGCCATCGACATGTCGTAGTCGGGGAGGAACGCGATGCGGTGCCGCACCTCGGGTCGGTCGGCGAACCGGACGATCTGCTGGATCAGGGTCTTTCCGCCGTCGTCGGCGGGATGGGACTTGCCCGCGACGATCAACTGCACGGGCCGCTCGTCGTCGAGCAGCAGCTTCTCCAACCGCTCCGGATCGCGCAGCATCAAGGTCAGCCGCTTGTAGGTCGGCACCCGCCTGGCGAATCCGACAGTGAGCACGTTGGGATCGAAAGCGTCTGCGATCCAACCCAATTCGGCATCGGACGCGCCGCGCTCCAGCCAGGAGCGCCGCAGCCGGCTGCGGACGTCGTCGATCAGCGTCTCACGCAGTTGCGAGCGGATCCACCAGAGATGCCCCGGGTCGACCTGCTGCAGCCGCTCCCAGGTGTCCGCCTCGCTCAGCGACGCGAGATCCTCGCCGACCAGTTCGCGCGCGAGCGCGACCCACTGCGGAGCTGCCCAGGTCGGCGCATGGACGCCGTTGGTGATCGAACCGATCGGCACTTCGTCCTCGTCGAAGCCCTGCCAGAGGTCGTTGAACATGCCCCGGCTCACCCGACCGTGCAACAGGGACACCCCGTTGGCGCGCTGCGCCAGGCGCAGGCCCATGTGCGCCATGTTGAACTTCGACGGGTCCTCCTCGGCGCCGAAACCGATGATCCGGTCCAGGGGCACGCCCGGGATCAGGGCCGACGACGCATTGGGCGTCTCCCCCGTGGCCCCAGGACCACTCCCGAAGTACCGCCTCACCATCTCCACGGGGAAGCGGTCGATACCCGCGGGCACTGGCGTGTGGGTCGTGAACACCGTGCTCGAACGCACCACGGTCAGCGCCGTGTCGAAGTCGAGCCCGCCGTCGGTGACCAGCTCGCGGATGCGCTCGACGCCCAGGAACCCGGCATGGCCCTCGTTCATGTGGAACACCTGCGGCTCCGGCAGTCCCTCGACGGCCGTGAACGCCCGGATCGCCCGCACGCCGCCGATGCCGGCGAGGAGTTCCTGCCTGATGCGGTGCTCCTGGTCGCCGCCGTACAGGCGGTCGGTCACCGAGCGCAGCTCGTGCTCGGTCTCCGGAATGTCGGAGTCCAAGAGCAGCAAGGGAATTCGGCCAACCTGGGCCACCCACACCCTGGCCTTCAGCTCGCCGGAGTCGGGCATCGCCAGCCCGACCAGGACCGGCTCCCCCGCGGCGTCGGTCAGCAGCCGCAGCGGCAGCCCCTGTGGATCGAGCGACGGATACTCCTCGTGCTGCCAACCGTCCGCGGTCAGTGACTGCCGGAAGTAGCCCGAGCGGTAGTAGAGACCTACGGCGATCAGCGGAAGGCCCAGGTCAGAGGCTGACTTCAGGTGATCACCGGCCAGGATGCCGAGGCCTCCCGAGTAGTTCGGCAGCACCTCTGCGACCCCGAACTCCATGGAGAAGTAGGCGATGCCGCTGGGCAGACTGAAACCGGCCGCCTCCTGTTCCTGGTACCACATCGGCCTGGTCAGGTAGTCGTCGAGCTCGGCGGCCAGACGGTCGAGTCGATCGACGAACGACGCATCCTCGGCAAGCTCGTCCAGACGTGCGGGACTCACGGCGCCGAGCAGTGCCACCGGATCTTGTCCCGATTGTTCCCACAGGTCGGAATCGATTGCGGCGAACAGATCTTGCGTCGGTCCGTCCCACGACCAACGCAGGTTGACCGACAGCCGTTCCAGGGCTGCGAGACGCTTGGGTAAGTGGGCGCGAACGGTAAACCGACGGAGTGCCTTCACGCGGATTCACCCTACCGACAAAGGTGCCTCCGCAGCCGCATCGGGATCACTACATCCCGCCCATGGGGTTGAGCCGGACACTACGGTGGGTATAGGGCGCGACAAGGTAATCAAGCGAACGCAAAACCCCGAGAGCCCACGGCCGAGCCGCGGGCGTAAGGAGCAGTGGTGGCCGGTCGGATCGAGATCGATGATGTCGCGCCAGTGGTTTCCTGCGGCCGATATCCCGCCAAGGCCGTGGTCGGCGAGGTGGTTCCGGTCAAGGCTGCGGTGTGGCGCGAGGGCCACGACGCGGTGTCGGCGACCCTGGTGGTGCGCTACCACGGCACCGCCTACCCGCGACTGGCCGCGGCGCCTGCCGGGCTGGCGGCCTCCCACGTCGAGGCCGTACCCATCGAGGACGTCGTCGGGGGGTCTCAGCGCGTCAAGCCGCAGCGACTGCCGATGTCACCAGGCCGGGAACCCGATGTCTTCCACGGGCAGTTCGTCCCCGATGCCGTCGGATTGTGGACGTTCCGAGTGGACGGCTGGAGCGATCCGATCGCCACCTGGCGCAAGAACGTCACCGCGAAGCTGGACGCGGGCCAGGGCGAGTCCGAGCTGAACAACGACCTTCTCATCGGTGCGCAGCTTCTCGAGCGGGCCGCCACCGGCGTCCCGCGCCAGGACCGCTATCCCCTCATCCAGGCGGCGGAGCAACTGCGTCAGCCCGGTGACCCGTTCACCAGGGCGGGCGCCGCGCTCGCGCCGGACGTGGCCGCACTGCTGGCCGAGTATCCGCTTCGTGAGCTGATCACCCGCGGCGAGCAGCACGGCGTGTGGGTCGACCGGCCGCTGGCGCGGTTCAGCTCCTGGTACGAGCTGTTCCCCCGCTCGACCGGCGGCTGGGACGCCGATGGCCAGCCCGTGCATGGCACCTTCGCCACGGCCAGCAAGGCGTTGCCACGGGTGGCCAGGATGGGCTTCGACATCGTCTACCTCCCGCCGATCCACCCGATCGGCAAGGTGCACCGCAAGGGCCGCAACAACAGCGTCACCGCGGCGCCGAAGGACGTCGGTTCGCCGTGGGCCATCGGCAGCGCCAAGGGCGGGCACGACGCCGTGCATCCCAAGCTCGGCACCATCGAGGACTTCGACGACTTCGTCACCGAAGCCCGCGGGCAGGGCCTGGAGGTGGCCCTCGACCTGGCACTGCAGTGTGCACCGGACCATCCCTGGGCCAAGGACCATCCCGAGTGGTTCACCGTGCTACCCGACGGCACCATCGCCTATGCCGAAAACCCGCCGAAGAAGTACCAGGACATCTATCCGGTCAACTTCGACAACGATCCCGCAGGCATCTACGCAGAGGTGCTCCGCGTCGTCAGGTTCTGGATCTCCCACGGCGTCAAGGTGTTCCGGGTCGACAACCCGCACACCAAACCGCCCAACTTCTGGGCCTGGCTGATCGGTGAGGCCAAGAACGACGACCCCGACGTGCTGTTCCTGGCCGAGGCCTTCACGCGCCCGGCACGGCTGTTCGGCCTGGCCAAGCTCGGCTTCACGCAGTCGTACACGTACTTCACCTGGCGCACCGCCAAGTGGGAGCTCATCGAGTTCGGCAAGCAGATCGCCGAGCATGCGGACTACGCGCGGCAGAGTCTCTGGGTGAACACCCCGGACATCCTGCACGAGAGCCTGCAGTACGGCGGCCCAGGTATGTTCGCGATCCGCGCCGTGATGGCCGCGACGATGAGCTCCACGTGGGGCGTGTACTCCGGTTACGAACTGTTCGAGGGCGAGGCGGTCCGCGCGGGCAGCGAGGAGTATCTGAACTCGGAGAAGTACGAATTGCGGCCGCGCGACTTCGAGGCCGCCCTCGCCAGGGGCGAGTCGCTGGAGCCGTTCTTGACGCGTCTCAACGAGATTCGCAAGTGGCACCCAGCGTTGAGCCAGTTGCGCACCATCAAGTTCCACGCCATCGACAACGATGCGCTGCTGGCCTACAGCAAGTTCGACCCAATCACCGGGGACTGCGTGCTCGTGGTCGTGACGCTCAATCCGTTCGGCACCGAGGAGTCCACCCTCTGGCTGGACATGGAAGCACTGGGCATGGCCGACTACGACCGCTTCTGGGTGCGCGACGAGATCACTGGTGACGAATATCAGTGGGGCCAAGCGAATTACGTCCGGTTGGAACCCGCCCGTGCCGTCGCCCACATCCTGAACATGCCGCAAATACCAACCGACAAGCGGCTTGAATTGCTGCGGAGGGAATGAACACATGACCCGCACGAACGACATCACCAGCACCCACCTCCGACCCGACGCCGGAGAGCTCTCGCGTCTGATCGCAGGGACCCATCACGACCCGCACTCGATCCTGGGCGCCCACGAGTACACCGACCACACGGTGATACGTGTGCTCCGACCCAACGCCGTCGAGGTGGTGGCGCTCATCGGCAAGGATCGTTACTCCTTCAGTCACGTCGAGGACGCCCTGTTCGCGGTCGCGGTGCCCTTCACGGACCTGATCGACTATCGGCTCGAGGTCACCTACCCGGACGGTCACGTCCACACGGTGGCCGACCCGTACCGCTTCCTGCCCACCCTCGGCGAGGTCGACCTGCACCTGTTCTCCGAGGGTCGCCACGAACGACTGTGGGAGGTGCTCGGCGCGCACCCCCGCACGTATGAAACGCCGGACGGTCCGGTGGACGGCGTTTCCTTTGCCGTCTGGGCGCCGAATGCCAAGGGCGTCAACCTGATCGGCGACTTCAATCACTGGAGCGGGAACGACGCACCCATGCGCACGCTGGGTTCCACCGGGGTGTGGGAGCTGTTCTGGCCGGGCTTCCCGGTTGGCGGGCTGTACAAGTTCCGCGTGCACGGCGCCGACGGCGCCACCACCGAACGCGCCGACCCGATGGCGTTCGCCGCGGAGGTGCCCCCGCAGCGCGCCTCACGGGTCACCAAGAGCGAGCACACGTGGCAGGACGCCGACTGGATGGAGCAGCGGGCGCTGCGCAACCCGGTGTTCGAGCCGATGAGCACCTACGAGGTGCATCTCATGTCGTGGCGCCCAGGCCTGAGCTACCGCGACCTGGCCACCGAGCTCACCGAATACGTCGTGGAGCAGGGCTTCACCCACGTCGAGTTGCTGCCGGTCGCCGAGCACCCGTTCGGCGGCTCGTGGGGTTACCAGGTCACGTCGTACTATGCGCCGACGTCGCGACTGGGCACTCCCGACGACTTCCGGTACCTGGTCGACAGTCTGCATCAGGCCGGCATCGGCGTGATCGTCGACTGGGTACCCGCGCACTTCCCGAAGGATTCGTGGGCGCTGGGCCGGTTCGACGGCACTGCCCTCTACGAGCATTCGGATCCGCGCCGCGGCGAGCAACTCGACTGGGGCACGTACGTTTTCGACTTCGGCAGGGCCGAGGTGCGTAACTTCCTGGTCGCCAACGCGCTCTACTGGCTACAGGAGTTCCACATCGACGGCCTTCGCGTCGACGCCGTGGCATCGATGCTCTACCTGGATTACTCGCGCCCCGCCGACGGCTGGACCCCCAACATCTACGGCGGTCGCGAGAACCTCGAGGCGGTGCAATTCCTGCAGGAGATGAACGCGACCGTCCACAAGGTCACGCCGGGCATCGTCACGATCGCCGAGGAGTCGACGTCGTGGCCCGGCGTCACCCGCCCGACGAACCTTGGCGGCCTTGGCTTCTCGATGAAGTGGAACATGGGCTGGATGAACGACACGCTGGCATTCATGCAGCGCGACCCGATTCACCGCAGCTACCACCACCACGAGTTGACCTTCTCCCTGCTGTACGCCTTCAGCGAGAACTTCGTCCTGCCCATCAGCCACGACGAAGTGGTGCACGGCAAGGGCACGCTGTGGGGCCGGATGCCGGGCAACGACCACATGAAGGCGGCCGGGGTGCGCAGCCTGCTGGCCTACCAGTGGGCCCATCCCGGTAAGCAGCTGCTGTTCATGGGCCAGGAGTTCGGCCAGCGCGCCGAGTGGTCCGAGGAGCGCGGGGTCGACTGGTTCCAGCTCGACGAACAGGGATTCTCGGGTGGTATCAAGCGGTTCATGGCCGATGCGAACGAGATCTACAAGACCCGGCGCGCGTTGTTCTCCCGCGACTCCAGCCCGGAGGGCTACTCGTGGATCGATGCCAACGACTCGGCCAACAACGTGCTCAGCTTCATGCGCTTCGGCGACGACGGCTCGATGCTGGCGTGCGTGTTCAACTTCTCGGGTTCCGAGCACACGCCGTACCGATTGGGCCTGCCGCACACCGGCACCTGGCGTGAGGTGCTCAACACCGACGCCACGATCTACAACGGCGCGGGGGCAGGCAACTTCGGTGCCGTCGAAGCCACGGCAGACCCGTGGCACGGCCGCCCCGCGTCGGCGGAAATGGTGCTGCCGCCGCTGGCCGCACTGTGGTTCGAGCCCGCCTAGTACAGGGCGTTGGCGAGGTTGCGTCGACCCGCGACGACCCTAGGGTCGTCCTGTGGGAACAGCTCGAAGAGTTCGACGAGCCGGGTGCGCACGGCAGTCCGCTCGTCGCCCGCGGTGCGCTGCACCAGCCGGATCAGACGGGTGAAGGCCTCGTCGACGAGGTCCTGGGTCACCTCGACGTCGGCGGCCGAGAAGGCCGCCTCGACGTCGGTGGGAGCGGCGTCGGCGACCGCGATGGCGTCCGCGGGCTGAGTGGTCGCGCGCTTGAGGAACGCAATCTGACGCAGCGCGTCCCTGGCCTCGGCGTGGTTGGGCTGCGCGTCGAGAATGGCCTGGTAGGCGGCGGTCGCCTCGTCGAACTCGGCCTCGTCCCACAGCGCGCGCGCCCGCTCGAGCTCGGGGTCGACCTCTTCGGCATCCTCGGGCTCTCCGCCGCCCAGCTTCCCGGCGGTGGCGCTGAGCAGCGAGTCGATCCAGCGCCGCAGTTGCTCAGGTGGTTGGACGCCCTCGAAGCTCGAGATCGGCTGGCCGCCTGCGACGGCGACCACGGTGGGCACGGCCTGGACGCCGAACACCTGCGCCACGCGAGGGGCGGTGTCGACGTTGACCGTGGTCAGTGCCCACTTGCCGCCGTCGTCACTGGCCAGCGCGGCCAGCACGTCGCCCAGCTGAATACTGGCGTCGCTGCGCGGCGTCCATAGCAGCACCACGACGGGCACCTGGTTGGAGCGGGCGAGCACCTCGGCTTCGAGGTTCGCCTCGGTGATCTCGAGACCGACCGGTGCAGCGCCTGCGGCGCCGCCTCGCGACGGTGGGGGCTGTTTGAGGGCCGAGAGGTCAACCGCACCGGCCAGCGCGGGGCCGACGGAAGGTCGTGGACGTGTCACACCGACAAGTTTGTCACGTTGTTTCGGCAACGGGAGTCGCGGCCACCATCGGGCTGCGGTCGCCCATGCGGCCCGTCCGGTCGGCCCACATGACGAAGATCACGCTGCCGAGCGGCACGATACTGCCCAGCAAAGCCAGTCCCCAGGTGGCAACGCCCCACTTGAAGGCCATGCCCACCAGGATCGCGGCCACCACGAAGGCAACGAAGATGCCGCCGTGGATCGGCCCGAAGATCTTGACGCCGACCTCGGTGCGGGGTGTGCCCACGTACTTGAAGTACATCCCGATCAGCAGTCCTGCCCAGCTGACCGCTTCTGCGAAGGCGATCGCCCTGAACCAGGTGGCTGCCGTGTGACCTCGGGCCCGGGCGTCGAACGTGCTCGTCATGGCCGCCATTGTGCCAAAGCGATCGGCGAGCTACTACATACCGTCGTTGTCAGCTGAGCAAGCTCAGGGCCTACGCAGGATCAGTGCGTCGCCCTGGCCGCCCGCGCCGCACAGGGCCGCGACGGCGTAGCCGGATCCGCGGCGGGCCAACTCCAGCGCCGCGTGCAGGGTGATCCGCGCGCCGGACATGCCGATCGGATGCCCGATCGCGATGGCGCCGCCGTCCACGTTGACCTTGTCCCCGTCGAGCCCGAGCTCCTTCGTCGAGGCGAGTGCGACCGCCGAGAACGCCTCGTTGATCTCGATCACGTCGAGCTGATCGATCGAGATGCCCTCCTTGGCGATCGCCTTCTTGATCGCGTTCGCCGGCTGGCTCTGCAACGTCGAGTCGGGTCCGGCCACCACACCGTGCGCACCTATCTCGCACAACCAGCTGAGTCCGAGTTCGGTGGCCTTGGCCTTGTTCATCACCACGACGGCGCACGCACCGTCGGAGATCTGCGACGCCGACCCCGCGGTGATGGTGCCGTCCTTGCGGAAGGCGGGCTTCAGCCCGGCCAGCGACTCGGTGGTGGTGTTGGCGCGGATGCCCTCGTCCTCGGTGAACTCGATCGGGTCGCCCTTGCGCTGCGGGATCTTCACCGGTACGACCTCGTCGGCGTACACGCCGTCCTTCCACGCCGCGGCGGCCCGCTGGTGTGACAGTGCGGCGAACTCGTCCTGCTGCGCCCGGGTGAACTGATCGACGTCGTTGCGCTGTTCGGTCAGCGCGCCCATCGGCTGGTCGGTGAACACGTCGTGAAGGCCGTCGTAGGCCATGTGGTCGAGCACCGTGACGTTGCCGTACTTGTAGCCGGCGCGGCTGTCCATCAACAGGTGCGGCGCCTTGGTCATCGACTCCTGGCCGCCCGCGACGACGACGTCGAACTCACCGGCGCGGATCAACTGATCGGCCAGCGCGATGGCATCGATGCCGGACAGGCACATCTTGTTGATGGTCAG
>JAOPUT010000225.1 GCA_025963385.1 Mycobacterium sp.
GCCCTGGGTCATCATGAAGATGGCGTCGAACGTGTTGACCAGGTAGATCGCGCCGAGCACGACGCCCAACTCGATGAAGCGCCGAAGATGGGGCAGCGTCAACTCGCGGAAGAGTTGGATCGCGGTAGCACCATCGACCCGGCCCGCCTCGAGCTGGTCGCGAGGCATGGACGTCAGGCCGGCCAGGATCAGCAGCATCATGAAAGGCGTCCACTGCCAGATCAATTCGACCATCACCATCGCCAGCGGGAACTGACAGATCCAGTCCACCGGGTCGATGCCCACCAAGGAAAGCAGCCAGTTGAGGATGCCGTTGTTGGGGTCGAGGATCGTCGTCTTCCAGATCAGCGCTCCCGCAACGGGAGTGATCAGGAACGGAGTGATCAATAGCGTTCGCACGACGCCACGTCCCAGGAACGCGCGATCGAGCAGCAGCGCGAGCAACAGGCCGAGCAGCGCCGAGATCAGTACCACGCCGACGATCAGGATGACGGTGTTGCCTGCCACCGACCAGAACTGGCTGTCCTGGACCACGGCGATGTAGTTGTTCAACCCGACGAATTGCCGTGACCCTGGACGGACCAGGTTCCAGGACAGCGTCGAGTAGTACAGGGTGAACAGGAACGGAACCTGTGTCACGGCGATCATGAAGATCAGCGCGGGCAGTAGCGGTCCGCGCCTGCGCCATCCCTCGGCCCGGCTCACACCGGTGTCCTGTGCCTCGCGGATCTTTCGAACGCGTTCGGCGACCGCCGCCTGACCGGCGTCCGTATCGGTTTCAGCAGTAAGCGTCATCACTTCTCCTGGTAGCTCTTGCCGACGACCTCGGCGTATTTCTGTGCTTGGTCCATGGCTGCGTCGACGGACTTCTGCCCGGCGATGGCCGCACTGATCTGCTGGCTGACCCGCGTTCCCAGATCTTGGAATTCGGGGATGCCGACGAACTGCACGCCCGTGTACGGAACCGGTTGCACCGTGGGCTTGTTGGGCGTTGCGTTGGTGATCGACTGCAACGTCAACGGGCCGTAGGACTTCGAGATCGCCTCGTACTCCGGAAGGTCGGTGTACGTAGAGGTCCGGCTACCCGGTGGGACACGGGCCCAGCCGAGCTTCTCGCCCACCAGCTTCATGTAGTCCTTGCTGGTCATCCAGGAGATGAACTTCCATGCTCCGTCGGGGTTCTTGGCGGCCTTCGGGATGCCGAGCGCCCAGGTGTACAGCCAGCCGGAATTGGGCTTCTCCACCATCGGCGCCGGCAGGTAACCGATCTTGCCCACCAGGTCCGGGTACGTCTTGGGATCCTCGAGAACGGAGACCGCCGACGTCGCGTCGTACCACATCGCCGTCTGCCCCTGACCGAATAGGTTCGCGCACTCCTGGAATCCGGTTGAGGAGGCACCCAATTCGCCCGACTTCTTGATCGTGTCGACGTAGAAGTTGACGGCCTTCTTGACCTCGGGGCTATTGAGTTGCGCATTCCACTTTTCGTCGAACCAGCGCCCGCCGAACGTGTTGATCACCGTGTCGAGGGGTGCGAGCACCTCGCCCCAGCCCGGCTTGCCGCGCAGGCAGATGCCGGCCCGGTCGGCGGTCTTCAACTGGTCCGCCCACCCAGCGACCTCTTGCCACGTGGGCTGATAGTTGGGGTCCTGATTGACGTTGATACCGGCCTGTTCGAACATGTCCTTGCGGTACATCAGGAACGACGACTCACCGTAGAACGGGACCGAGTACATGTTGCCCTCGTAGGAGAGCGACTCCCGCAGCGAGGGGATGAAGTCGTCCTGGTCGTAGTTCGGCGTGTTCTTCGCGTAGTCCGACAGATTCAGCAGCCAGCCGTCCCTCGCCCACTGCGGCGTCTCGAAGTTGCTGATCATCGCGACGTCGAACTGACTGCCCCCCATCGCGGTCGACATCGTGATCTTCGCGCGTGCCTGGTTCTCCGAGAGCGAGATGAACTTCAGCTTCACGCCGGGGTTCGCCTTCTCGAATTCCGGCGACAGTTTCTGCGCGTCCGTCATCTGCGAGTTGGACACCAAGGCGATGGTCACCTCGTTGTCCGATGCCCCCAGACTTCCAGCGCCCGAACAGCCGGCGGTCAACAGCAGACCGACGGCAGCGGTGCACGCCGAGAGCTTGTGTAGCACCCTACGTGTCGATTTCATCTTCACCCCACTCCTCGTTGAGTACTTCGTTGAGATATCACCAGCGCGTTCATCAGCGCCCCCTTTAATCCAAAAGCCAACGTGCACAGTCGATGTCGCATACCAACAGCTTTGCGAGGCCGCCGCGTAGCGCGGCGAGCGTGGCTTCGTGCTTGGCAGGCCCACTGCAGATCAAAATGGTCTTGGCGCAATTGCGGATGTCCTCCAGCGGCACCGACACCGCACGGTGGGCGAGTTCGGTGATGACCGGCCTCCCTTCGGCGTCGAAGAAGCGTCCGCCGATCTCGCCGACCGCCCCGAGGGACACCAGCTCGTCGAGCATCCTGGTATCGAGGAAGCTGCCCTCGAACAGCGTGGTCGACGTGGTCGTCGAGCCGACGCCGAACAGCATGGTGTCTGCGCGCCTGCCCGCCTCCAACGTCCGCGAGATCACCGAGTCGCTACGCATGGAGACCACCGTCGACGGGTCTGCGTACAGCGGCGCAGGAAGTCGCATGGCGCTGGCGCGGAGCATGTCCGCGCCGCGGCTGAGGATGAACTCCATCCCCGTCTGATACGCCGCGGTGGACATCGCGCCGTCGAGCTGGACGACCACGCGGCAGCTCGCCACGCCGGGGGTCAGCGCGCTGACGGCGGCGACCTGTTCGGGTCCCCAGGTGAAGCCGAGGACGTCGTTCTCGGAGAGACGACGCATGAGCAGGGCGCCTGCGGCGCGGCCGAGGTGTCCGGTGACGACCGCCTCGGTGAGCCCGTACCGCTGCTCGAGGAGACGTTCCTCATCGGCGTGCAGGTCGTCCTTCATCGTCGGCGGCACGATGACCTCGATGCGCACCAGACCTCGGGCCTTCGCCCTGGCGATCAGCCTGCCCGCGGTGGGACGCGAGACACCGAGCTTGCCCGCGATCTGCGCCTGGGTGAGTCCGTCGAGGTAGTAGAGCGTGGCCGCGCGCAGGGCCAGTCGCAGGTCCTCGGGCGTCGCACCGCCGTTCGGGGCCTGGTCGGCGGGGGGTTCGGCCACTCTGCCGTTCGACGTCGATGCCGCCACGATCTCCGCTCCCACCTTTCCATAAATGTGAGCAAATGCTCATGGGTGCGTGTAGGTGCTCATCACGCTAACATCTAAATGTGACGTACACAACATTTTCAGCTTTCAAGCCAAAGCGTGGTGATTCAGCGGTGAAGACCTCCCGATTGGGAGCCGATGCCGGCCACCTACGGGGTAGCGTCAAGACAGTGGTGGTGGTCTCATGAAGCTCAACAACGCGTCCCTGTCCGAGATCCCGATCGACAAGCCGTCCTATGACCGCGGCGGGATCGGCATCGGCATAGTGCATTTCGGTGTCGGCGGGTTTCACCGCGCTCACCAGGCGATGTACGTCGACCGGTTGCTCGAGATGGGCAAGGCCAAGGAGTGGGGCATCTGCGGCGTCGGCGTGCTGGAAGGCGATCGCAAGATGGCCAAGGTCATGGCCGACCAGGACGGTTTGTACACCCTGATCGCGATGAATCCCGACGGCAGCCGCGACGCGCGCGTCATCGGCTCGATCGTCGACTACCTCTTTGCGCCGGACGATCCAGAGGCCGTCATCGAACTGATCGCCGCGCCGACGACCCGCATCGTCTCGCTGACGATCACCGAGGGCGGCTACTTCATCGAGGACGCCGGGCCCGACAGCGTCTTCGGCCTGGTGACCACCGCGCTCGCGCGGCGCAAGGAACGCGGCATCCCGTCGCCAACGATCGTGTCGTGCGACAACATCGAGGGCAACGGCGACGTCGCGCGGAAGGCGTTCACCGCCTACGCGGAGAAGACGCAACCCGATCTTGTCGAGTGGATGAAGGCCAACACCCGATTCCCCAACTCGATGGTGGACCGCATCACACCGGTCACCACGCCCGACGTCATCGAAAATCTCAAGTCGGACACCGGCGTCGAGGACGAGTGGCCGGTCGCCGCGGAGCCCTTCACCGCGTGGGTGCTCGATGACGACTTCTCCGACGGCAGGCCGCCGTACGAAGAGGTCGGCGTACTGATGGTCGAGGACGTCACGCCCTACGAGTTGATGAAGCTGCGACTGCTCAATGCCGGGCACCAGGCGCTCTGTTACTTCGCCTACCTATCGGGCTACCGGCTGGTGGCCGACGCCGCGGGTGACCCGCTGTTCGCCGAGTTCCTGCTCGAGTACATGGATTCCGAGGCGACGCCGACGCTCAAGCCCGTCCCGGGCATCGATCTGCCCGAGTTCAAGCGGGAGGCCATCGCGCGCTTCGCCAACCCCAGCGTGCGCGACACCATCGTCCGGCTCTGCTTCGGCTCGTCGGACCGCATCCCGCAGTGGCTGCTCCCCGTCATCAGGGAGAACCTCAAGAGCGGTGAACCCGTGCGGCTCTCGGCGGCCGTGGTCGCCAGCTGGGCCCGCTATGCCGAGGGCGTCGACGAGCAGGGCGAGCCGATCGACGTGCAGGATCAGCTCGCTGATCAGCTGGTGCCGATCGCCAAGTCGCAGTTGGAGAATCCGAAGGCCTTCATCGAAAACACCGCTCTGTTCGGCGATCTCGCGCAGGAGCCGCGTTTCGTCGAGGCCTACCTGTGGGCCTTGGACTCACTGCACCGCGACGGGGCCCGCGCCACGTTGGAGGCGCTGATCCACGCGGACGTCACGCAGTGAGGAACGAGCGAGGACCGGAGCGCGGAGGAGTCGAGACATGAATCCACGCGCACTCGTCATCGGCGAGGCCTTGATCGACATCGTCCGGCGCGACGGCAAGCTGCTCGGCGAGCACGTCGGCGGCAGCCCGCTCAACGTCGCGGTCGGGCTCGGCAGGCTGGATCGCCCCGTGGACTTCCTCACGCACATCGCCGACGACGAACGAGGCCGTCGCATCATCGACTACGTGGAGGCGTCGGGCGTCGCGCTGGTGCCGGGAAGCGTCAGCGCCGCCCGCACCCCGACCGCCGCTGCCAACATCGACGAAAACGGCGCTGCGACCTACACGTTCGACATCGACTGGCAGTTGACGGGCACGCCCGAGGTCCCTCCCCCGCTGGTCGCGCACACCGGTTCGATCGCCGGGTTCCTCGATCCGGGGTGCCTCGCGACGGCCGCGCTGCTCGACGCCTACCGGTTGGCCGCCACCATCACGTTCGACCCGAACGTGCGGCCGGCGCTCATCACCGACCGCGAGCAGGCGATCGCCCGCATCGACCGCCTCGTCGAGAAGGCCGACGTCGTGAAGGCCAGCGACGAGGACCTGCGGTGGATCGACCCCACCCGCACCCCTGAGCAACTCGCGGCCGCATGGCAGTCGCTCGGCCCGTCGATCGTGGCCGTGACGATGGGCGGCCAGGGCGCGTTCGCGATCTGCGCGGCGGGCACGGTGCGCGTGCCGGCACGCGCGGTCGAGGTCATCGACACCGTCGGCGCGGGCGACTCGTTCATGACGGGCCTCATCGACGCCCTGTGGTCGCTGAACCTACTGGGCGGCGACCGTCGGGCCGACCTGGCTCGCATCGGCGTCGACACCCTGGAGGGGGTGCTCGGCGCCGCCACGCTCGCGTCGGCCGTGACCGTCGCCCGCGCGGGAGCAGATCTGCCGGACCGCGCCGCTCTACGTCTGGGGTGACGCTGTAAGCCATACTGGGTCATGCGTTCCATCTGGAAGGGATCGGTTGCCTTCGGCCTGGAGAACGTGCCGGTCAAGGTCTACAGCGCGACCGAAGACCATGACATCAAGTTTCACCAGGTCCACGCGAAGGACAACGGGCGCATCCGCTACAAGCGGGTATGCGAGATCTGCGGTGAAGTCGTCGAATACCGGGACATCGCGAAGTCCTATGAATCCGAGGACGGCCAGACGGTCATCATCACCGACGAGGACATCGCGACGCTGCCCGAGGAACGCAGCCGCGAGATCGAAGTGGTGGAGTTCGTCCCCGCCGACCAGATCGACCCGCTGATGTACGACAAGAGCTACTTCCTGGAGCCCGACTCGAAGTCGTCGAAGTCCTATGTGCTGCTGGCAGAGACACTCGCGAAGGCCGACCGCGTGGCGATCGTGCACTTCGCGTTGCGCAGCAAGACGCGACTGGCGGCGTTGCGCGTCAAGGCGTTTGGCAAGCGCGAGGTGATGGTCGTGCACACTCTGCTGTGGCCCGACGAGATCCGCGACCCCGACTTCCCCGAGTTGGACAAGAAGGTCGAGATCAAGCCCGCCGAGCTGAAGATGGCCGGGCAGGTCGTCGAGTCGATGACCGACGACTTCCACCCCGAGGCGTTCACCGACAACTACCGCGTCGAGATGATGGAGCTCATCCAGGCGAAGATCGACGGCGGTGAGGCATTCGCCGTCGAGGAGCAGCCCGCCGCCGATCTGGACGAAACCGACGACGTCTCGGACCTCCTGGCCAAGCTCGAGGCCAGTGTGAAGGCGCGGCAGTCGGGAGGCGAGTCCGCCAAGAAGGCGCCCGCCAAGAAGACATCTGCGAAGAAGACACCGGCCAAGAAGGCCGCCGCGAAGAAGGCACCGGCGAAGAAGTAGGCAGCCCAGTGCGATCCATGGCGGCACTCCTGGCCGCCGCGTAGTCGTCTCCTCCGTCTCCGGACGGATGCCAAGACGCGCAAACGAAGCAGATGCCGGCGAAGATGAACTCTCCCAATGCATTTCGTCGCGCCACCGACGCAATACCGGCCTGACCTCATGGCAGTGCCTTGACCCCGACTGAGATGTGTGTCACATTGAGTTAATCGATTAAACACAGCGGAGGTTGGGTGGCGGTTCGCATGCAGGACGTCGCAAGGGAGGTCGGCGTGACGGCAGCCACGGTCTCGCTGGCGCTGTCGGGCAGTCCCCGCATCTCGCCTGCCACCAGGGCCAAGGTCGAGCAGGTCGCGCGAGAGATGGGCTATCGGCCGCATGTCGGCGCCCGCGCGCTGCGCACCGATTCGACGCGCACCATCGGCC
>JAOPUT010000227.1 GCA_025963385.1 Mycobacterium sp.
AGAGCGGTGTGGTGTTCCAGCAGTTCCAGGGCGGCGTGATCACTGCGAAGAACGACGAAGCGGGCACGCCTGGATACATCACCTGGGGCAAGATCCGGGAGGCCTGGAATGTCCCGCGCGACCCAGAGGGCGTGCCTGCGGTCACCGGCGACAACGGCTCAGTGGGTCCGTTGGGCGCGCCCACCAGCGACGAGGAGGCCGTCGGCGGTCTCCTCGTTACGACCTTCGAACACGGCAAGATCTCCTACGACGCGAAGACGGGCCAGGCCGAGGTGACGGTCAACGGCAAGGTCGTACCCTCCGGGCTCTGATGAGCATGGCGCAGGTTTGCGCGCAATCGCTGTCGGGCCTCCAGCGGGGCGAAAGTCGCTAGGCCACTTGGCAAGCCAAAACCGGGGGACCACTTGGTATTGACGGACTCATTCCAGGATCGCCCGCGCTGCGCGCTCTGCGATCAGCATGACCGGCGCGTTGGTGTTCCCGGACGTGATGGTCGGCATCGCCGAAGCATCAACCACTCGAAGGCCGGCGACGCGGTACACGCGGCACTCGGTGTCGAGCACCGTGGCAGCCGAACGCGGAACACCTTGACTGTCAAAGGCTCCCATGGCGCAGGTGCCCACCGGGTGAAAGATGGTCGTACCGAGTTCACGCGCCGCCTGCTGGAGGTCTTCGTCGCTCACCAGTTGTGGGCCGGGAAGCAATTCTTCCGGGCGGTAGCGGGCCAGGGACGGCGCCGCCATGATCTGCCGGGTCATCCTCAGGCCCCGCACGGCGGCTTGACGATCGGCGTCTGTGGACAGGTAGTTGCAGGAGATCGTCGGGTAGGTCAGCGGATCTGCGCTGGCTATGCGCACGTGGCCCCGCGAGCTGGGTCGCAGATTGCAGACTGAGGGCGTGATCGCTCCGAAGGGATGTAGCGGTTCGCCGAACTTGGCCAAGGACAACGGCTGGACATGCCACTCCAAATCTGGACTGGTTAACGCGGGATCGCTCTTGGCGAACGCGCCCAACGTGGAGGGCGGCATGGTCATGGGTCCTGAGCGCAGCAGCAGGTATTGAAGTCCCATGCCTGCACGGGTGATCCAGTTGCGGTACAGCGTGTTGACGGTCCGGGCGCCCCGCACCCGGTAGACCGTTCTCAGCTGCAGGTGGTCCTGGAGGTTCTCACCCACGCCCGGCAGATCGACGGCCACCGGCACCTGATGCTGGGCAAGAAGCCCGGCCGGGCCCAGACCCGAGGCCTGCATGAGGTGCGGCGACCCAATCGCACCAGCGCTCAGGATCACCTCCCGGCGAGCCAGGACGTCGATGGTCTGGCCGTCTTTGAGCAGCCGCACACCGGTGGCGCGATGCTGAGCCGTGGTCCAGGCGCCGCGACGCTGATTGTCCTGCACCTGGTCGTCCATCAGGAGCTTCACGGCCTGGGTGTGGGTGTAGACGGTGAGATTTGGTCGTTTGGCGACGGGATGAAGGAAGGAATCGGCCATCGACCAGCGCCGTCCGCGCCGTTGGTTCACGTGAAAGTACGCACTGCCGGCGTTGTCTCCGCGGTTGAACTCCTCGATCGGCGCGATGCCCATCTGGGCCGCGGCGGCCTGCCAGGCGTCCAGGATCTTCCAGCGCACCCGCGGCCGCTCGACGGCGATCTCACCACCGGCGCCGTGCCACTCGTCTGCTCCGCCGAAGTAGTCTTCCAGCTCCTTGTAGATCGCCAAGGTGTCGCCGGGACCGTCCCGGCCACCCCAAAGCCACCGTTCGTCACCGGTGGCCTGTGCCCAGAGTTCGTAATCGGAGGCTTGTCCGCGCATGTGGATCATGGCGTTGATCGACGAGCTGCCGCCGATCACGCGGCCACGCGCGTAGTGAATGCTGCGGCCGGCCAGACCGGGGTCGGCCTCGGTGGTGAAGCACCAGTCGGTGCGGGGGTTGGCAATCGTGTACAGGTAGCCGACCGGCACCTTGATCCAGAACCAGTCGTCTTTGCCGCCGGCCTCGACCAAGAGCACACGATGATCGGGGTTGGCGCTGAGCCGGTTGGCGAGCAGGCAGCCCGCACTGCCTGCTCCCACTATGACGAAGTCGAACTCGGCGTCGAAGTCAGGGCAGGGGCTCATTTCCGACATCGAGGGAGACTAAGGCTTCGCGGCACGCATCGTAGGAACCTTCGACCACCGGATTTTTTTGCGCCCTCCGGGGTAGCGACCGGTGGCACCCGTCCTCGGTACCTCAGGGAAAATCGACTGGGTCACGCCCGGCCGACGTCGTCGAGTGCCGCGCGCAGCTCCTTGGCCTTGACGTCGGATATCTGGCACGCAGTCTTGATCTGATCGGGAACCGCTTACACCCCTTCGCGCAGCGCCTCACCTGCTGGTGTGCGGGTCGCCGCTGACCTCGGCATGTATGCGCAGAATTTCCTGCTGTCACTCACCGCGCACTGAGCGGAGTGCCCCAGACGATGCTCGGTTTCTACGCCGACCCGATCCGCGAGGTGCTCGGCGTGCCTTCTGAGCTGAAGCTGCTCCTCGGCATCTCGTTCGGCTATTTGGATGCGACCGCATTCGATTCCACGGGCGCGGTGCCGCATGGACGACCTCCTTGAACGTCATGGCTAGTCTGGGGCCATGGCAAATGAAACGTGGCTGGTGCAGATCGGCGACGTCGACGACCCGACGAGTCCCGGTGTTCCGCCGGTGCCCACGACCGTCTACGAAGGCGACAAGGCAGGCGCCCGCGCCGCGTACGACGAGCACAGCGCCAAAGCGGACGAGTCCAACTATCGCTACGTCATGCTGCGCCACCTCGGCGAGGTGCTCGAGGTGTGGGGCACTCCGCCCGCGGTCGGCTGACACCCGGGTGGCGAGCGTGGTGAAACGCGCTGTCACACAGGCGAACCTGGGTGCCTGGGTCATCAAGTGCAATTCGCGCAAGACGCCCGTCGAACCGTTCCGGGAGGCGGGTCGGGCGAAGTCGGGGTGGTGCGTCGCAGACAATTACCGTTCGCGACTCATCCGGCCCGGTGACCGGGTCCTGTTCTGGGTCTCCGCGCACCCCCAGCGGGGAATCTGGGGCGCGGGTCGGGTGATCGAAGAGGTGTCGGTGCAGGACGGGCAGGCGCGTGTCACGGTGGACATCCCGTTGTTCGACGAGCCGCTGACGGCTGCGCATCTGAGCCGGTCGAACGGACTGCGCTCCCTGGAGGTGTTCCGGTCGCCGCAACAGGCCAACCCGTCGTGGGTGAGCACCACCGAACTGGCGCTGTTGGAGCCCATGCTGCCCAATCTTGGCGCCGCGTCGCCACATGTCGGACGTGCGGGGGAGTAGTAGCTGACCCGTTCGGCCGGGTCTCCTCGCTGCTTGGCTCTCGATGAGCGGGGAACACCACTGCCATGAAGACCGTCGACTACGTCCCTGGGCGTTCGGCCGACCTGTTCGGCTCCCCGTCAGACCCCACCGTGCTGCTGTGGCACGGGATGCAGACCGACTCCAGGGCTGCGCTGACGCCACTGGCCGAGGCGATCGCCTGCCATCGCCTCGCCGTCGTAGTCCCTGACTGGAACTCCCATGCCGCCGACGGCGGGCGCGCCGACTTGCTCGGTTCGGCGGCGTTCGCGCGCGGAAATGCCACCAATGCCAATGATCTTGTCGTCGTCGGGTGGTCGATGGGAGGTCTTGCCGCGGCGGGGTTGACTATCCATTCCACTGCCGCCGACCTACGGGTCGGCCACACCGTCTGCCTCGCCGGTGCCTTCACCGCGACGGACCCGATCTCGGGCGGATCCCTCGAGGAGGGTCTGGGCGCCGGACCCACCGGCGCCTTCACGCTGCTGCACGGCCTGCACGATGACGTCGTACCCGTCACCGTCTCGACGACGTTCGCGCTATTACTCGGCGAATACGGTTGGCCTGCAGAGGTGGTGGAGCTCGATGCCGACCACGGGTCGATCGCCGGAGCCCGCTACGACGCGACCGAGGACCGCTACGCGCCGTCCGACGACCCCGCAACGCTGGGCGTCGCCCGCGACGTCGCCGAGCGAATCGCCATCGTGGCGGGCCGCTGACCGCCTATATCCGCGACGCCGAGTACCGGGTGGCCACCCGTGCCACCAGGTAGAGCACCGCGCCCACTGCCAGCAGGATGGCACTGAACAGCCACACCTTGGCGTCCTGCTGCGTCAGCAACAGAATGCACGACCCGACGCCGAGCACCGGTACCACCGTCCACACCCGAAAGTGGCTGTGCTCGACGATGTCTCGCCGTAACACCAGCACCGCCACGTTCGTCGAGATGAAGACGAACAACAACAGCAGCACCACCGTCTCGGCGAGCGTGGACAGATCGCCGGCGAGGGTGAGCAACATCGCCACCACCGTCGTCGAGACGATCGCCACCCATGGCGTCCGACGATTCGGTAGCACCCGGGTCAGCACCGCGGGCAGCAGCCCCTGCTCGGCCATCCCGTAAGACAACCGACTGGACATGATCATCGTCAGCAGGGCGCCGTTGGCGACGGCGACCAGGGCGATGGCACTGAACACCCAGTTGGGAATGCCGACTCCCGAGGCGCCGACGACGGCCAGCAGGGGGCCCGACGACTCGGCGAGTTGGTCCGGCGATAGGGCGGTTGCGCTGGCGATGCCGACCAGTACGTAGACCACGCCAGCGGTGAGCAGCGCACCGAAGAGCGCCGTCGGGTAGACCTTTTGGGGGTTGCGTACTTCCTCGATGACGTTGGCCGACGTCTCGAATCCGACGAAGGAGTAGTACGCCACGATCGCCCCGCTGAGCACCGCCAGCGCCGGTGTCGCACCGTCGGGGAACTCCGTCACGCGGCCGACGTCGCCCCGGCCGCCGGAGACCATCACCGCGACCACGACGATCACGATGAGCAGACCCGACAATTCGACGATGGTCATCACGACGTTGCTCTTGACGCTTTCGCTGATGCCCCTGGCGTTGAGCGCCGCCACCAGCAGCAGGAACACCATGGCCGCCGGTACCGCGGGGACGTCGATGAACGTGCGGAGGTAGTCGCCGGCGAAGGCCAGTGCGAGACCGGCGGCACTCGTCACGCCGGCGGCGAGCATGCTGAAACCGACCAGGAACGACACCATTGGTCGACGAAACGCGCGCTCGGCGAACACCGCGGCCCCGCCTGCCTTCGGGTACTTGGTGACCAGTTCGGCGTAGGACCCGGCCGTCAGGAGAGCCAGGAGCAACGCCACCAGCAACGGCGCCCACAGCGCGCCGCCGACGTCCTTGGTCAGCACTCCCATCAGGGCGTAGATACCCGCACCGAGGACGTCGCCGAGGATGAACAAGAACAACAGCGTGCCGGTGATGCCGCGCTTCAACGGCCCGTCGAGGTCGTCGTCACCCGCCCGGGCCTCGATCATCCGCTCCGTCATGTTCGGCGTGATACCCGTTCCAGCGCGGCGCAAGCACGTTCGACGGTGCAGAAGGCTACGATCTGGTGCAGTACTTCACCGGTAACCGGCCGTATTCGATTTCGCCGTATCCGGCGGGCGGGCAGGCGGTTCAGCGCCCAAGTTGTGCAGGCGGCCTCTACTGTCGGGCGGGGTTAGACGGCGAGACCGGTCAACTGACCGAGCGTCTTCGCAGGATCGTCTTGCACTCGGCCGGGTTTGACCGACTTCAGTTGCCCCGGGTTGGTGACGCCGCCGTCGTAGCGCAGCCAGAGCGGCAAGGCATCGTTCAACCGCTCCATGAATTTCTGAAGCCCCACCCGGTGCTGTCCGAACCCCAGCGGATCGGTCCTGTACTCGGGGAACGCGATACCGATCCCGAATAGCCCGGGCGCAAGAATACCGTTGTGGGCGTTGTACTCCAGCGGCCCCCATTGTGGAGTCAGGGGAAGTTGCCTGCGTTCGAATCCAACGGTGTAGACAACGTGGTCACACGCCTGGAGGATCTCGTGGAATTCCGGGCCGCGGACCGAGCATCTCTCGAGCCGTTCCGGATATACCCCGTCGATGTTCTCCCGCGCCCAGCGTGCGGCCTTACCCTTCAGACCGGTGTCATCGAACAAAATCCAGTCCTCGAGATAGACGGCGTACCTGAGCGGGCTCTGGTAGAAATTGATCACTTTCGTCACCGGATTAGCCAGTAGGTTCGGCAACGCGATCATCGATGAGTGAGAAGAACCGAAGACGGCAACCGTGGCCCCCTCCAGCTGTTGTTGTGCGAGCTTGCGGGGGTCGAGAGCCACTTCGAGGGGAATCTCATCCAGACCGGCATAGGCGAGCTTCTTGGGAACCGACCCAACCGCGAGAATCACATTGTTCGACGTGATTTCCCCTCGCTCGGTGTCCACGGTCCAGTGCCCGTTCCGCAGTGAGAGTTCCGTCGCGACCGTTCGAAAGACCGCTACCCGCTCGCAGAGACGCTGCGAGATCCACACCAGGGGATCAGCGACCAATCCGAGCGGGCACGTCTCCTCGGGATCGATGTCTTCGAGCTCGAAATGAGGTGACTCAGCGAAGCGAAACGACGGTGAGGCCGTCAAGTAGTACAGGAACGACGCGACATGTGTGTTGCCGGGGACGGCTCGCCACTTCCCGCCGAGATCTCCTGCGGCGAACTCGGGGTCGATCCAGGCAACTTCTTCAGGCGCAATGCCATGGTCGAGCAGTCTGCCGACCGCTGCGATTCCCGCGGGGCCTGCTCCTATCACGGTCCACGCGTACCGAGTCATTTCATGTCCTTTCAGGGCCCCGAAAGGCTTGTCGACTGCTGTGTTTCGCCCCAGGTTGGCATGAAGGGGGGCCGCGCGGCGACACCGCTGACCCCCATGAATGCCCCCCGCCTGCGGCACTTCGCGCATACCTGCCAGCTGCAAATCCCGGACGGCGCCCTGTACCCGCCATTGCACCGACGGCGCGTGGATAATCACGCCGCCGTAGCGCTGCCCGCGCGGTCACCAGCCCGGGTCGGCCCGGTGCTCGCTGGTCACCAGCCGTGCGCGCGTCGGTTGTGGAAGTTTGCATCGAGTATGGAGGAGCAAGAGCTGAATCCGTCGACGACGGAATCGGCGGGGTGTCAGCAAAGGATCTGGACTCACCGCCTCGGCGCGACGGGGTGGAGGCGCTCGGTGGCATGTCGTCGATCTAGAGTCACCCCGGGCCTGGTGCTGAATTGCATGCCTCGATCCCGTTCGAAAGTCGTTCACCGACCCACGCAGATGGCGGCTCGTCAGCGGTTATGCTCGATTTATTCCGTCGAGGTGTCATTGCATGGGTCTGAGATCGCAGCTGACGAATATCGGGGCCGAGGTGGCCGATGGCCGAACGCGAACCGTCTGCCGGCCGGTGTGATCTGACGCCGGCGATCACCGCGGAGCTGGCTGCCGCCGGGCTCGATGATGCCGTCGAGGTCGGGGTCGGCGGCTTCGGAGCGGTCTACCGCTGCCAGCAGCGTGCTTTGGAGCGCAGGGTCGCGGTGAAGGTGCTCACCACTGACCTCGATCCCGACAATGTGGAGCGGTTTGTGCGGGAGCAGCGCGCGATGGGCAAGCTATGCGGGCACCCGAACATCGTCAGCATTTTCGACGTCGGTGCCACCACGTCGGGCCGGCCCTTCATCGTGATGCAATATCATCCACAGGACTCGCTGCGCGCACGGATCGAAGCCGTTGGCCCCCTCACCTGGGTGGAGACGCTGCACATCGGAGTGAAGATTGCCGGAGCGCTCGAGACCGCACATCGGCTGGGCACCCTGCACCGTGACATCAAACCTGCGAACATTCTGCTCACCGAGTACGGCGAACCCCAGTTGGCGGATTTCGGCATCGCACGGATTGCCGGTGGCTTCGAAACCGCGACAGGTGTGGTGACCGCATCGCCTGCGTTCACCGCGCCTGAGGTGCTCCTGGGTCGCAGCCCGACTCCGGCGTCCGATGTGTACAGCCTTGGCGCGACCCTGTTTTGTGCCCTCACCGGTCACGCCGTTTTCGAACGCCGCAGTGGCGAGGGGGTCGTCGCCCAGTTCCTGAGGGTCGCTGCCGAGCCCACTGCGGCACGGGACCTGGTTCAGATACCCGACGATGTCAGCGCCGCGATCGAACACGCAATGGAGAGCAATCCCGACGATCGGCCGACGACGGCGGCCGACTTCGGAAACACGCTGCGGCACAGCCAAAGTCGCCACGGTCTGATCGTCGACGACATGGACGTGCCTGCCGGTGTCGACGGCCGCGGTGCGATAAATCCCAGCCCACCACCGATTCCCAAGTCCCCGGCGAGTCGGGTGCGCGTGGTCCTGGCAGAGGACGATCTGTTGCTGCGCGAGGGTCTGGCCAGTCTATTGGAACATTCTGGCTTCGACGTGGTCGGGCAGGCCGGTGACGGCAGACAACTCCTCGCTATCGTCCGTGAAAAGACGCCCGACTTGGTGGTGACCGATATCCGAATGCCGCCTGCCAACTTCACCGAAGGACTCGACGCGGCCCGCGTCATTCGCGAAGAGTTGCCGGACACCGCCGTCGTCGTACTCTCGGCGCACGTTGACGTCGAGCACGCAATGGAACTGCTGGCCGGCGGGCGCGGCATCGGGTATCTGCTCAAGAGCCGGGTGACCGATGTCGCGGACTTCATCGACACTTTGCAACGCGTCAAGAGGGGCGCGTCGGTGGTGGATCCCGCGCTGGTGCAGGAGTTGGTGTCGGCGCGACGGCGCGAGGACCCGCTAGCGGTCCTCAGCGCGCGGGAACGGGAGGTGCTGGCGCTGATGGCAGAGGGCCGGTCGAATGCCGGTATTGCACAAGGGCTTTGGATTACCGAAGGCACGGTGGAAAAGCACGTGCGCAGCATCCTGACCAAGCTCAACCTGCCCGAGACCGGCAACGACCATCGCCGGGTCCTCGCGGTGATCACCTTTCTGGAGGCTCACTGATGCGGGCGGTAGGCAGCACGACGTTAGTCCCACCGTGGACCTGGGCCTACGACCCGCCCGCTCTCGCACCCTGCCGTCAATCCGAATAGCCCTGGTCAACAGCAGCATTCGGTGAACACAAGCGACGGTCGCACCGACGGGCGGCCGCATCCGGTTAATTCCTCCGATCAAATCACCGACTCTGCCGGTGGAGCCGCATAATCGATCCCGTCGTATTGGCGCCTGGGGGCGAGGGAACAGCGATCGATGGCGCGGCGACGACGCTGATAGCGCGCAGAGAACTCGTTGCTGATCGTCATCGTCTGGGTATCACTCTTGTCCCACTCCTGCCCAGAAGCGGTTAATGGCAGCAGCACCCTGCTCTGGATCTTGCGTGAACCACCAGTGGCCCAGTCCGTCCAGCACCGCGATCTCAGCTCCGGCGCGGGCGCTTGCGCGGCGACGCTGCTCGTCGGGGGCGTAGTGGTCGTCGCCGGCCAGAATCGACAGGCCTGGCCGTGCGGCGGCGCGCTCGAGATTGCGGCCCAGCCGGGCCATGGTCGGCTGGACCGCGTCGCGATAGAGGCGGAGGATGCAGTCGCCCATGACGGCGTTCTGGCCCTCGGCGACTGGGAGCGCAACGTCTTCGTGCATACCGCGATCCACTAGTGCGGCAGCACGTTCGGAGACAGGCGGGTCGATCAGCTCCGCTACCGCATCCTCGCCGGCTCCCGGGGTCGCCCACACCTTTACGCGATCGTGCCACTGGTAGTCCTGGTCGAAGAGGCCGATGACGTCGCATACCCAACTGCGCACCAGTTCGGGCCGTGTCATCACGACGTTCATTACGTGGGCTCCGCCCCAGTCGTGACCCACCAGATGGACCGGCCGCTCAAAACGCTCTAACTCGGTGACCAGCCAGCGGCGGTATTCCTCCACCGTGGCTGTGAACCGTGCGGGCACAGGGGCGCCGAAACCCGGTGGGGACAGACGTACGACGGGTCCGCGATCGAGGAGCGGAGCCAACCTGTTCCAGACGGCGGCGGTCTCGGGGTTACCGTGGACGAGGCACACAGTCACGCGCTTCTCCTTTGCGTCAAACTCAAACATTGG